>JAKAXE010000029.1 GCA_021816695.1 bacterium | reverse complement strand
TGGGAGGGATCATCGGCTCCGGGTGGCTGTTCGCGGCCATCGCCTCGGCCTCGGTGGCCGGGCCGGGCGCGATCGTCTCCTGGATCGTGGGTGGCGTGCTGGTCCTCTTCGTTGCCCTCAACTACGCTGAGGTGGCGGGGATGCTGCCCCGCAGCGGAGCCATCGTGCGCTACCCGCACCTGACCCACGGCGGCTACACCGGCTTCATCCTGGGCTGGACATACTTGCTATCCGCGGTCTCGGTCCCGGCCATCGAGGCCGAGGCGGTGGTGACCTATGCCAGCTCCTACATCCACGGGATCGTCAACACCAGCTCCGAGCTGACCTGGCCGTCCGGGATCCTCTTCGGAGTCGGACTGATGATCCTGTTCTTCATCATCAACTACGCCGGGATCCGCTTCCTTAGCCAGTTCAACGCCTTCGTCACCGGCTGGAAGTTCGTGATCCCCGGCCTGACCATCATTCTGCTGCTGGTCCTGGACCTGCACACCAAGAACTTCGGCAACTACGGCGGCTTCTTCCCGCTCGGCACCCAGCCCGTCCTGGGGGCGGTGGCCAGCACCGGGATCGTCTTCTCCTACCTCGGCTTCCGGCAGGCGCTGGACTTCGGTGGCGAGGCCAAGAACCCACAGCGGGATGTGCCCACCGCCACGATCCTGTCGGTCCTGGCCGGCATGGTCGTCTACGTACTGCTCCAGGTGGCCTTCACCGGTGGCATCAACTGGGGCTTCTTCCACGTCCATGTCGGCGACTGGGCAGGGCTGAAGGCCGCGGGCAGCTATGCCGCCGACGCCCCCTTCTATGTCCTTCTCAAGGGATCGGGGACCGCTCTTCTGGGCGGGTTCGCCACCATCCTGCTGATCGACGCGTTCATCTCCCCAACCGGGACCGGGTACATCTACCTTGGCACCTCGGCCCGGACGGTGTACGGCCTCTCGGTGGTGGGCTACCTGCCCAAGCAGTTCCAGAACGTCCTGGCCTCGACCAAGATCCCGCTTATGGCCCTCCTGGCCTCGACGGTCGTGGGCTGCCTCTTCTTCCTGCCGCTTCCCAGCTGGTACACGCTGGTCGGGATCATCACGTCGGCCACGGTGCTGACCTACATCATGGGCGGCATCGGGCTTCCCATCCTGCGTCGCACCGCGGGGTCGCTCACCCGGCCCTTCCGCCTTTGGGGGGCGGAGATCCTGGCCCCTGTGGGCTTCATCGGTGCCGTCCTGATCGTCTACTGGGCTGACTTCGAGACCCTGGCAATCGTGTTCGCCGCGGTATTCGTGGCCCTGCCGCTCTTCACCTGGTTCTACGCCCCCATGAAGGGCTGGATCAGCGCTGGGTCCGGCGGAATCCTGGGGCTGGTTTTCCTCGTGCTCTGGATCATCGTCCAGCGCTGGGGTGGCTACGCCCTGACAGCCGTCCCAGCGGCCATTCCCCACCCCGCCTTCGGGGTGTTCTACTTCACGACCATCGTGCTGATCGTGGGCTTCACCGGCACCCTCTGGTATCTCTGCAACGAGGAGGGGCGCAAGGCGGTGAGCAGCACTTGGTGGTTGATCTTCTTCCTCCTGGCGATGTTCGGGATCTCCTACTACGGCTCCTACGGGGTTACGTTCCTCGGCTTCGTGGGCGCTCCCAAGACCATCGGCATCCCGTTCCCGACCGACATCCTGGTGGTGATCATGGTCAGCCTGCTCGCCTACGGCTGGGCGGTGCACAGTGGGTACGAGACCGAGGAGATCGCCGCCATCGTCCTCAGCGGAACCGGAGTTGTGGGTGAGGGTCCGATCGCCCAGACTGGCGGCTACATGCCGCCTCAGGTGGGACCCTCCGCCAGCCCCAATCCCGACACCGGGAGCTGACCGACTTCGGATCGACAGACGCCACCTAGGAGGCGTCCAGGGGCCCGCCCGGGAGATCCGGGCGGGCCCTTTCTTTTCCCCCGGCCTCAACAGCGCGGCTATATTCGAGTGATGGGATCGGTGTCCGAGTCCGAGCACGCCGTCCACGGCTGGCGGCGCCTTCTGGTCGAGCCGCGGCGGCCGGCCTCGGTGGCCAAAAACCCCAACAGCCACTGGCTGGTGGTGGGCACCGTCTGCGTGGGGGCGTTCATGGGCCAGCTGGACGCCAGCATCGTGGTCCTGGCCCTCCCCCGGCTCAAGACCGACTTCAACGCCTCGCTGGGGTCGGTGGAGTGGGTCTCGCTAGCCTACCTCCTGGTCCTGGTGGCCATGGTGACCGCGGTGGGGCGCTTCGCCGACATGGTGGGGCGCAAGCTCCTCTACATCTACGGCTTCGCCATCTTCATCATCGGGACGGCCCTCTGCGGGCTGGCCCCCAGCCTCACCTTCCTCGACGTCTTCCGGGTCCTTCAGGGCTTCGGCGCGGCCATGCTCCAGGCCAACAGTGTTGCCCTCATCGTGCAGGCGATGCCGCCCGACAAGCTGGGCAAGGGGATCGGCGTCCAGGGAGCCGCCCAGGCGCTGGGGCTCTCCCTCGGCCCGGCGGTGGGAGGCCTGCTCCTGGTCCTGGGGGGCTGGCGGCTGATCTTCTTCGTCAACGTGCCGGCCGGACTGCTGGGCATGGGGCTCGGGTGGTTCCTCCTCCCCCGAAGCCGCCACCTCGCCGAGCGCCAGCCGATGGACTGGTGGGGGATTGGAAGCTTCGTGGCGGCCATCACCGCCCTCATGCTGGCCCTCTCCTTCGGGAACGAGACGGGCTGGCTCTCCCCCGAGATCCTGGGCTTCGTGGCCGCCACCCTTATCTTCGGGACGGTGTTCATCCGCCGCGAGCTCCGCTGCCGGGCCCCCATGATGCAGCTCTCCATGTTCAAGGTGGTTCCCTTCTCGGCAGGCATCTCCTCAGGTCTGCTCTCCTACCTCGCCCTCTTCGGCGCTCTCTTCGTCCTCCCCTTCTACCTCAAGGATGCCGGGCACCTGAACCCTGCCTCCGCCGGGCTGGAGCTGGTGGTCCTGCCGGTGTTCCTGGGGATCACCGCGCCGATAGCGGGAGCGCTGGCGGACCGAATCGGCGCCCAGCCCCTCACCGTGGGGGGGATGGCGGTGCTGGCGCTGTCCATGGTGGGCCTGGGGGTCCACCCGGAGACCGGCGGGCTGCTCCTGGTGGAGCTGGCGGTGGCCGGGATCGGGCTGGGGATGTTCACCCCGCCCAACAACGCCGCCATCATGGGGTCGGCTCCCCGCGAGCACTCGGGGATGGCCAGCGGGATCCTCAACATGACCAGGGGCACCGGGACCTCCATGGGAGTGGCCCTCACGGGGTTGGTCTACGGACTCTTCGTGGGAGCCGGCGCGGGACACAACGCCTCGGTGCACGCGGTGACCCAGGGCCTGGTCGCCTCCGCCTTCTTCCTCGCCGCCATCTCCGTGGCAGCCGGGGTCCTGGCCGCCTTCCGAGGCCGGACCGGGCTCAACCTCGACCCCACTCTGACCGCCGAGGGCTGATCTGAGCGCAGATCGGGCGCGCTCTGGCAGGATGGGCCGATGCTGAGCACTAGGACCCGGCCCTCCCCGCCACCCGGTCCTCGGGGCTGGGCCACAGCGGCCACCGCCACGGCCGCCGTGGCCCTCCTCCTGGCCGCCCGCACCCAGCTGCTCAGCCTGGCTCCCAAGGGGGAGGGGCTGGCCATCCAGCTGGGGATCTTCGTTCTGGCCGTGATCTTGGGAGGGGTGGCGATCCGCGCCTTCAACTCCAGGGTCTTCGCCCACCTCCAGGGGAGCTCCCTGTACGCCTGGCGGCCGGTGGTGACCTGGTGCCTGTACCTCCTCCTGATCCTGGGGGTGCTCTCGGCGCTTCAGATCGACCTCACCGGCCTTCTGGCCGCAGGAGCGGTTGTCGGGGTGGTGGTGGGGGTCGCGGCCCAGACCTCCCTCGGCAGCGTGTTCGCCGGGATCGTCCTGCTCCTGGCCCGCCCCTTCGTGGTGGGGAACTTCGTCCACATCCGCACCTACCTGTTCGGGGGGATCGAGTACCAGGGGGTGGTGACCCACGTGGGGGTGGTCTACACCACGGTCGACCTGGGGGGCCGGCTGGTGCGGATCCCCAACAGCGGGGTTTTGATGGCCGCGCTCACGGTCACCAATCTGCCGCTCCAACTGGACATCGAGGTCCAGCTTCCCGCCCGCGCCCGGCTCGCGGAGTTGTCCCTGGCGATCGCCAAGACCCTCAAGCTGAGCTCCCGGGAGTCGGTGCAGCTGCGCCCCGTCCAGCTCCAGGTCTCCGACCAGTCCCAGCTCCTCTGCCACCTGCAGGTGCGCTGCCGGCGTCCGGTGGAGGTGGCCGACGTCATGGAGGTGATCTCCGCCGCCGGCGCGGTTCCGGGACCCGCCGACGCCCAGCCGGAGGTGAGTTGACCGAGGAGGACCGCCACGCCTGGGAGCGGCCGACCCTGGACGAGGTTTCGGAAGGGGTCTGGCGCGTCCCCCTGCCCCTCCCAGGGGACGCCCTGCGGGCGGTCAACGCCTACCTGGTCCGGGACCAGGGGGGCTTTCTGATGGTGGACTGCGGCTGGAACCGGCGGGAGAGCTGGGAGCGGCTGGAGGATGCGCTCCGCCGGCTAGGCTCCGGCCTCCACCGGGTTCGGTGGGTCTTCGCCACCCATGTCCACGACGATCACTACGGCCTGGCGGGCCGGGTGCGCCAGCGCTCCCGGGCCCAGGTGCTGCTAGGGAGCAGGGAGCGCGACTCGCTGATCGCCTTCCGCGATCACCCCGGCGAGGCCCGGCGCAGGACGGGGGCGCGGCTGGGGCAGCTGGCTGCCGAGGACGTTGCCCGCCGGCTGGAAGCGGCTGGCCCCACCGAGCGCCGCCCCCCGGCGGACCCCGACCTGTACCTGGGCGGCGGCGAGACGCTCGTCCTCGGCGATCGGGAGCTGGAGGTGGTGGCGACCCCCGGACACACCAGAGGTCACCTCTGCCTGCACGACCCCGCCAACCAGCTGCTCTTCGCCGGAGACCACGTCCTCCCCCAGATCACCCCCTCGATCGGGGTGGAGCTCCACCTGCCGGGCTCGCCGCTGGCCGATTTCCTGGACTCCCTGGAGAAGGTGGCCGACCTCCCCTGCCGGCTGGTGCTGCCGGCCCACGGTCCGGTGTTCAGAGACCTCGGAGGAAGGGTGGCAGAGTTGCTGGAGCACCACCGGCTGCGGCTCGAGGAGTGCTATCAGGAGGTCGAGGCCGGCGCCCGAAGCGCGCGGGAGGTGGCCGGTCGGCTGCCCTGGACGCGGCACCGGCGCCGCTTCCAGGACCTCGACCCCTTCAACCAGATGTTGGCGGTGTTCGAGTCCGAGCTCCACCTGCAGCTGCTGGCGGAGAGGGGCCGGCTGAGTCGCGATCTGGCAAACTCGTCCATCAGGTACGCCCTTCCCTAGGGCGCGGCTTCAGGGGGTCTTGGCATGGCGACCACAACGCAGCGAGTCTTCAACTCGGTCAACCCGGCGACCGAGGAGGTGGTCTCGGAGTTCCCGGAGATGACGCCCGGAGAGATCGAGGCAAAACTCGCCGGGGCGCAGGCGGCGTTCGAGCAGATCTCCTCGGAGACCCTGGCCTGGAGGTCTCAGCGCATGCTGGAGCTGGCCCAGCTGTTGCGGCGGGAGAGGGAGAGCCTCTCCCGGCTCATGACCGAGGAGATGGGCAAACCGATCGCCGAGGCCGAGGCCGAGGTGGACAAGTGCGCCACCTCCTGCGAGTACTTCGCCCATGAGGCGGGCAGCTTCCTGGCGGTCCAGGAAGCGCCATCCGACTCCCCCCGAAGCCTGGTGGCCTTCCGGCCGCTCGGGGTGGTCCTGGCGATCATGCCCTGGAACTACCCCCTCTGGCAGGTGATCCGCTTCCTGGCCCCGGCGCTCATGGCCGGCAACACCGGCCTTTTGAAGCACGCCCCCACCACCTTCGGCTGCGCGCTCGCGCTGGAGGAGCTGGTGACCAGGGCCGGATTCCCGGAGGGATCGCTGGCGGCTGTGGTGTGCGGCGCCGAGCCGGTCCCGGGCCTGATCGCCGACCGGAGGGTTAGGGCGGTGACCCTCACCGGGAGTGACCTGGCCGGCAGCCGGGTGGCCGAGGTGGCCGGTCGGGAGCTGAAGAAGGCTGTGCTGGAGCTGGGTGGATCCGACTTCTTCCTGGTGCTGGAGGACGCCGACCTGGACCAGGCCGCCGAGGTGGGGGTGCGGGCGAGGTTCCAGAACGGGGGCCAGAGCTGCATCGCCGCCAAGCGGTTCCTCCTCCAGGAGTCCATCGCCGAGGGCTTCCTGGAGCGGTTCCTGGCCCACTGCCAGGCGCTCACCGTGGGGCCGCCCCTGGACCGCGCCACCCGCATCGGCCCCCTGGCCCGCGCCGACCTCAGAGAGCGGATCGCCGACCAGGTGGAGCGCTCCCGGCAGGGGGGCGCGGCCGTCCTCCTGGGAGGCGAGACAGGCTCCGGACCGGGCTATTTTTACCCCCCGACCGTCCTGACCGGGGTCACGCCCGAAATGGCCGCCTTCCAGGAGGAGACCTTCGGCCCGGTGGCCGCCGTGAGCACCTTCCGGGACCTCGAGGAGGGGATCCGGCTGGCCAACCATCCCCGCTACGGCCTGGGTGGCAACCTCTGGACGAAGGACCCCGACCGGGGGGTGGAGCTGGCCCGCCGGTTCGACACCGGCGGGGTCTTCGTCAATGGGATGACCCACTCGGATGCCCGCATCCCCTTCGGTGGGGTGCGCCGGAGCGGCTTCGGGCGGGAGCTGGCCAGCTTCGGGATCCGGGAGTTCACCAACATCCAGACCGTCTGGCGCCCCTAGCTCCCGGCCCGACCTCCGCTGACGTTGCCTAGTGGATCAGGTGAACCAGGTCCCGGACCAGCAGGTAGGTGACGAACCCCATCACCACCAGGTAGAGGACGGTCATCAGCCAGCGCTGGGGATGGTAGGCCCGCCAGAAGCTGCGGATCCCCCGGACGTCGAAGACCAGGGCCAGAAGGGAAAGGGGGATGCCGATCCAGGGCGCCGCCACGACGCCCAGGGCCGGGGTCATGACCGGCACGATGCCGTAGGTGAAGACGCAGCGCACCCCGGTCATGGCCATGGACACCGTGAAGATCCGCGAGGTCTCGGCCTCGGTCGGCCGCGCGGCCCCCTGGGGGATGCAGAGGATCCGGCGGACCGCCGCCTCGGCGGCTGGAGGGGTTGCCCCTGCGGGACCGGAGAGGACTGGCTCGTCCATGCGGGACAGGCTACAGGGTCCCGGCCCGGTGGGCCCGAAGGCCGAAGGGGTCCCCGAGAACTGGCGAGCTCACGGGCGTTCCGGCGGCTCTGAGAGCCGGCGCGACCGTGCCGCCAGGGCCATCGCCTGGCGGCGGATCCCGGCGCCATCCACCACCATGGCGGTGGCCCGCTTGCGGTCGCGCCGGCGGCCGCGCTCCCGCTCGGAGGGGAAGACCTCCTCGTCCGCGGCTGACTTCTTCATCCCACCATGATCGCCGATTGCGAGACCAGGCAGCTCCCTCAGCCGGTCACTCCGAGCCAGGCTGGGTCGTACCCCGGCAACAGTTCCAGCTGGGAGGAGACTGCCGGATGGCCCAGCGCCGCCAGGAGCGCGGACAGCGGCGGAGAGTCGACCTCGTTCTCCGGCAGAAGCAGCGACGACTCCTCATCAGACAGGGGCGTGAAGTGAAGACCCAGGGCCAGCGCCGCCGGCTCGGTCGCCACCGCCAGGTCTGCCGCTCCCGCGGCCACTGCTCCAGCGACCGCCAGGTGGCCGGGAAACGAACTGGAGTACCCGGGAGGCGGCGGTCCTCCCAGCCTCTCCAGCTCCCTATCGAGGACGGACCGCGCCTCGGCCCCCGGCTCCCGGTTGGCGAGGCGGAGCCTCCGCTCCAGCGCCTCCTCCAGCCGGTCAACCGGCCGATCCGCCGCCGAGATGATCCCCTCGCGCCAGCGGGCGAATCCGACCGAAATCGCCCCCTCGGCCAGCTCCGCGGCGGACCCGGTGGCACGATGGACGCCGGCGGCATGGACCAAGCCAAGCTGTAGCAGGCGAAGTGCCTCACGGTTGCCGCACGGCCACCAGGCGAAGCTGTACCCGGTGCCCGCCTCCCGCAATCCCTCGGCCAGGAGGGGCAGGGCGGGATCGCAGCCAGCCACCAGGAGAAAGCGCGGATGCGGGGTGGGTACCCGGGCCCGGGTCGGCGCCAGCAGGATGGAGGTTGCGGGGCCGAATCCGGGCACCGTGCCCGCCAGCCCGTCCCGGGGGACGGCCACCATACCCCGGAAGGTCTCCACCGTCTGGGCCCGCTGGTCATGGGGTGGGGGCTCCGCCAGCCGCACGACCTCCACCTCCTCGGTTGCCGGTGGATCTTGGAAGAGCTCCTCCACGGTGCGCCCCAGTGCATGCGCCAGCTTGAGGGCCACGGGCAGGGAGGGGGCCCACGCCCCGCGCTCGATCCCGGCCACCGCCTGCCGGCTTATGCCGCAGACCTCAGCCAGCTCGGACTGCGATAGGCCCCGCCCGAGTCTGGCCAGACGCAACCGGCGCCCGGTGACCGGCTCGCGCAGCTCAGCCATCCAGGGCCTCCTCCCGGTAGACGACCGGATCGGGAGCGTACAGCTCGAGAGCCTCCCCCGGCTGGGCCGGCTCGGTACGGTGCTGGCGGAACCGCCCGCTCCATCTCCCCTCGGCTTCGAGGTCCAAGCTGAACCGGGTCCCGAAGGGGCGGCAGCTCACCACCCGGGCAGAGATCCGCTCTCCGGGACCGCCGTCGGCCAGCCGTTCGGGGTGCACCGCCAGGATCCCTGCCTCCCCTCGCAGCCAGCCACGGTAGCCGGTTAGCGCGGCCACTTCCGGGCTGGCCGGGCGGAGCGCCAGCTCCGCGGCGGAGCCCACCTGGGCGAGCTCACCTCGGACCATCACCCCCACCCGATCGGCGAAGGCTTGGGCGTCCTCCAGCTGGTGGGTGACCAGGATCGCCCCTCCCGGCAGCCGGTCCACCTCCTCGACCACCAGCTCCAACAGCTCCTCGGCCAGGGGACGGTCCAAGGCGGCGAATGGCTCGTCCAGCAGGAGCAGGCGGCAGCCCGAGAGCAGCGCCCTCGCCAGGGCCACCCGGTGTCTCTCCCCCTGGGAGAGCGCCCGGGGCCGGGCTGATACCAAGGGGGTCAGGTGGAGCCGACCGGCGAGCCCCTCCGCGGCCGCCGCGTCGGCACCCCTCGAGTACAGGAGATTCTCGCGGACCGTGAGGTGGGGGAAGAGGGCCGGCTCCTGGGTGACCAAGCGTATTCCGCCGGCCCCCGGGTGCGAGCGAGCAAGGCGCTCCCCGTCCAGGACGATCGAGCCGGAGTCGAGCGGGAGGAGGCCGGCCAAGGCGGAGAGCACGGTGGTCTTGCCGGCGCCGGAGGGCCCCACCAAAGCCAGGCGCTGCCCGCTCTCGAGCTGGAGCCGCACCCGGACCGAGAACAGCCGCCGGCGCACCTCAAAGTCTGCGGCCAGCACGCGCGCTCCAGAAATAGGCGAGTAGGGGCAGCGGCAGGGCGACCAGCACCAGCACCAGGGCGAAGGGGAGCGCCGAGCTGAGGCCTGTCTCCTGCAGTGTGGTCCAGATCTGCAGGGGAAGGCCGAAGGGATGGTAGGCGATGATCAGGACCGCGCCGAAGGCTCCCATGGCCCGCGCCCAGGTGACCGCCAGCGCCGACGCCAGCTGGGGAGCCGCGAGGGGGAGGGTGACACGGCGGAGGGTGCGCCACCGGCTGTCACCGAGGAGGGAGGCGGCACTCTCCAGCTGCGGGTCCACGGCCGAGAAGGCCGCCTCAGCTCCCAAAATGTAATAGGGGACCGCCTCATACACCTCAGCCACCAGCAGGGCGAAGAAGGTGTCGGCGGCGGTGAGGTGGAGATGAGCGAGGGCGCCTCCGATGGGAGTCGCCGGCCCGACCATGAAGACCAGCAGGAGCCCGATCACCAGAGGGGGCATGAGCAGCGGCAGCAGCACCGCGCCCTCCACCACCCGGTTGAGGGGCATCCGCCGGCGGGCCAGAAGATAGGCCAGAGGGGTCCCCCCCAACAAGATCACCAGAAGCGCCAGCGCCGAGGCCTCCACCGAGGTGACCAGGGGGTCCAGCGCTCCCGGCGCCCGCAACGCGGCGACCAGCTGGCCCGGGGAGACGTGGGCCAAGAGGGTGATGGTGGGGCCGAGCACAGCTACCCAGACCACCAGGGCCGCCAGGACGGCCAGGGAAGTACCTCTCCGAGCCGGCCGCACGTCGGCCAGGACGCTCACCCGGCCAGCTTACGCACCTGGTCTGGGGCGGCTGAGACGTCCCCGAGAAGCTTCAGGGGCACCGTCGAATACCCGTCCCGGGCCAGGATCTGGCGTCCCGCGGGCGAGATCAGATATTGGATGAAAGCCACAGCCGCGGCGCGGTCGTGGTCGCCCACGGTGGTGGCCTCCAGAACCAGGGGAAACCCGTGGACCAGGGCACCGGTCGAAAGTTTGAGGCTGGCTCGGGCGTAGGCGGCGGCCATCGCGGGATCACCGAAGTCGAGGGCCGACGGCAGGGGAACGTAGGGGAGGTGGAGCTGCTGCGCCTGGGAGCGGAAGGCACTGGCGGCGTCCAGTTGCCCCGCCTGCAGCTGAGCCTCGAGCGCCGTCTCGGGGTAGATCTGGGAGGACCCGCCGGCCAGGTCGGCGGACACGGTGGCCGCCGGCACATCCAGCTCTCGCTCGGCGAGCTGGAACATCATGGCGAAGTCCTGGCCCTGGGGGTCGGTGGCGGGGTCGGTGCGTCCCAGCCGGAACCCCGGCTCCGCGAGTAGCTGGAAGAGGTCGGTGAGCGGCAGCTTGCCGGAGGCGACCTGCGCCAGTTCGCTGGCATGGGGTCCTTGGGGGTAATAAGCCAGCACCAGCGGGCTGCTGGCGAACTCCACGGCCCACGAGGTGAACTTGGGCTCGAGCAAGGCAACGGGCCCGGACCCGACCGAGAGGAACACGTTGGGGGTGATCTCTGCGGCCCGGATCTCCTGGGCCAAGCCCAGGGCACCGGCCCCCCGGCCCTCGTATTGGTAGCCGGTGTGGTGGGTGAAGGCAGGTCCCAGGTCGCGCTGCATCACCAGCTCCAGTGAGCCGGCATAGGCGACGTTGGCAAGCCCGGAGACGCGGGATGGCGTGGACCCGCAGGCTCCCAGGAGAAACGCGAAGCAAACGCAGGCCGCCACGATGGGCACTAGCTTTGGCACCAGAGCAGTGTAACTTGCTTTGCGCTAGTTAGGCTAGCGGTATACGATGCGAATCGGCAGGCAGGGGGCGATGTTCTCCGACGCTCCCAGACTCTGACTCCAGCCGGGACCTCCAAGGCGAGAGTGGATTCCGCGTTGGCCGAGGTCGCGGATGGCCCGCGGTTACCTCCCAGGGATTCAGAGAATGCACATGAAGGGGGGCGGCTTTCGGAGAGCCCCGGATCCCGGGACTGCTGACGGCCCTGCTCGGTCCGCGGTCCCTATAGCCGAGCTTCCCCCGGCGGCCAAGTTGGCCCTCACCCGGTGCGGCTCGGGCCACGAGGCTCACTATTTTGTAACTGGATCGTCACAATGGAGAGTGAGGACTCCGCGGTGCCAAGTGGTTAAGTGCGGGCAGCCGAGAGCTAGGGGCCGACGATGGGTGAGGGGGTATTTGTGCATCGCTGCGGACAGCTACGCACCAAAGGTGAGGTGGCGGCCGCGCGCCGCGCTTGGGGAGGAGCGGCGGGGCAGGCGATCACGGAGTTCGCGCTGGTGGCGCCGATCTTCTTGTTTCTCATCTTCTCGGCGGTGAACGGGGGCATATTCCTGTACGCCCGCGCCGACATTCAGCACGCGGCCAACCTCGGCGCCGCGGAGATCGCCGCCGAGGGCAACACCCCCGCCACCGCCGACCAGGTCGCCATCCACCTGATGGATCAGGCCGGTCTCTCCAACACCATCCTGACCCAGGTGACCAAGGTGACCCTGCAGCGGGAGGACCAGGTCAAGAGCGGCGGCCAAGTGGTCCTCCAGCCCGACGCCGCGGATCTGAACGTTTACCTCCCGGACTGCCAGCCGCTGGCCTACAGCTCCTGCGTTGTGTCCCAACCCTGGCCCCCGGCGGACCGGAACGTGGGCCAGGGCGGTGGGCTCCAGGCCAGCCCGGACTTCGCCCGACTGACCATCTACTACACCTTCACGGCCATTGGAGGGGTGGCGACATTCTCAGGGACGGCGTCGGTGGTGTTCCGCCTGCAGCCGCAAACACTGTGAGAAGGCGCCAATCCGGCCAGTCACTGGTCGAGTTCGCCCTTCTGGTGCCGGTGCTGGTATTGGTATTCCTCGGCGCCTGGACCGGCGCGGCGCTGATCGCCAACAGCGACACCATCGGCCAGACCACCAGCTACGGAGCCCAGATCGCGGCCAGCGTGGGCAACGTCGGCTGCACCGGCTCCTCCTGCACCGCGGCATACTCCTGCCAGCGGGCTGCCAACGACCCCTGCGCCGCCGACGCCGAGGTCATCGCCGCCATGGAGCCGGCCCTGCAGCACCAGCTGTCCAACACGCAGGTGGTGGAGATCGACATCTACCGGCCGCAGTCATGCGGCAGCCTCAATCCCTCACCCTCCACCACGCCCCCTCCCTGCCCGGCCACACCCGACGGGGCCTTGGTCGGGGCACCGATCGGACCTGACCCGTCGGCATCGACCGTGGGATGCAGCACCGGCGGCGCCTGTGTGGACGAGTACCGCTGGTGCGCTGCCACCAGCAGCTGGGACCTGGTGGACGGGCTCCCCGCCACCAGCCGTAGCGGCAACGGCAGCTGCACCACCGGAGGGATCGCGCCCTACACCCTAGACCTCAGGGTTCAGGCCCATCCCAGCGAGGCCGCCATCGGGGTGTCGATCACCTTCACCTTCACCTCCCCGGGCCTCCCCTTCTTCACTCAGACCGACACCCGCTACACGGCGATAACCCTGCCCCCAACGGCGAACTGAGCATGTCGCAAGCCGCGCCCGACCGCCGCCACTGGAGCCAGTCCAAATCTGGGCAGGTGATGGTGATCTTTGCGCTGTCCGCGGTGGTGCTCTTCGCCCTCATGGGGCTGGCCATCGACGCCGGCATCTCCTACCTCCACAGTGACCTCCAGCAGCGGGCCGCGGCAGCAGCCGCCCTTTCCGGGGTCGCCTACCTGCCCGGCGACACGGCCCAGGCGACCCAGGAGGCATTGCTCACGGCGCAGCGGGACGGCTACCCCAACACCTCACCGGACAACGTGGTGGTCACCCAGCCCACCACCAACGAGCTCAAGGTGGCCATCACGGCGCCGGCTCCGGTGTACTTCATGGGCCTTTTGGGTTTCGGCACCCACAACGTCACGGCCTACGCCACCGCCGAGTACCTGCCGCCCATTCAAATGGGGCAGCCGGGAAACCAGCTGGGGACCATCGAGTCCCAGGTCGGGAGCGGGGGCAACAACTACTACTTCCTGCGCACCGAGGGGTGGGGCAATCCCCGTTCCGAGGGGGACGCCTTCACCCCCACCCCGACCGAGACGGCCAACGGCTGCCCGCCAGCCGGCAGCTGCACGGCCAACCCTCCCGACGTCCACCAGATCAGCTGCATCGACGGCACCGACACCTGCTACCCCAACGCTGATGGGCTGCTGGTCAACGACACCGGCGGGTACAACTACCTGATCTGGGTGCCGGCCGGTACCACGGCCGACGTACAGGTGTACAACCCGAGCTTCGACCCGGGCACCGACAACAACAACACCGTGAACACCTACCACGACGATGACAGCAGCTTCCCGAAGCTCACCAGCTACAACCCGAGCAGTGCGGGTTCGAGTTCGAGTGTGCCCTACACCGACTACGCGGCGATGGGCTTCACCCTCTACGCGGTCCCGGTGCTGTACTCGCGGCAGAGCGACGTGCCGCTCCTCCAGGACATCTTCTGCCCCTTCAACGCCTACGACCTCGACCAGGGCACGGCGACGTACAGCTACTACGAGGCAAATTCGCCCAATGCCAACGGCTGCGACAACCCCTCTTCGGCCAGTGACCAGCAGGTGACGGTCAGTGGGACCCCCTGGGTCTTCCACAGATGGATCTCGCTCAACTCGTACGCCCCGACCGGCGCCGACGCCAACCTCTTCCACCAGCAGTTCTATGACGCCTCGGCGCTCTCCACCTACGGGACTGACATCGGCGGTGTCTACTACCTAGCCGGAGGCAGCGGTGGAAGGTACTTCCGCCTCCGGGTCGACACCCTGGCCTGGGACGGCGCAGTGATCAACTCCCAGGACGCAACCAGCTCACCCTCAGTGAACAGCAGCAGCCTTCCAAATGGGTACCCACTTGCCCACGACGCCTACTCCCTCCAGATCGTCACCCCCTTGGGGGGATCGGGCAACTGCGCCGGCGGTGGCGCCTCGGCGTGCACGGTTTCGGCGCTCGCGGACATGGGGCTGTACACCCCCATCCAGTCCGGGAGCACCGCGCTCTCCTTCGACGTCCCCCTCTTCTACCTCCCCACCGCCTACGCCGGCAAGGTGATCTCGGTGAGGGTCTTCGACCCGGGAGACGTGGGCGGCGACGCCTACCTCGGCATCCAGCAGCCTGAGTACACCAGCAGCAGCTCCGGCAACCCGGTGCCGGTGCAGTTCGCGTCCCTGCTGGTCGGCAGCAACGGACCGGAGGCGGACAACCTGGGGATCAGCCTGGGAGCGGGGGGCAACACCCCGATCGCCGTCAACGGCGGGAGCTTCCCCTTCGGTTCGGACTCCGCCGTGATCCAGACCAGCAAGGGCGGAGGTGCCATCTACAACGGCCAGTGGGTCCAGTTCAACATCCAGGTGCCCTCCGATTACCAGGCGGCGGGCACCGGCACCAACCCGGGGTACTGGAGCCTCTGGTACGGGGTGGGAAAGTACACCACCGCCGGGGACACCATCACCGTGGAGGTGCAGTACCTGGGCAGCCCGGTTCACCTCCTCCCGGGCTCCTGAGGGTGGGGGCTGGGGAGTCCCCAGCCCCCGCCTCTCTCAGGCGGCGCGTCCGCTTCTGGGGCGGAGCACCGCCAGCAGGTCTCCCGCCTCCAGGATCAGGTGGTCCTGGCCCTCCAGCTTGAGTTCGGTCCCGGAGTACTTGGGGAACAGGACCAGGTCACCGGGGTGGACCTTGATCGTCTCCTCGTCGTCTCCCACCGCCACCACCTCGCCCCTCTGGGGCTTCTCCTTGGCCGTGTCGGGGAGGACCAGCCCGCTGGCGGTCACGCTCTCCTCCTCGACCAACTTCAGCAGCACGCGGCTGCCCAGTGGCGTCACCTCTGGCTCCTCAGTCATCGTCATGCCTCCTTTGGGGCTATCTTCCCCGCCTTTTCCTAATTGGGCCCTGCCGGGCCGCAGCTCAGTTGAGTCCCAGGAGCCGATCGATGGCCCGCTGGTCGAAACCCACGACCGGCCTGCCGTCGATCTCCACCACCGGAACTCCCATCTGCCCAGTGCGGCGCACCAGGTCGCGAGCGGCGGCGGCGTCGCGGGAGACGTCGACCTCGCGGTAAGGGACCCGCTGCTGCCGCAGGTACTGCTTGGCCCGCTGACACCAGGGGCAGGTCGGAGTTGTGAACACCAGAACCCGATGGGGCTTGGTAGCGGTCTGGGGCATCTAGGCTCCTCCTGGGGTTGACCCGGTGGCCGACGCGGGCGCCTCACCGGAGATCCGGCGGCTTCCCACGATGGCCTCGATGATGTCGCAGGCCTCGGCGATGCGAGGCTCGGTTAGCCGGTAGAGGACGGTGGTGCCCTGGCGGCGGCTGTCAACCAGGAGGGCCGACCGGAGCACCGAGAGATGCTGGCTGCAATTGGCCAGGGTGATCCCCAGACGGTCAGCCAGCTGCCCCACGGAGAGCTCCTCGGCCCTCAGCGCATCCAGAAGCATCAATCGCTTGGGATCCGTGAGGACCTTGCAGATCTCCGCGTGGCGGCGGTAGGTGTCCTGTCGTGCCTGCGGAGTGTTCCTAAGGCTGCTGGTAGAAGACAACTGCACGCTAGGAGGATAGCAAAGATAAGTTAGTTGCGCAAGTAGCCAAATAGTCACCATGGTTCTCAGTAACTCATGCGCTAAGCTACTCACCGTGCAAGACGTATGCATTCCGAGTGCTCTCTTGAGGAGCTCACCCAGTGACGGGAGTGCCCGCCGAGCGGTCCTTCCACGATCTATCCCGAGGCCCGCTGTCCGGCCAGCCGAACTCCAACCGCACGGGGTTCGGCCCGGCAGCTGATGCGCTACCTCTATCTGGCGGCTCTGGTGCTGAGTTGGGGTGGCGTGCTCTGGCTCGGCTTCCGGGTGCGTCTCGGCCTTGAGCCACGCCGGGTCCTTCGGGCGATGGTCCTCACCGTACCCCTCTTTCTGGCCTTCGACGCCGCCGGGGTGCTGCGGGGCTGGTTTCGGAGCAGTCCAACTTACAACGTGGTGTTCTTTCCCCCCGGCATCCCGCTGGAGGAGCCCGTGCTGCTCGGCTTCCTAGTCCTGCTCTCGGTGTCCCTCTACCGCTTGGCGATGACGGTGCTGCCGTGAAGGAGTACACCGTCGCTTCCATCACCGTGCTCTGCCTGGCCGCGGCACTGGCCGGCTGGCGCGGGATGCACCGGAGGAGAGCGATCTGGCTGGGACTGGGAGCCTTTGCCGCGCTCACCGTGGGCTTTGACGCCCTGCTCACACAGATCGGCGTCTTCACCTACGATCCCCGCTTCCTCCTGGGCATACG
Source organism: bacterium (assembly GCA_021816695.1). GTDB lineage: Bacteria > Chloroflexota > Dormibacteria > Aeolococcales > Bog-877 > JAJYXT01. The sequence continues at coordinate 8,272 of JAKAXE010000029.1, read as the reverse complement.
TCTGGGACGGATGCCGGCCGAGGACCTCCTCTACGGGTTGGCCCTCTACCTCACCGCCGTCACGGCGTACAGCTGGTGAGAACCCGAGATCTGCTCGTGGCCAGCCGCCCCTTCAGCTGGCCCAACACCGCCCTCCCCTTCCTGGCCGCCGCTCTTTCCTGGAGGCTCTCCTTCAGCTGGGTGGTGCTGGTGGGCTTCCTCTACTTCCTGCTCCCCTACAACCTCCTCCTCTACGGAGTCAACGACCTCTTCGACTACGAGTCCGACCGCCGGAACCCCCGCAAGGGAACGGGAATCGAGGGAGGCCTGCTGCCGCCCCGGCGCGCCGGGACGCTGGCGGCCTGGCTCGTGGTCACCAACGGGGTCCCCTTGGCCTGGATCTGGTGGTCAGGGGGGCCGCGCATCGCGCTGCCCCTGCTGCTGGCGGCGGCCGTGGCGGTCGCCTACTCGGCGCCTCCCCTGCGCACCAAGGTGCGTCCCGGGCTGGACTCCCTGACCAGCTCGCTGCACTTCGTCCTGCCCGCAGTCTGCGGCCTGGTGCTGGCCGGGGCTCCCTGGGCCAGGTTCCCGGTCCTGCTGCTGCTGGCGTTCCTCCTCTGGGGGATGGCCTCCCATGCCCTGGGGGCGATCCAGGACATCCGCTGCGATCGCGAGGCGGGCATAGGCTCCCTGGCCACCCTGCTGGGAGCGCGGGCCACCGCCCTGGTCTCGCTGACCCTCTATCTGCTGGCCGCCTGCCTCCTGCTCTCGCGTGGGGGGGCCATCTCGCTCGCCGGAGTGGCGCTCCTCCCCTATTCCCTGCTGGCGCTCTGGTGCCTCGGGGAGGACTGGGAGGTCCAGGCTCGCAAGGCCTGGCGCAGCTTCCTCACCCTGAACCTGGTGGTGGGTTTCTTCCTGACCCAGATGCTGCTCCACTCATTCGGGCTGGACGACCAGTCACCTCTGTTGCTGGCCTCGGTGGGGTCTCTCCTGGCGGTGGCCGCAATGCTGGTCCTGGAGGTGCACGGACGCCTTGTCGCCGCCACGCCTGCGAAGGCAGAGCAGCCGGCTCCGCTCCCGGTCGTGGTGGGTCACCTGGTCGCCTTCGACGCGCCGGGCGGCACCTTTGAATTAGGAGAGAGCGTGGCATCCGTGGCGGCGCCCGATGGCACGGCTTCGAGATGGCGGTCCGCGAGCGGTGGTCCGCTCCCCCACGGGCCGGCAATCGTCCTGCTCCTCTCGCCCGGGGTGCGCGCTCTTCCGGAGACCGTGGCGCGGCTCGGCTCCGCGGCGGCCCCGGGTCGCCCGGTCGCGTTCCTGGCCGATCCCGGAGGGGGGCGCCCGGTTACCAGGCCCCTCAGGCCGGCTCTGGCCCAGCTTCGCTGGGTCGGGCTGGGAGCCCGCGTCGGCCAATCGTGGCGGGGGCTCGATGGAGTTCTGGCGCTGGCGGTGGCCGTGGAGGACTGCCGAGCCTCCCTGGCGGTCGCAGGCAGCCCACGGGAGCTCGCACAACATGCGGTAGGGTCGGGCAGGGTACGCATTGACCTCTGTCCGGAGCTGACGATCGGGCTCGGTGAAGGGCCGGACGGGGAGCTGTCGGGGTGGTGGCAGCGGCGGCTCTCAACCTCGCCGCTCGGACCCCTGACCTCGCTCCTGGTGCTGGGGGTCGCCGAGCTGGCGGTCTGGTTCCTGCCGCTCATTCTCCTCATCCTGTCGCTGGCCACCCACAGCCTGCCAGCGCTGCTGGCCTCCCTCGGTGCCCTGATCCTCCAGCAGGCCGCGGGGATCCTCGCCATGGACGGATGGATTGACCTCCTCCTGCTGCCGATCGGTTGGGGAATCATGCTGGGCGCGCAGCTCCGGGCCGGTGCTCGGGAGATGCGGGGTCGGCCCACGCGCCCCGCGCCCTTGGGTCTCCTTCACTCGGTGGGCGGCCCGTGACCTCGGGACGGGGTAGGGCGGTCGTCATCGGAGCGGGGCTGGGCGGGCTCGCGGTCGCGATCCGGCTCCTGGCGGCGGGGATGGAGGTCCAGGTGGTGGAGGCGCAGCCCACCCCGGGGGGGCGAGCGGGCCGCATCTCGGAGCGGGGACACACCTTCGACACCGGTCCCTCACTCCTCACCCTTCCGAGGCTCCTGGAGGAGCTGTTCGAGCTGGGTGGAGCGGGCCTCGCCGGCGAACTCACCCTGCGGCGACTCGAACCGTTCTATCGCATCCACTGGCGGGGGGAGCGCCGGAGCCTTGATTTCAGCGGCGACCGGGAGGTGCTGGCAGGGCAGATCGCGAAGTTCAGCCAGGAGGACGCCCACCGGCTGCCCGCCTTCCTGGAGGCCAGTCGGCGCATCTACGAGGAGGGCATCCTGGCGGCCGGAGGCCGGCCCTTCCTGCACCGGCGTGATCTGGCACCGCTGGTCCCGTCCATGCTTCGGCTGGGAGCGGTGCGCTCGGTGGAGCACTTCGTGCACCGGTTCTTCCGCGAGCCCCACGTGCGCCAGGCCTTCGCCTTCCATCCCCTGTTCATCGGCGGCGACCCCTTTCGGGTGCCGGCCGTGTACGCCGCCCTCGCCTACCTGCAGATCGATGAGGGGGTCTGGTACGTCGAGGGCGGCATGCACGAGCTGGTCCTCGCCCTCTCTCGTGTCGTCGAGCGCCGGGGCGAGATCCGCTTGGGGGAGGGAGTGCGCCGCATCCAGACGGAGGGTGGTCGGGTTCGCGGAGTCGTGACCTCTGGAGGTGAGTTCCTCCCGGCCGAGGTGGTGGTCAGCAACGCCGACGTGGTGGCGACCCAGCGAGAGCTGTTGGGACGGCGCGAACTGGTGCCCAGCCGACTCTCCATGAGCTGCTACCTGCTCCACCTCGGCCTGGAGACCAGGTATCCCCAGCTGGCGCACCACACCCTCCTGGTGGGGGAGGACTACCCCGCTTTCGTGCGCGACGTGACCAGGCGGGGCCGCCTGGGACAGTCGCCCAGCCTCTATCTCCACTCCCCCACCGCCTCCGACCCCCAGATGGCCCCGCCCGGAGGCGACAGTCTCACCGTCCTCCTGCCGGTCCCCAACCTCAGCTCCCGCCAGGTGGAGTGGGCGAGGGACGGGGCTGGGGTCCGGGAATCGGTCCTCGTGGCGCTTGAGAGCCCGACGGGCCTGGGTCTTGAAGGGCTAAGAGAGCGGATCCGGCTGGAACGCGCCTGGACGCCGCTGGACTTTCAGCAGGCGCTGGGCGCCGTCGAGGGGAACGCCTTCGGGCCGGAGCCGGTTCTGCTGCAGTCGGCGAGCTTCCGTCAGCCCAACCGCGACCGGCGGATCGAGGGGCTCTACTACGTCGGGGCCGGCACCCATCCCGGGGCCGGCATCCCCGGGGTGCTCATGGGCGCCGCCATCACCGCCCGTCTGGTGGTGGACGGCTGATGAGCACCCCGGCGCTGGCCATGCCCCGGACTGTGGTGGCGGAGGCGCGCAGCACCACGCACCGGGTGGCCCGGACCTTCGCCCTGGCCACCCGGCTGCTGCCCGATTCGGTGCGGTCAGAGGTGTACCTGCTCTACCTGGTCTGCCGCCGGCTGGACGACCTGGTGGACGAGGGCGACCCCGCGGCGGAGGAGCGGCTGGCGGCCGTGGAGGTCTGGGCAAGGGGCCAGGCCGCCACCGGGCCGGAGGTGGAGATCCTGGAGTGCTTGCGCGAGCGCCACCCTGAGCTGCCGCTCGAGGCGGTCAGCGAGTTCTGCCGGGGCCAGGCCCAAGACCTGCACTTCCAGGGCTTCGAGACCGAGGACCAGCTCGACCTCTACGCCTACCGGGTGGCGGGGACCGTGGGCCAGCTGATGGCCGCCCTGCTGGGAGCCCGGGGCGAGGCCGCGGATCAGGCCGCCAGAGCGCTTGGGATCGCCATGCAACGCACCAACATCATCCGGGACGTGGACGAGGATCTGGCCCGGGGCCGGGTCTATCTGCCGCGGAGCACGATGAGGATGGCAGGGGTGGAGGATCTCGCCGCTGATGACCGCAGCCTCCTGCTGCGCCTGCAGATCGCCATCGCCGACCACTGGTACGACCGGGGGCTGCCAGGGTGTTCGCTGCTGCCCACAGGGGGGCGCCAGGTCCGCGCTGCCGGCCTCATGTACCGCGAGATCCTCCGAGAGGTCGAGCGCAGCGGGCGCGGGCTTAGGCGCCCCCTGCGGGCGACCGTCCCCACCCGGCGCAAGGTCCTCCCGTTGGTTAGGGGTCTCCTCACCCCCTCGTGAACTAGAGCTTGCTGGACAGCAGGACCGGGCCGCGGGGGGTCCGGTCACTTCGGGACGGCTCCCGGGTGACCGCCGCCGCCCCGTAGCCCGAAGGGCCCTCGGGGAGGCGGTAGGCGCCTGGGCCACTCACCTCCACCACAGCGCGTGGCGACGAGAGCGGCTGGCCAGTCCGCATAAACCACAGCGTGTAAGAGCGCTCACCGGATAGCTTGGGCACCCCCGTGAGGAGCAGATAGGCGCCGCGCGACCCGGCGGTGACCAGCGCCGCCCTGCCGGTGTACCCAGGCACCGGCGAGAGAGGCACGACCTGAGCCCGACCCGACGCGATCAGCTGCTCCACCGGGGTGATGGAAGCCGCCGCCGGGCCCGACGCGGCTCCAGCCAGGTGCTCCTCCAGCCCCCAGCCGACGCCGCCCACCGCCAGGAGGAGCGCGGCCGCCACGCCCAGCCAGGGGAACCGCGATGCCCGGGAACGGGGGGTGGGTGGCGCGGCCGGGACTTGCCGCTCCGCATGAACGGCGTCGAGAACCCGGCGGCGCAGCTCCGGCGGGGGCGGCACCGGGGTGACCTGCTCCGCCATCACGGCGACCACCGACCTGAGCTCGGCAGCCTCGGCGCGGCAGTCGGGACACACTGCCAGGTGCTCGCGGACCTGGGTCGCAGGCCCCGCCTCCAGGGAGTCCAGCACGTAGGCGGAGAGCAGATCACTGACCTCGGTGCAGTTGAGCGGAGTGCGACCGTCCTCTGACATCAGGGCTCCACCTCCTCCACCTGGGTCGCGCTGAAGAGTGCCGTCCTCAGGTGCTGGAGCGCAAGCCTGGTCCGGCCCTTCACCGTGCCCAAAGGCGCCCCAGTCCGCTCACTGATCTCGGTCTGGGACAACCCCAGGAAGTAGGCCAGCTCCAGCACCTGGCGCTGCTCTCGGGGCAGGCCCTCCACCGCCTGGTGGACCGCCTGCGCCCGCAGCGACTCATCAGCCAGCTGCCAGGTGTCGCACAGCCCGGCCAGGTCCTCCGCCAGCTGGCCGTCGCGCGACTCCTTGGAGGCGGAGCGGCGCAGCCGGTCGATGGCCCGCGAGCGCACGATGGTGCAGATCCAGCTGCGGCAGCTGGCCCGGTCGGGAAGATAGTTGGCCGCCTGGCGCCACAGGGTGAGAAAGGCGTCCTGGACCACCTCCTCGGCGGCGGCCCGATCGCGAACCATCCGCAGCGCCAGGCCAAAGGCCAGCGCGGCATGTCGGTCATACAGCTCTCCCAGGGCGTCCTCATCCCGCGACCTGAGCCGCCACATCAACTGGGCGTCCGTGTCCCGAAGCTCATCCTCTGCCACGTCCCCCGCAGCTTGCACCATCGCCATGCGCTTGGGGGATACGGAACCCGGCCGGAGACGGATCACCGGCCCTGATTCCTCGGCCTACCTCCAATGATCCGATGCGCCCTCCGATGCGTATCCCCCCTCAGCAGACCTCGGGCCAAGCAGCCCGGGGTGACCACAGGAAGGGGTGCCCTGCACCCAGGAGGAGCGTGCAGCGATGACGATGCGAGAGAGACTGGGCCAGCGGCCCCGGTTGTTCGGGGTGCTCGTGGCGGCGGCGACCTTTGGGATCTCAGCCCTCTTCGTCGGCGGCACGGCACTGGCGGCCGGAGGCGGACCGTCGGGGACCGTCCCTGTCTCCCATGCCACCACCGCCGCCTACGTGAACGGGACCACGGTCCAGATCCAGTACCCCCGCGAGTTCTACTGTGGGGCCGCCGGCTCCTACCAGCCGATGTCCAGCAGTGGCTGCGAGGTGGGCACGGCGGCCACGACCGGGCCCGACGGGCAGAGCATCACCAAGATGCAGATCCTGTACGTGATCGTGCCCCTTTTCACCAACCCCATGCCCGTGCCTCAGTGCCCGGTCGTGGGTGAGTGCGTGAACCACCCGACCACCCTGGACCTCTCCCAGGTCTTCGGCTCCGGTTACGGCGACATCCCCCTGCCGGCCCACAGCCACATCCTCGACGGAACCGGTGGCGGCTGGTGGAAGATTGACGTGGTTGCGGTCACCAACGAGAGCGCCTGGACCCAGCTGACCCAGGGTGCCAGCGTCTCCACGCTCATGCAGATGCAGGCCCAGGGCGAGGTCAGCACGACCATCCCCTCCAACCTGTTCCTGTTCTTCAATGTCGTCGGCCACTGACCTGGTGCTGGGGGGCGGCCGCGGCCGCCCCCTGGCCGTCGCCAGCGGTTCCTGGTTGGCGGTGGGCGGGGGAGCGGCCGTGGTGGTGGTCGGTGCCCTCCTGCCCTGGGTGTCTCTCTTCCGAGGCCTCACCACGGTAAGCGGCTTTGGCGCGGACGGCTTCTTCCTGATCGGGCTGGCCGTCGGGACCGCGCTGCTGCTGGCCTGGTATGAGCGCCTGGGCCGACCGGCCTCCGTCCGTCGGTTGGCGGCGGCGCTGGCCACAGCCATCGTGGCCGTGAGCGTCTTCGACTGGTGGCGGATCGTTCACTTCGTTGGCGACCCGGGTGCGGTCGCTCCGCTGGCGGCACCCTCGGTAGGCCCGGGGACGGTGGTCTCGGCCGGCGGTGGGTTGGTGCTGCTGGCGGCAATCCTGGTGCTTCGGCCAGGCGCCGGACGCCTTCCACAGGGCACCTGGCCCAGGGTGGCGGTGGCCGGGTCGCTGGCGGTAGCGGCTTGGATCCATTTCGACATAGTCGGCGAGCACCTGGGACAGACTCTGCTCCTGGGGTTGGGGACCGCCGGGTTCGGCGCGGTACAGGCGGCACTGGCAGTACTTCTGCTGGTCCGGCCCAGGCACTGGGTGCTGGACGTGGTGGTGGCGGTCGACGCTGGGCTGGTCTTCTTCTACGCGTTCAACGTCCTCGTCGGGCTGCCCTTCGCCAAGCCCGAGCCTTTCAGCCCGGGGCTCCTCCTGGGACAGGGCGAGGCGGTGGGGCTGCGAGGGGCGGTCGCCCTCATCTGCGAAATCTCAGGGATGGGCGCCGCGATCTGGCTCAGGGGACCCAGGGGGCAGCGGCTGGAGGCAGCGCCCCGGGCCATCGGGGCTTGAGGCAGACGCAGGCCAAGCATTCTGGACAGGCCTCAAGCGGCCCGGTCCCGTCGGGGGCAGGATCGGGCCGCCTAACGTCTTTCCCGAAAGGTCAGGCTGGCGACCCGTCCACGCGGGTGCAGGAGGCAATCTCCTCCGCCTGCTCGGCAACCAACGCCTGACTCACCCGCAGCAGCTCCAGCACCCTCGGGTCACGCACTGAGTAGAAGGCCGAGCGACCGTCACGGCGGACGGTCAGCAGCCCACAGGTCACCAGGCAGGCGAGGTGGGCGGCCACCCGTCCCTGGGACAGCTGGACATGGCCCACGCACTCAGTTCCCCGTCGTTCCCCGCTGGCGCAGAAATCCAGCAGGGCCAGCCGGGTGGGGTCGCCGAGGGCGCGGAAGAACTTGGCGACCAGCTGCCTCCCCACGAGGTCCTTGGGGATGAGGCCGAGCAGGGGTTCACCGGGTGCCTTCATATCCGCCGTGGCCGCGCTCAGGCCGCGCAGCACGAGAGCCTCCCCACGTCCCGGGTGAACGTCTGGGCGGCCAGCTTGAGGCTCTCCGCCATGGTGAGGTAGGGGTGGAGGGTCGCCGCCAGCTCGGCGGTCGTGATCCCATGACGGATGGCGAGGACGGCGGCCGAGATCACATCGCCCGCTCCGTCCGCCAGGAGCGTGGCCCCCAGAAGCCGCCCACTCCCGGCCTCCGCCACCAGCTTCACCAGCCCCCGGGTGTCCCGGTTGACCAGTGCCCGGGGCACGGCCCTGAGGGGCATGATGGTGGTCGCGACCTCCAACCCCTGGGCCCGTGCCTGAGCCTCGCTGAGGCCGGCCGAGGCCAGTTGAGGCGCGGTGAAGGTGACTCGTGGCAGCCCCAGCAGGTCCACCTCGCGATCGTCGCCCAGGAGGGCATTCCCCACCGCCAGCTGCCCCTCGTAGGCGGCGACGTAGACGAACTGGGGCCCACCGGTCACGTCCCCCGCGGCGAACACCCGTGGGTTGGAGGTGCGCAGGTGG
>JAKAXE010000028.1 GCA_021816695.1 bacterium | reverse complement strand
AGCACACCGATCAACTGGTGGCTGGTGTCCTCAGGCCTAAAGCACGGCATGTTGACCGTGCAGCCGGCGGGGGTGCCGGTCCCTCTGGCCGCCGGCCTGGCACTGGCCGGATCGGCTCTCTCTGCGGCTCCCCAGCACCGCAGCACCGCGCTGCAAAGGCGCCACCAGATGCCCGCCGTCAGCGAACCCGTCAGCACGATGCCTGGACCGTCCATGGCTCACGAGGGGCATGAGGACCATGCCAGGGGGGCCGAGTGGCCAGTCGTCGGTGTGCTGGAGAAGGCTCAGATGATCTCGGTCAGCATGATCGTTCTGGGCTTGGGAGTGGCTGTGGCCGGGATGATGGGGTCACTTTGGTCCCACTGACCGGGGCGCCCAGGAGCGTGAGCCTCCCGCGGCCTCTCTGAGTCTGCCGGTTAGGCGCCGCTCCCGCAGGGGCTGCACCTGATCCTGGTCCGAGGGCCTGACTACTCACATTGGTGACCGGCCGACCAGCCGACCGTCGCTGCGGGCGATCTCGTGGCCGTTGAGTTCTTCTCTCAGAGGGCCGTGCGCTCGGACTGTTCCGTCCCCCGGGCCGGCTGAGCGCCGCCGGAACCACTAGGGGTTGTCATCGATCCCAGAGTGCTGGTTTCGACCACGACCAGTCCCTGCGTAGGTTGTGCGTCAAGCGCCGCCCGCCGGGCAGGCGCTGGCCGTTGTCACTCAGTCCGCCCCCAGCAATGTCGACAACGGATCCGCCGAGATTCCCGGCCCGGGACGTCGGCCCTTGTGACTCCATTGCCGCGCCGAGGGGGTACGCCTTGGAGTATTATCCGACCGACAGTCGGTCGGATATTGAGGTCACGCCTTGCCAAGGACGGTCAACCCAAACACACGCGCGATCCGGCGAGAGGCCTTCGTTCAGGCCGGGCTCCACCTCATACAGACCAAGGGCTATGAGCAGACGACCGTGCAGGATGTCCTGGACGTTCTACACGCCTCAAGGGGCGCCTTCTATCACTACTTCACCTCGAAGCGGGCCCTGCTCGAGGCCGTGGTCGATCACGTGGTGGTCGCCGCGCTCGCCACCGTGGCGCCCATCACCGCCGAGCCAAGAAGGTCTGCCGTCTCCAAGCTGGAGGGCATCTTCGCCGGGATCGCCGGTTGGAAGGAGGACCGCCGACCCTTGATGCTGGCGCTGCTGCGGGTCTGGTATTCGGACGACAACGTGCTGGCCCGGGACAAGCTACGGGGCCGGCTCCTGGCCTCCCTGGTTCCGCTGCTTGCGGGGATCATCGCGCAGGGAGTGGAGGAGGGAACGATGTCGGCCGTCTCCCCCGAAGCTGCGGCTCGAGCCATCACCTCTCTAATCCTTGGGGCCCAGGACGCCGCCACCGACCTCTTCCTGGCAGGCCAGGAGCACGCAGTGCCGTTCCAGGCGGTGGTGGAGGTGGTGGCCGGGTACACCGAGGCCATGGAGCGCGTCCTCGGGCTTCCACCTGGGTCCCTGAAGTTGTTCGAAGAGGGCAGGCTCAGGCTGTGGTTCGCAGCTGGGGTGGACAGTGGCGCCCGATCCGCTCGAGGAGGTAGCTGAGGATGGCTCTGGCAATCCGCACTGAGGGGCTCACCAAGGACTACGGGCAGGGGCACGGGCTCTTTGACCTCGACCTGGAGGTGGCGGTCGGCGAGGTGTTCGGCTACCTCGGGCCCAACGGCGCCGGGAAGTCCACCACCATCCGGCTCCTCATGGACATGGTCCGCCCCACCCGCGGCCGCGCCCAGATCTTCTCCACCGACTGCCGGGCCTCCCCGGTACAGGTGAAGCGAATGGTCGGCTACCTGCCCGGCGAGATGCCCCAGTGGGGAGGCATGCGTGGACGTGAGGTGGTGGCCTACGTAGCTGGACTCCGGGGTGGGCTCGACAACGCACGTGTGGGCAACCTCGCGGAGCGGCTGGACCTGGACCTGGGTCGTCGCTACCGCGAGTATTCATCGGGGAACAAGCGCAAGCTCGGGCTGGTGCTGGCCTTCATGAGTCCTGCGCGTCTGCTGATCCTCGATGAGCCCACCACTGGCTTGGACCCCCTCATTCAGCAGGAGTTCTATCGCCTGGTCCAGGAGCAGGCGGCTGGCGGGGGCACGGTCTTCCTCTCCTCGCATGTTCTGTCAGAGGTTGAGCGTGTCTGCCAGCGCGCGGCCATCCTCCGTGCCGGCCATCTGGTGCAGGTCGCCCGCCTCGACGAGCTGCACCATCTCCGCTACCACCGTCTGGAGGCCGACTTGGTCGGGGAGATCCCTCTGGACGAAGTGGGCGCTCTCCCTGGCGTGGAGGACGTCAAGGGGGAGGGCCACCATCTGAGTTGCACGGTGCGAGGCGACTTCGGCCCGCTCCTCGAGGTGTTGGGGCAGAGGCAGGTCCTCAACCTGGTCACCCACGAGCCAACCCTGGAAGAGGTCTTCCTGGCGGTATTCCGAGATGACCGAGAGATGGCGGGAGCGGACCGTGGGGCCAGATCATGAGGGCAGCCCCGCAAGGTCCAGACTCACCAGAACCTCCAGCCAGATTCCGGTCACTGCGGAGCGTGCTCACCACCCTGAGGTACGGACTCCGCACCCACCGATGGGCCCTTGCGGGCGTCGGGGCCCTGGGCTTCCTCTCGCCATACACGACGGGGGTTTCCTACCTGGCCGCCGCCGGGACGGCGGCAGCCAGGGCCAGCTTCGGGCGGCAGACGCTCGCCCTGGGGCCGCAGCTCGCCTATCTCATCCCGCTGCCGCTGCGCCCTGACACCGTGGCGGGGTATCTCTGGTGGAAGGGGCTGGCGTGGATGACCCTGGTTTTCGCCGCCTGGGGCCTGGCTGCCGCTACCGGAGCCATCCGCAACGAGGAGGAGCGCGGCCTGCTCGAAGCCTGGCTCGCCTCGCCCGTGGGGCGGACCCGCCTGGTGCTATCCCGGGCCGCCGCCTTCACCCTGGCAGCGGGTGTCGCCGTGGTCGTCACTGGGCTGGGCACTGCAGCTGGGGTGGCTGCCGGCAAGGGTTCGGTACCTTCCGGCGCTCTCGTCGAGCAGGCTCTTCCGCTGCTGGGCATTGCCCTGGTCTGCTTCGGGGTCGGCCTGGTCTCGGCCCAGTTCGCCACCACCCGGAGGGGGGCCTTGGGCCTCGGCGGGTCGGTCCTACTCGCCCTGTATGCCCTGGACGCCCTGGCGCGTGTCAACCGGGGTCTCGACGGGGTTGCGGCAGTGTCGCCGTTCCACCTGGCTGACCTCACCACCGCGGTGGTACCCGGGGGCCGTTTCCAGGGCCTTCCGACGCTGGTGCTCTACCTGGTCGCTGCCTGTCTCGTTGGCCTTGGAGCGGTGGCCTTCCGTGAGCGTGATCTGGGGGCAAGTCTGCTGCGTAGGCGGATCGTCACGTTCTCTGCTGCACCTTCTCGGTCGCCTAATCCTTTCCCGCGACTTCCGGTGCTGCGCGGCCTCTGGCAGCAGCGGCTGGGGCTCCTTGGCTGGGCGGTGGGGACCATGGTGGGAGCCGCTCTGATCGTCTCCCTCGCCCGCGGAACCGGCAAGCTGCTGGGATCCATCTCGGGGTTCACGCGGTTTGTGCAGGCCGCGGGCACCAGCAGCGCCGCTACCGCCGTGGTGGGCCTGGTCTGGCTCAGCATCGCGGCCCTGATCGTTGCCGCCTATGCCATCAACCAGACGGCCCATTGGGCGGCGGACGACGCTGAGGGCAGACTGGAGATGGAGATTGCCCAGCCCCTTCCACGCTGGGCGGTGGTTGCTGAACGGTGCGTCACCCTCATGGTGGGGGCATTAGTGCTGGCGGCACTGGGTTCCCTCGTGACCGCCGCCGTGGCGCCGAGCCAGGGGGTCCACCTCGACCTCGGCCGGCTGCTCCTGGCGACCGCACTCCTGGCGCTACTGGCGCTCACCTTTGGGGCCATCGGTGCCCTGGTAATCGCGCGCTACCCCAGAGTCGCGGTCCCGGTCCTCGGAGTGGTCGCCGTGGCCGGCTTCTATCTGCCCTTGCTGGCTCCTCTCCTCCGGTGGCCCAACTGGGCCCTGGACCTCTCTCTTTTCCACCTGTATGGCACGCCGCTGACCACCGGCGTGTACTGGGGCGGACTTTGGGTGATGGTCGCGGTCGTGGTCCTGGGGTTCGGAGGCGCGATGGCGGAGATGCGGGTTCGCGAAGTCGGCCGCTGACGCCGCGGTCCGGCCACCCCGCTGCTGAGCGGGTGGCTTGGCCCAATCCTCCCTGGCTGGGGACGTCTCATGGTTTAGATGTCCACGGGGCGGAGGCCGTCGAGGCGATGCGGACCGCCGAGAACAGCTTCGCCGGGATGATGAAGTCGGAGCCCACCACCGCACCCATGAGTTGCTGGCCAATCCCGCCGCGGCGCGCGGTCCCCCGCGACTACGGCATGCCCGGAAATACCAGGGCCCCTGGCCCTGGCCGCCGAAGGCACGATCAGGGGAGTGAAATGCCGTCCACGTTGGAGAAGCGAAGGGGAACCTCGGACCACCTGGTCCCTCCGTCGAGGGTTCGGAACAGAGATCCTGAGCTCAGCAGCCAACCGTGGTCTGCGCTGGTGAACCCGATTGCGGAGGGGGCCGTGCTCGCCGGCAGGCTGAGCGACGCTGGGGCCGCCCGGCCCCGTCCCCCGACCCACATGTTGGGCGCCGGGCTGTACCACCAGCCCTTGATCCCCAGCGCCCAGATCGACCCACCGGGGCTCACGGTCACCGCCTGGGGGAGGAGGGGGCCCTTGACCGCCACGGTTCGGGGGACGGAGTTGCCCGTCCAGCTCCTCCACCCCCACCCGTAGAGGGTCACAACCACCGTCTGTCCCCCAATCACGGTGGCCGCGAAGTCGGCCGGACTGGAGGGCGCCGCGAGATCAGCAAGCTGCAGCGGGGTCCACCGGCTGCCTCCGTCACCCGTCTGAAGCACCTCCACGGTGTCAGTGCCGAAGCCGAGGTCCACTTCCGCCCAGCCGCGGGCAGCACTCTGGAACTCGAGGGCGGCCACCTGCAGTCCCTGTCCCGGCCAGATGAGCCGCCGCCAGGTCCGGCCCCGGTCGGTCGTCTTGAGCAAAGTCCCTGAGCTCGTGACCGCGTACCCGACCTGCAGTGATCCCCAGGAGATGGCGGAGGTGGCCGTGGCCGGCAAGGTCGGCCCGGCCGCCCAGGCCCTGCCGCCGTCGGTAGTCTGCAGGCTCACATCGGTGCCGCCCACCTGCAGTTGAGCCACGCCGGTGCCGGAGTGGCCATCGAAGAATTGCACCGCGCTCAACTGGGGAGCGGTCACCTGGCCCTGCATCTGCCAGCTGTCGCCGCCGTCCGACGATGAGACCAGCAGCCCCTGGGACGACACGGCCAGCAGGTTGCTGCCAGGACCGGTGGCGAAGGCGCAGGGGTGGAGCGCCAGACGGCTGGAATCTGTGAGCTCGCCGGATGGGAGCAGGGTCAAGAGCGATGGGGAGCAGGCCGTAATCGATAGCGGCGCACAGACCGGGTCCAGCCCGGCTCCGACGGTGGTCAGGCCGGAGTCGGAGATGCCGACCGCCGTAAGGGGTAGACCGCCGTGGCCATTTATGCGTTCCACTTTCCAGCTCGTCCCGCCATCGGATGTCTCCAGCACCTCCTGGGGCGAGGTGCCGGGTGCAGCGCCTGTATTGCACCCCGGAGCGCCTCCGACCGCGACTCCCCGTTGCCCCGCGCCGGCGATGGCGGCCAAGGGCTCAGGGGACGAGGCCACCACCCGGAAGCTCCGCCCCCCATCCGGGCTGAGCTCGATCAGCCCGGTCCCACCCAGGGAGCCACCAACCAGCAGGTCTCCGGCTTGGGTGACCATGGCGGTGGGGAACACCCCGCCGGCTGGCAGGTTGGCCAGCTCCGACCACCCTTCGCTGGACCGGTACACGAATAGGGGCAAGGGGGTGAGGGAAGTTGGCGGCGCGGGCTGTCCCATTCCCGCCGGGGGGCACAGCTGCGCCCAGACGGTGAGCGCTCCGGGGGAGGCAGCGCACAGGGAGCCCGAGGGCGAGCAGCTGATGGCGTCATAGGTCGCTGGGAAGGTCCCGGAGACCGGGGTCTCCGTCCAAGGCGTCGCCGAATTCAGGGAGCCTGTGATGGACAGATTGCGGAGCCCGGCACCGGCGAACTGATAGCCAAGTCCAAAGACCCGGCCCCCACTGAGCAGCGCCGCGGCTGTCAGGTCGAAGTCAAGGTGCCGCACCTGCCAGGGCGCGGTTGTCGATCTGCGGAAGGCCAGCAGATTGCACCAGGCGAAGAGCTGGCCCTCAGAGGAGCTGACCACCACAAAGTCGACGTTGGGGCCTCCGGTGACCTGGGCTCCACCACCCGCTGCGGTCTGTTGGCAGTTGGGTGCGGACGTGGCCGGCTGCGCCGGAGAGAACTCCACACTGGTGGGAAGCCGGGGTGAGTTCGAGGAGGCACAGCCGGAAACTGCTACCGCCAGGCTCAGCGCCGCCCCGCTCAGGGCCGCCCCCCAGGGCCGCCTCCTGCGGCTCGCCGGCACATGGCGGATCGTCGTCACCTCGGTGCAACGGCTCGCGGCGGACAGGAGTTTCGCAGGCCAATGCGGCCGCGGTCGCCAAGCGTCAGCTGCTCAGCCGCCCCGGGGATGCGGCCTCAAGGTGGCGTGTGGTTGGGACGTCAAGGTGGAAACGGTGGCGCCGGCTGACTCCTGAAACCAGCCCGGGAGGAACGTGGCCCAGACGGGCAACAACCGTCTCCGGCTGAGCGGGCGCCCCAGAAGCAGGCTCGCGGCCGCGGATCAGGGATGGCCCTGGCCACCGCCCCCGGCCAGAGGATCCCCGTGAACAACGCCCTTGATGGAGTTCCCTCCTCGCTCCCTACCCCGGCTCCCTCAGACCGGGCACATCCCGCACCCGGCTGCCAGCGAGGCGGCCCCGGACCCGCCCGAATCCCGGCCGGTGCCAAACCGACCGCCGCTTGGTCCTCTCGCCTAGTCCGGGACGTTCGCCTCCAACTCATCGAGCCAGGCGCGGGCCGAGGCGTCGCTGGGCGCCCGCCAGTCGCCCCGCGGGGAGAGCGACCCACCCGAGCCCACCTTGGGCCCGTTGGGCAGGGCGGAGCGCTTGAACTGACTGGTGGCGAAGAAGCGCTCCAGGAAGATGCGCAACCACCCTTTGATCTCGGCAAGGTCGTAGGATGAACGGCCGGCCTCGGGTCCGGAGTCGGGCCAATCGCCCTGAGTGGGGTCATGCCAGGCGTGGTGCGCGAGGAAGGCTACCCGGCTGGGGAGATACCCGTAGCGCAGCAGGTAGTAGAGGTGGAAATCCTGCAGCTCGTAGGGGCCAACCACCTCTTCTGAGCGCTGTGCGGGCAGCTCGCTCTGGCCGTCCCCGGACGGAACCAGCTCCGGAGAGATCTCGGTGGCGAGGATCGCTCGGAGGGCGTCCGAGGCCTCCGGGCCCAGGCTGTCCGTCTCCGCCATCCAGCCCACCATGTGGCGGATCAGGGTCTTGGGAACCGAGGCGTTCACGCTGTAGTGGGACATCTGGTCGCCGACCCCGTAGGTGCACCACCCCAGTGCCAGCTCACTGAGGTCGCCGGTCCCCACCACCAGCGCCTGGTGCTGGTTGGCGAGGCGGAAGAGGTGGGAGGTTCGCTCCCCCGCCTGGACGTTCTCGAAGGTGGTGTCGTAGACCGCCTCGCCGAGAGCCGCGGGGTGCCCCAGGTCGCGCAGCAGCTGCAGGCAGGATGGCCGGATGTCGATCTCGGCGGCGGAGACCTTAAGAGCGGCCATGAGACGGTGGGCGTTCTCCCTGGTCCTCTGGCTGGTGGCGAATCCGGGCATGGTGTAGGCGAGGATGTTGGTCCGTGGCCACCCCAGCCGGTCCATGCATTTGACCGCCACCGCCAGCGCCGCGGTGGAGTCCAGCCCCCCGGAGACCCCGATGACCAGCCTCTCCAAGCCAGTGGCCCGCAGCCGGGTGGAGAGCCCCTGGACCTGGATCTGGTGCACCTCGGCGCAGCGCCGGCTGCGTTTCGCGGGGTCGCTGGGGACGTAGGGGAAGCGGGCAATCCGCCTTCCTAGCGCCACCGGGGACGCGGGAGTGGCCAGTGACACCTCTATCGTCCGCAGAGCGGCGACCTGGGCCAGGTGGTCCCGGCGAGCGTCGTGGAAGCTGGTGAAGCGGAGCCGGTCGGCGGCGAGGCGGCTGAGGTCCACATCGGCGGTGATCAGCTGCTCCTCCGCGGCGAACCGCTCGGACTCCGCGAGATGGTCGCCGTTCTCGTACACCATGGCCTGGCCATCCCAGGCCAGGTCGGTGGTGGACTCACCCTCCCCGGCGGCGGTGTAGAGATAGGCGGCCAGGCAGCGAGCGGACTGAGAGGCGCAGAGTTGCCGGCGATACTCCGACTTCGCCACCAGGGCGTTAGACGCCGAGACGTTGATCAGCACGGTGGCCCCCCCGAGCGCGGCCAGGCTGCTTGGGGGGATCGGCACCCAAAGGTCCTCGCAAACCTCGACGTGGAAGGTGAGTCCCTCGATCCCGGACGCTCGGAACAGCAGGTCGGACCCGAAAGGGACGGTGGCGCCGAGGAGCCGGACTTCCGACTGGGAGGAGTCCCTGGCGGCCCCGAACTGCCGCTCCTCGTAGAACTCCCGGTAGGAGGGGAGGTAGCTCTTGGGCACGACGCCCACCACCCGGCCGCTGTGCACCACCACGGCGCAGTTGAAGAGGATCCCCTGAGTCCGAATCGGGGCGCCTACCACCAAGGCACAGTTCAGGTCCGAGGATCCCGCCACGATCGAGTGCAGCCCCTCCTCGACAGCTCGGTCCAGGGCATCTTGGTGGAAGAGGTCGTCGGCGGTGTAGGAGGACAGGGCTAGCTCGGGGAAGGCCACCAGGACCGCACCTCGCGCCGAAGCCTGCTGGGCCAGCTTAAGGATCCGCTCGGAGTTGGCGGCAGGGTCAGCGACCCGCACCCTGGGGGTGGCCAGCGCCACCCGGGCGAACCCGTGGCGGTACAGCGAATGGAAATCGTTCACGGCGCGTCCCTCCGGTCCGGTGGGCCCGCCTGGGCGCCCTCTGCCATCGTACGATGCGCTGCGCCGCAGGGGGCACAGGCAGGCTCAGATCAGTTGAGGGTTCGGGCGTTGCCTCCGACGTGGGCGGTGCTGGACGGCCTGATGTCGGAGAAGTAGGCCCGGCACACGCGGTCGATCAGATCCGGCGAGAGCTCGGGCGGGACCCCCAGATAGCGGGCGGTCGCCACCAGCTGACTCACGAGGTCGCGAGGATGGCAACCGCGCAGCGGACGGCCGGTAGGATGGTAGTGACGCTCCAGGAGGTATTCCACGGCTCGGGACGAGTGGGCCAGCCCCTGGGAGCGGCAGACGCGCTCGAAGATGAGGCGGAATTGATCGGCGCTGGGGTCAGGGACGTGCGCCTTGTAGCGGACCCGACGCAGGAAGGCCTCGTCGATCAGCTCGCCCGGGTCCAGGTTGGTGGAGAGAACCAGCATGGTGGCGTAGGGGACGCTCACGGTGGTGCCCGCCCGGGCCACGTTGAGATAGTCGATGCCCGACTCCAGCGGCACGATGAGGCGGTTGAGGATCTGCCGGGGCGGGATCATCTGCCGACCGAAGTCGTCCACGTGGAAGATGCCGCCGTTGGCCTTGAGCTGAAGGGGCGCCTCGTAGAAGCCCAGGGTCCGGTCGAAGGCCAGCTCCAGCTCATTGCCTCTCAGCTCTCCCCCGGCATGGATCACCGGCCGGTACACCAGCACCCACCTCTGGTCGTGGGTCAGGGGCGGGCCGGAGACCGGGCGGTGGTGCACCGGGTCGAATAGCCGGATCACCTCGCCATGCACGTAGAGGGCGTGGGGGATGAAGATCGGATCCCCGAGGACGCCGGCGCAGGCCTCAGCGATCGAGCTCTTCCCGTTGCCGGGCGGCCCGTAAAGGAAAAGTGCCTGCCGGCTGGTCAGGGCGGTTCCCAGGATGTCGACCAGCTCGTCGGGCACCACCAGGTGGCTCAGTGCCTCCCGCAGCTGGTCACGCCCCACCGTGGGTGCCTCGTCGACCAGGGAGCGAGCGCTCTCCAGGTAGTCATCGAGATGGACGGGCGCGGGGCCGGCGTACTGGTTCAGCTCCAACAGCTCACGAGCCCGCTCGCGCCCGAGACTGGTCACCAGGTATTGAAGGCTCTCGGCGAAGTCGGCGCCCGGGCCGGCGGTGCCCCGGATACCGGTGGTGCCGCAGTAGCCCTCGGAAGCTAGGAAGTTGAGGGCGTCTGAGGTGATCGACCAGGGCAGGCATGCCCGGGCGGCGATGTCCCGGCCCAGGATGTTGCCGTTGAAGTACATGATCTTGAGCACCAGCTCGGCGACGAAGGAGAAGGGGAGGGCCAGCTCCTCCAGCGACCGGGGTGGCTCGGGGCGGAACCCCGGGATTCTGGCCGACGCGTCAACCGCCAGGGCGTTTCCTGTCCTGTAGCCCCCAGGCCTGGGGACCCCCCGCTGGCGCTCGCTTGATCTCGGTTCCATGTAGTTCCTTCAGTTGAGGGTACCTGCCCAATGCTCAGCGGCGATGGCGGCCTCGTGACGGCCGTGTCCACTGATAGGAACGCGCCCATGAACCTGATCACCCAACCACGGACGAGGTCAGCCCAAGGATCGTACCCGCTGAGGCTGGTGCGGCTAGGGACGGTCGGTACCGATCAGCCTCCGGACTGGCCGTGGCTCGAACTGGGGCTCGCCGCGGGAGAGTGACTGGGGGCGGTACCGGACTGCCCGTGGCCCGGGTTGGGGCTGACCGCGGGCGAGTGACCGGGGGCGGTACCGGAGTGGCCGTGGCCCGGGCTGGGGCTGACCGCGGGCGAGTGACCGGGGGCGGTACCGGAGTGGCCGTGGCCCGGGCTGGGGCTGGCCACGGGCGAGTGACCGGGAGGGCTGCCTGAGCGGCTGTGGCTGGAAGAGCTCCCGCCGCTAGGACCCGATCCACCGTGCACTCCACTGGGCGTGGGGGTGGGATGAGCAGACGGACCTGCGCCAGCCAGAAGCGGAAGGGACGCGGACGGGTCGATGGCGTGGAAGCCGGCGGCGAACGATCCAGTGAGAAGCGCCGAGCCGAGGAGGAGGGCACCGAAGCCAGCGCGGGAGGCCGGCCACCACACCCGCAGGCGCCGCCGGGCGTGACCGGAAGACCTTCGATACCGCGGTGGTGGAGGGTCGGCGCCTGCCGAGCCCAGGCTTTCGGCCAGGGACCGGCCGAGCCAGTTGTCGAACTCGTCAGGCATTGGACGTACCACGCCTCGGGACCTGGGGGTGGCCAGGCCCGGGGCCCCTGTGCACCTCTGGGTCGGTGCCAGTCCACGGCGCATGGTTGCCCGGTTCGGCCAGCTTCTCCGCCAGCTTGCGTTTGGCAGCCGCAAGGCGGGAAGCCACGGTCCGCTCCGGCACACCAATGGCCGACGCTATCTCCCGGTTGGTGTACCCGTGAAGGTGGCGCAGCACCAGGGCCGCAGCCTGGCGCGCCGGCAGACCCTGGAGGGCGGACACCAGGTCCATCTGGTCGGTTGTCCTGGTGGCGTCGGCCACGAATTCGGGGCGCCCCAAGCGGCGGATGGTCTCTCCCACCTGGCGGAGCGTGAGTCGCCGTCGGTAGGTGAGGGCCACGTTAATGGCGATCCGGTGGATCCAGACCGGAGCCGGGGCATCCGGGCGGAAGCGGGGCCAGGCAGCGTAGGCGCGCTCGAACGCCTCCTGGACGCAGTCCTCGGCGGCCGCAGGCTCCCGTACGATCGCCGTCACCGTCTGGAGAACTCGGGCATAGGTGTCACGGTAGAGGCGGTCGAAGTCGGCCGACGACCCCGCCTGGTAGGTACCCTGCGCCACGCCCCATAGTCTGCACCGTCTCGCCGCTCCGGGGACGGAGTGTCGCCGACTTGATACGGAGCCCCTCGACCGAAATTCATCCCGGCGATCAGGTCACATAGTCGATGGCGGTCGCCGTTACGTACTTGGGCCCAATCCCGAAGTACCCTCCGAAGCCCAACGTCGGGATGGAGACTGTGATCTGGCAGAACGCGGACCCGACGGCCCCTCCGGTGGTGGCCGTGCCTCCTCCGTCGGCGACCGAGAGGTTGGTCGCGAAGGGGCCCGCGGCGGCTTTGGCAGCGGTAACCATCCCCGTGGGAGGAGTAACGGCCGGGCACTGGGGACTCGGGCTTGTCCCAGAGAAGTTGACCGCTGCTACCCCCCAGCGGGCGGCTGCTTGGGCCGACTGGTTCGCCACCTGGACCTCGAGCACGAACATCACTGCGCTGAACAGGCCGATCACGGCCGCCAGGAATATAGGGGCGACAAGTGCGAACTCGACCATGGTGGCGCCGCGAGTTACCTGGGGCCCCCTCAGGCCCGCACTTGACTTCCGGCCACGGCTCAGAGCGGTCATGAGGCTGGCACGATCAGCGCCTCGGCCTTCGAGGAGATGTGCACGGGCGAAGGAAGAAGAGGAGTGAGGAGAGGCAGAGCGCAGCTTACGGAGATCGGTTGGTAGAAGCTTCCCGAACTGCCGTACGCCGTGGTAGACCCCACTGTGACGGTAATGTCCGCGCTTGGACAGCCCAGGAGGCCCGCGGTAGATCCCGCATTGCTCTCGGCGATCGTCTCCAGTTCGGCCGGCGTGTAACCAGACGGGGACACTCCGTTGACTGGCGGATTGTCTGAGGCATACAGAGCAGCCTGGCGGGCACCATCGGCGATTTGGATACCCACGAAATATGCTCGGGCTAGGTCGGCTCCTCCGCTGAGCAAGAGCAGTAGGATCGGGGCCACCAAGGCAAATTCAACAAGGCTTTGTCCTCGCGACCGTGCCTTTCGGGTCACTGTATTTATTGGTAGAGCTCGACGCCGGTCGGCGATGTTGGGACGAAGGAGCTCGAGCACGAGGAGTCGCCTATCGGGCAGATTGTAACCCCAGAAACGGTCGGGCTAGTGTTGGTGACCTGGCCCAGGATCGTGGTGGACGTCTCGCTTGTGACCGTCACCGCGAGCATCCCAGTGTACGTGAGCATATACGGCCCAGCGTTGGTGGAGTTATAGCCGGGACAATATCCTTTCGTATACGAACTGATCTCCGGGATGAGGTATGTCGTGCCAACCTGAAGGGTCGGCGGGGTTTTGATCCCGACTCCGGGCCCCGTCTGGATGCAGCTTGGGTTAGTCATCGGGAGCGTAATCGGGGTGATCGGATCGATGTAGCCCTTGAAGCTGGCAGGCGTCCCGAAGCCGCATGTGTACTTGTACCACACCGGCGATAGAAGGACGACAGGGTCGCCATTCACCAGTGGTTG
Organism: bacterium; assembly: GCA_021816695.1. Classification (GTDB taxonomy): domain Bacteria; phylum Chloroflexota; class Dormibacteria; order Aeolococcales; family Bog-877; genus JAJYXT01. The sequence continues at coordinate 11,823 of JAKAXE010000028.1, read as the reverse complement.
GTCGCTCGACGAGTGGTAGCAGGCGGCGTCCCACGTGGCGAACGGCGCCCCGCCGCCGCCGACGTAACCGAAGACCGCTGTACCCGCGGCGTCCTCCGTCGCGGTCCGGATCCCGAGGAGCTGAAGGACGAACGTGGGACGGGTCTCGGTGGTGGCGACCTTGACTCCTGACGGCCCTGCCCAGACCCCGCCTTCCGCACAAAACTGCCCTGTGTAGGCGGACACTAATCCCAGGTCGGAAAGGGCGGGTGTGGCGGACGAGGAGTAGGCGACAAATGTGGTCACGGGAGGGCTTGTCGCCCTGCCCTGGGCGGCCGCCGCGTCGGAGACGATTTTGGTGACTGCCGCCGAGATATCGGAGGTCGTGTACGGCAAGGGCTGAGAGTTGACGCAGGCCGTGAAGTCGGCCTGCAGCATCGACGTTCCCGACTGAGCAGCTGTGTCCGCCCCTGCCTGGAGGGCACGCTGCGAGACGAAGCTCTGGCCGGCGTCTAGTGCGAGTCCGGCGGTCACGACGATGGCCACCGCCGCAATAGCGAAGAGGACGGCCACCTGCCCTCGCTGTTGCTCGGCGCTCTTGTCAAACGAATGCCGTGCAGTTCGCTCCAACGACCGAGACAACCAGCCCATCATCACCACCACCTCCCGCTGGGCTCTGGTGCCCAGGTGGTCCAGCCAGGTGGCCAAGTGGCCCCGCCCTTGGCCGCGACGACTCCGGAAGGGGTCGTGACGCCATCCGGGGGCGGCAGAGCCCGGGGAGCGGCCGGCCCACGGCGGTCAACAGCCGATGGGGGAGGAACCAGGCGCAGTTGCACTTTCACATACACCAAAACCACTGGGGTCGCGGGTCTACCCGGGCCGGTGGGCAACGAAACCGTCATCCCATCCCACGGAGCTGTGACGGTCACTCGGAGACCTCTGGCGGCAGCCAGGGGGCGGAGGTCGGGCCGCCCCACCGGACGGTCGGATTTGACCCCTCCCTCGGCAGGCCCTATACTCCGGGCTGAAGCCTGGCTCGGCCAGGCGTTTTTGTGTGGAGAGATCGGAAGGTGCCGGCAACTATCATCACCCTTCAGTGCGGCGAGTGCCGGGAGCGCAACTACACCACTCAGAAGAACAAGCGCAACGACCCCGATCGCCTGGAGCTGCGCAAGTACTGCCGGCGCTGCCGGCGGCACACCTCCCATCGCGAGACCAAGTAGGGGGCGGGGCCGGATCTTCGAAGGGGCGTAGCTCAGTTGGTAGAGCAGCGGTCTCCAAAACCGCAGGTCGCGCGTTCGAATCGTGCCGCCCCTGCACCAGAACCGCCCGGCTGAGAGGAGATGCAGGTGGCCAACTCGGCGGGGGAGTCGTCCCCGGAGGCACGGGAGCGCGGTGGGTATCTAAGAGAGGTATGGGCCGAGCTCCGCAAGACGGTATGGCCCACCTGGCCGGAACTGCGCCAGATGACCGGAGTGGTGATCGTCACAGTGGTACTCTTGGGAGTCTTCCTCGGACTCCTCGACTTCGGACTCACAGCCACGCTGGCTCCTCTGTACACCACCACCCCCGCGCCCACGGCGACGGCCACACCGTCGACCGGCACCACCCCCGCCGTCACCCCGACGCCCTCGGCGAGCGCCTCGCCTTCGGCCAGCCCGCTACCATCCGCCTCGCCCACCAAGTGAGCCAAGACATCCAGACCGGGAGCAAGCCGTGACCCCAGCCACCAAGTCAGTCGCCGATCAGGCCCAGTGGTACGTCATCCACGCCTACTCGGGCCATGAGGACAAGGTCCGGGCCAACCTCCTGAAGCGGGTTGAGTCCATGGACATGCATGACCAGATCTTCGAGGTCCTGGTCCCCACCGAGGATGTCCTGGAGATCAAGGACGGCCAGCGTCGGCACGTCTCCAAGCGGATCTTCCCCGGCTACATCCTGGTGCGCATGGTGATGTCGGACGAGTCCTGGTACGTGGTCCGCAACACCCCGGGGGTCACCAGCTTCGTGGGTTCGGGCACCCGGCCGGTGCCGCTCCAGGAGGCGGAGGTCCGCTCCATCCAGAGGACCATGGGCACCGAGGTCCAGTCCAAGGTTCAGGTGGAGTTCAAGGTCGGTGACTCGGTCCGGGTGGTCGACGGTCCCTTCACCGACTTCCACGGCAAGGTGGGCGAGATCAGCCCGGAGAAGGGAAAGCTGAAGGTGATGGTGAACATGTTCGGGCGCGAGACCCCGGTCGAGCTGGACCTGCTGCAGGTCGAGCGGCTGCGCTAGGAGTAACTGGAGTGGGAAAGAAGAAGGTCAAGACGGTCCTGCGGCTGGCGATCGAGGCGGGCAAGGCCAGCCCCGGATATCCGATCGGGCCGGCTCTGGGCCAGCACTCGGTCAACATCATGGAGTTCTGCCGGGCCTACAACGAGCGCACCGAGTCCCAGGCGGGCATGGTGATCCCCGCTGAGATCACGATCTACGAGGACCGCACCTTCACATTCATCACCAAGACCCCCCCCACCGCCGACCTGATCAAGCAGGCGGCGGGCATCCCCAAGGGGGCGGCCAAGCCGCCGCGCGAGCAGGTGGGCGAACTGTCCCACCAGCAGGCGCTGGAGATCGCCGCCACCAAGTTGCCCGACCTCAACGCCACCGACCCTGAGATGGCAGCGCGGATGGTGGAGGGGACTGCTCGGTCGATGGGAGTCAAGGTAGTCGCCTGATCGGAGAAGTGGGAGGACGCCCGGCGTCCGCCAGCACCACGAAGGAGAGATTGAGATGACCAAGGTGCACGGCAAGCGGTACTTGGAAGCGGCCAAGGCTACTTCGGGGGCCGCCCCTGCGGAGCCCCAGGAGGGGGTGCGAATGGTGAAAGCCGCCAGCACCTCCAAGTTCCCGGGGACCGTGGAGCTGCATGTGCGGCTCGGGGTCGACCCGCGGCACGCCGACCAGATGGTGCGAAGCAGCGTGGTGCTTCCCCACGGAACTGGCAGACAGCGCCGGATCGCCGTCTTCGCCCAGGGGGAGAAGGAGCGCGAGGCCCGCGACGCCGGCGCCGAGCTGGTGGGGGGTGAGGACCTGGTCAAGCGGGTCCAGGACGGGTTCACCGACTTCGACGTGGCCCTGGCCACCCCGGACATGATGGGTTCGGTGGGCCGGCTCGGGAAGATCCTCGGCCCGCGCGGCCTGATGCCCAACCCCAAGGCGGGCACCGTCACCTTCGACATCGCCCGTGCGGTGAAGGAGGTCCAGGCCGGGCGGGTGGAGTTCCGGGTGGACCGCTACGGCATCGTCCACGTGCCGGTGGGCAAGACGGACTTCGAGGACGAGGCGCTGCTGGAGAACCTGGCCACCATGATGGAGGCGATCGTCAAGGCGAAGCCCCAGGCGGCCAAGGGGACCTACGTCCGGGCTTGCTTCCTGGCCCCCACCATGGGGCCGAGCGTCCGGCTCGACCCTGCCGCGGCGGCGCGGCTGAGCGCGGCCTGAGCCGGATCCGCGGTCTGCTCAAGGCCGGCCCCAGGTGACCCCGGGGGCGACGCCGGTTCCCCTGGGGTACAGGAGCGACCAGTTGGAGGGGTGGCCGGACCTGGTGGCCCCGACCCGTGCGGAGATCACTTCAGCTGTGCTGGCGCTGCACCGGGCCGGGGTGGCCGCGCTGGCTGTGGACCCGGCCGAGGTGGCGCCCGCGCGTGATCTGCTGGGGACGTCCCCAATCGCGGTGGTGGCGCTGGTCTCCGCGCCCCTGGGGGCCATGACCAGCGGATCCCGGATCGCCCAGGCCGAGCTGGCGCTGGCGGACGGCGCGGACGAGCTGGCGGTGGCCATGGACCCCTCACTCGTCCGTTCCGGGAAGCTGGGCCGGGCGGTTGCAGAACTCTCGCCGCTGAGACGGCTGGCGGAGGGGCGGACCCTGAGGGTCATCTGCCACCTGGCGCTCCTGGGGCCTGACCTCGGAGCGGAGGCCGCGGCGGGCGCCGTGGATGGGGGAGCCGACCTCATCATGACCAACTCGCACTTCGACGGTGAGGTCACCGTGGAGCAGGTCGCGACGGTCCGCCGCAGGGTCGGCCAGCGGATCCCCCTGGTGGCGTCGGGGGGTGTGGCCGCCACATCGCAGGCGGCCCCGCTGCTTCTGGCCGGCGCCACCCGGGTGGCTGTGGGCTGGTCGGGCTTCCCTCTTGAGCCCCACTCGTGATCGTCACCGAGGCGGAGCTGGCGGGGCTGATCGATCAGACCAACCTGGAGATGGGGGCGTCCGCGCAGGAGATCGCCGACTTCTGCACCCGGTCGGTGCCCTTCGGATTCCGCGCCCTCTGCCTTCTTCCCGATCAGGTGGGGGTGGCGCTGCCCGTCCTGCGAGGGACCTCGATCGGCCTTGCCGCCTGCGTCTCCTTCCCTCTCGGCCTGGACAGGTGGGAGGTCAAGGCCCGCGAGGCGGCAGATCTCTGCGACCTCGAGGTCGCAGAGATCGACATGGTGGTGCATACCGGGCGAGCGCGGGAGGGGGACCTCAGCTGGGTGGAGCAGGAGGTGGCGGCGGTGCGCCAAGCGGTGGCCCACCCCCGACTCCTCAAGGTGATCATCGAGATTCCCGTGCTCCCAGATGAGCTGGTGGGGCCGGTGGCAGTCGCCGCTGAGGCCGGGGGTGCTGACCTGGTCAAGACCTCCACCGGCTACAAGAGGCTGGGGATCCGGGCGACCCGCGCTGAGGATGTCCGCCTTCTGCGTTCCCGACTCTCGCCCGCGACCGGGATCAAGGCGGCAGGTGGGATCAGGAACCTCGGCCAGCTCGAGGAGATGGTGGAGGCCGGGGCGACCCGCGTCGGGGCGTCCCGCGGCATCGAGATCGTGGAGGAGTGGCGCCTTCGCCAGGCCGGCGACCCGAGGGGCCGCTGACCCTTATACTGATCGCCTCTGGAACCAGCCAGTTCCCCGGAGCCGAAGACCGCGGGGGCAGCGATGCTCAAACCCCCACCCCGCGCAGGTGACCGGCGGCGGCCAATCGAGGTCGGCGTCCGAGAGCCTGGCTTCCCCGGGTGACCAGGAGGTAGTCGCCCGATGACCGTCGCCCCCACCCACGGCGCCGCCCGGATCCCCGACGACAAGCAGGACGCGGTTGCCGATCTCACTGAGCGGCTGGGCAGGATGAGCAGCGCTGTGCTCACCGACCATCGGGGGCTGAGCGTTGCCGAACTGGAGGAGCTTCGCCGCTCCCTGCGCGCCAGCAGCATCGACTACGTGGTGGTCAAGAACACCCTGGCTCGGCGGGCCAGCACCGGGGCGGGCATCCCGCAGCTGAGCTCCAGCCTGGTCGGGCCCACCGCCCTAGCCATCGGTTACCAAGACCTCAGCGCCCCCGCCCGGATCCTGGTGGAGTACGCCCGGGGGCACCGGCGCCCGGAGATGGTCAAGGGGGGCATCGCCGAGGGCCAGGTGCTCTCCGCCGAGGAGGTCAGGCAGCTGGCCGACCTGCCCTCCCGTGAGGTGCTGATGTCCCAGTTGCTGGGGGTCATCGAGGCGCCGGTGGCCCAGCTGGTCCAGCTCCTGCAGTCACCCGTCCAGGGTCTCGTGGGGTTGCTGGACGCCAAGGCCGAGAAGGCCGCCTGAGCCACTGGCCCCAGGTCCCGACAAGACACATCAGATAAGGAGGTAGATGAACATGGCCAAGGTCAAGGTGGAAGACTTCGTCGAGGCGCTGGCCGACTGGACGGTGCTGGACCTCGTCAACGCCAAGAAGCTGATCGAGGAGAAGTACGGCATCACCGCGGCGGCTCCGGTGGCGGTCGCAGCCGTGGCCGGTCCGGCGGCTGAGGCGCCCGCGGAGGAGCAGACTGAATTCGCAGTGATCCTCACCGCCGCTGGCGACCAGAAGATCGCCGCCATCAAGGCGGTTCGCGAGATCACCGGCCTCGGCCTCAAGGAGGCCAAGGACCTCGTCGACGGCGCGCCCAAGCCCGTGCGTGAGGGGGTCAGCCGGGAGGAGGCGGAGTCGGTGGCCAAGAAGCTGCAGGAGGCTGGCGCCAGCGCCGAGATCCAGTAACGGCTCCCGGCTCCGGCGACCGCGCCTGCCAAAGGGGCATGGACGGCGGGTGTGGTAGGATTGTCATTCCGCCGCCTGTGAAGTTCAGCCTTCGCCCACGCTTGCCTGGAGAACTCTAGCTCATGCCGTCATCCTCTGCTGCCTTGTCCGCCGTGCCCGAGCGCCTCTCCTACGGGAAGCTCCCCGAGGTGCTTGAGGTCGGCAACCTGATCGAGACCCAGCTGAACTCTTTCCGCTGGTTTCTGGAACGGGGGCTGCGAGAGCTTTTTGACGAGATCAACCCCATCACCGACTACACGGGCAAGAACTACGAGCTGCGCTTTCTGGACTACAGCTTCGGAGAGCCCAAGTTCGACCAGGAGGAGTGCCGCAACCGCGACATGACCTTCGCCGCTCCGCTGCGGATCATGACCCGGCTCCACATCAAGACCGGCGAGAACGCCGGGGAGATCAAGGAGGCCGAGGTCTACCTGGGCGACTTCCCCATGATGACTGCCGAGGGTACCTTCCTGGTCAACGGCACCGAGCGGGTGGTGGTCAGCCAGCTGGTCCGTTCCCCGGGTGTGTACTTCACCGCCGGGGCCGACAACCCGGCCACCGGGAGGCCGCTCTACGCAGTCAAGTTCATCCCCAACAGGGGGGCCTGGCTGGAGATCGAGACCTCCACCAAGGACGTGCTCACGGCCAAGATCGACCGGAAGCGCAAGTTCCAGGCCACCACCCTGATCCGGGCCCTGGGCTACCCCAGTGACGACGACATCCGCCACTTCTTCCGGGACGTAGACACCGATCCGGAGCATCGCTACATCGACGCCACGCTGGAGAAGGACCCCAGCCACGACGTGAACGAGGCGCTGATCGAGCTCTACCGCAAGATCCGGCCCGGGGACCCGCCCACCGTGGAGAACGCCCGCAACCTTCTCCAGGCGCTCTTCTTCAACCCGCGGCGCTTCGACCTGGGTCGGGTCGGGCGCTTCAAGCTGGACAAGCGGCTGGGCCTCAGCGAGGCGGAGGCCAGGCAGAGGGCCGAGGACAAGGACCTGCGGGTCCTGGCCCATGAGGACTTCATCAACATCATGCGCCGGCTGATCGAGCTCAACAACGGCCGGGGCGAGGCGGACGACATCGACCACCTCGGCAACCGCCGGGTGCGGGCGGTGGGGGAGCTGCTGCAGAACCAGTTCCGCACCGGTCTCCTGCGCATGGAGCGGATCATCAAGGAGCGGATGACGATCTGTGACGCCACCACGGTCACGGCGGCCTCCCTGATCAACGCCCGGCCGGTGGTGGCGGCGATCAAGGAGTTCTTCGGCTCCAGTCAGCTGTCCCAGTTCATGGACCAGCACAACCCGCTGTCCGAGCTCACCCACAAGCGGCGGCTCTCGGCCCTCGGGCCCGGTGGACTCTCCCGCGAGCGGGCGGGATTCGACGTCCGGGACGTCCACTTCAGCCACTACGGGCGGATCTGCCCCATCGAGACCCCTGAGGGGCCGAACATCGGCCTCATGGGCTCCCTCGCCACCTTCGCGCGGGTCAACGACTTCGGCTTCATCGAGACCCCGCTGCGCCGGGTGGTGCGCTCACTCTCCCCGGCGGAGGATGGGGAGCGGCTGGTGGGGCGGCAGCTGGCCGAGGATGTGGCCGGGCTGAAGGCGGGAACCCGCCTCAAGGTCTCGGACTTCGAGCGCCTGGTCAAGGACGGTGTGGAGCGGGTGGCGATCACCCCCTGGGTCAGCGATGAGGTGCTCTTCCTCTCCGCCGACGAGGAGGACAAGTACACCGTCGCCCAGGCCAACGCGCCTCTATCCGAGATCGGCGAGTTCAAGGTGGAGCACACCCCGGCGCGCACCCGGCACACCTTCAAGGATGTGCCCGTGGGCGAGGTGGACTTCATCGACGTCTCCCCCAAGCAGACCGTATCGGTGGCCACGGCGATGATCCCCTTCCTGGAGCACGACGACGCCAACCGAGCTCTCATGGGGTCGAACATGCAGCGCCAGGCGGTGCCGCTGGTGACCACCGACTCCCCGGTGGTGGGGACGGGCATGGAGTATTACGCCGCCAAGGACAGCGGAGAGCTGATCGTGGCCCCGACCGCCGGCACGGTGGTGGGGGTCCACGTGCCCCTGGCGGAGGTCCGTTCGGACCTCACCAAGATCGTCCGCAGCGGTCAGGACAGCGGTCTCGGGATTCTCTTCCGCCCCGACGATGGCGGCCCGGACGTCTGGTACGGGGTCCACAAGTTCGTGCGCAGCAACCAGGGCACCTGCCTCTCCCAGCGCATCGTGGTGAACCCCGGTGACCGGGTGGAGAAGGGCACGATCCTCGCCGACGGCCCCTCCACCGACCTGGGTGAGTTGGCCCTGGGCAAGAACGTGCTGGTGGCCTTCATGCCCTGGGAGGGATACAACTACGAGGACGCCATCCTCATCTCCGAGTCTGTGGTGCGGGACGACAAGTACACCTCCATCCACATCGAGGAGTTCGAGGTTGAGGTGAGGGACACCAAGCTCGGACCGGAGGAGGTCACCCGCGACCTGCCCAACGTCTCCGAGGAGAGCCTGCGGAACCTGGACGAGCGCGGCATCGTCTACGTGGGCGCCGAGGTCCAGCAGGGGGACATCCTGGTGGGCAAGACCACCCCCAAGGGGGAGTCAGAGCTCTCCGCCGAGGAGCGTCTCCTGCGGGCCATCTTCGGTGAGAAGGCCAAGGAGGTGCGCGACAGCTCCCTGCGGGTCCCCCATGGGGAGCGCGGGGTGGTGGTGGACATCAAGCACTTCAGCCGGGCCGGGAAGGACGAGCTGCCCGCCGGTGTGAACGAGCTGATCCGGATCTATGTCGCCCAGAAGCGGAAGATCGCCCAGGGAGACAAGATGGCCGGGCGCCACGGCAACAAGGGGGTCATCGCCAGGATCCTCCCGATCGAGGACCTGCCCTTCCTGCCCGATGGCACGCCGGTGGAGATCGTGCTCAACCCCCTCGGAGTGCCCAGCCGGATGAACCTTGGCCAGGTGCTGGAGACCCACCTCGGCTGGGCGGCGGCGGCGCTGGGAATCAAGGTTGCGACCCCGGTCTTCGACGGCGCCTCGGAGTCCCAGATCGAGGACGAGCTGGAGCGGGCCGGCCTGCCCCGGGATGGCAAGACCATCCTGAGAGACGGGCGCACCGGCGAGCCCTTCGAGAAGCCGATCACCGTCGGCGTGATCTACATGCTCAAGCTGGCCCACCTGGTGGAGGACAAGATCCACGCCAGGAGCACCGGGCCATACAGCCTCGTCACCCAGCAGCCCCTGGGCGGCAAGGCCCAGTTCGGGGGCCAGCGCTTCGGCGAGATGGAGGTGTGGGCGCTGGAAGCCTACGGTGCCAGCCACATCCTCCAGGAGATCCTGACCATCAAGTCGGACGACATCGTGGGCCGGGTCAAGGCCTACGAGGCGATTGTCAAGGGAGACAACACCCTCGACGCCGGGGTCCCGGAGTCCTTCCGGGTCCTGGTCAAGGAGCTCGAGGGGTTGGCCCTGGGGGTGGAGATCATGTCTGAGAACGAGGAGCAGATCGTGTTCACGGAGGACGACATGCCCGACATGCCCCTCGGTCTGGGGATCAACCTCGAACGGGACGAGCGGGACGACGCCGAGGACCTCGGGCGCTGAGGGTGCTCTGCCGCCGACTTCCCCGATCGATCCTAGCGCCCGCCGCTCGACCGCGCTGCGACCTCATCCACCCATTCGCCAGGAGGCGGACAAGCCTTGCTCAAGCTTGAGAATTTCGACGCCCTGAAGCTGTCCCTCGCCAGCCCCGAGATGATCCTCTCGTGGTCCCACGGGGAGGTGACCAAGCCGGAAACCATCAACTACCGGACCCTGCGCCCGGAGCGGGACGGGCTCTTCTGCGAGAAGATCTTCGGCCCCACCAAGGACTGGGAGTGCCACTGCGGCAAGTACAAGCGCTACCGCTACAAGGGCATCATCTGCGACAAGTGCGGGGTCGAGGTCACCCGCAGCAAGGTGCGCCGGGAGCGCATGGGGCACATCCGGCTGGCGAGCCCGGTGTCGCATGTCTGGTACTTCAAGGGGATCCCCAGCCGGCTGGGGCTGCTCTTGGACATGTCGCCGCGCAACCTGGAGAAGGTGCTCTACTTCGCCAACTACATCGTGACCAAGGTGGACGAGGCGAAGCGCGAGGAGCTGCTGGCCCAGTTCGATCCCCACAACAGCCAGAAGATCACCGAGCTGGAGCAGGCCGCGGAGCAGGAGGCCACAAGCTTCGTCGCCGAGCGGACCTCCCGTGCGGCCGAGGTGGAGGCGGAGGCCGGCCAGCGCGCCGAGTCGCTGCTGGCCTCGGCGGAGACCCAGCGCGAGGAGCTCGAGGAGCAAGCCGAGCAGTTGACCCGGAGGGCCGAGGCCGGTCTGGGCAAGAAGGCCCCCTCCGACTTCGTGCTCAAGGCCGGAGAGGATCGGCGGGTGGTGCTCAAGAAGGGGACCCAGCTGGCGGAGTCCCACCTTGAGGAGATCTCCGCGGCGGTCGCCGAGCTGATTTCCCAGGTCAGCGGGAGTGCGTCCGCCGAGGCTGAGAGGGTCCGCTCGGAGGCAGCCGCTCAGGCCGCGAGTCTGCGCCAGGAGGCGGAGGAGCGCCAGGCGGCCGGAGCGGCGGTTGGCGACGAGGAGATGGCTCGCGTCCGGTCTGAGCTGGAGGAGGCGGGGGAGAAGCTTCGCCAGCTGGCTCCCCGTCAGCTGCTCAGTGACGCCGAGTACCGGGAGTACACCGAGAAGTTCGGTTCCGTGTTCCGGGCGGCCATGGGGGCTGCCGCTATCAAGGAGATGCTGGAGCAGCTCGACCTGGCCGCCGAGTCGGCCCACCTCAGGGAGGAGCTGACCTCCACCAGCGGTCAGCGGCGCCAGAAGGCGGTGAAGCGGCTGCGGGTGGTGGAGGCCTTCCGCAAGAGTGACACCCGTCCCACCTGGATGATCCTCGAGGTGCTGCCGGTCATTCCCCCGGAGTTGCGGCCGATGGTGCAGCTGGACGGGGGAAGGTTCGCCACCTCCGACCTTAACGATCTCTATCGGAGGGTCATCAACCGCAACAACCGCCTCAAGAGGCTGCTGGAGCTGGGCGCGCCCGAGATCATCGTGCGCAACGAGAAGCGGATGCTCCAGGAGGCGGTGGACGCCCTCATCGACAACGGCCGGCGCGGCCGGGCCATCACCGGAACCGGCAACCGGAAGTTGAAGTCCCTCTCAGACATGCTCAAGGGGAAGCAGGGGCGCTTCCGCCAGAACCTGCTGGGCAAGCGGGTGGACTACAGCGGTCGCTCGGTGATCGTGGTCGGGCCGGAGATGAAGCTGAACCAGTGCGGTCTGCCCAAGCGGATGGCGCTGGAGCTGTTCAAGCCCTTCGTGATGCGGGAGCTGGTGAGCCAGGGGTTCACCCAGAACATCAAGAGCGCCAAGCGCATGGTCGAGCGGGCTCGGCCCGAAGTCTGGGACGTCCTTGACCAGGTGATCCAGGACCACCCGGTGCTGCTCAACCGCGCGCCCACCTTGCACCGGCTGGGCATCCAGGCCTTCATGCCGATTCTGGTGGAGGGATCCGCGATCCAGATCCACCCACTGGTTTGCACTGCATTCAACGCCGACTTCGATGGCGATCAGATGGCGGTCCACGTGCCGCTGTTCAGCGGGGCCATCGCCGAGGCCAAGAACCTCATGATGTCGTCCAACAACATCCTCTCGGCCAGCGATGGGAACCCGGTGGTGGCTCCCACCCAGGACATGGTTCTTGGTGCCTACTGGCTCACCGCCCTCGAGGTT
>JAKAXE010000112.1 GCA_021816695.1 bacterium | reverse complement strand
ATCTTGATGGTGACCGGCACGAACTCCTTGAGCCAGGAGGAGCAGCAGAGGCGGCGCCCGCATGGGCCATAGCCGTCCTGGATGCGCGCCTCGTCCCGAGCCCCGATCTGGCGTATCTCCACCCGGCAGCGAAGCTCGGTGGCCAGCTCCCGGGCCAGGTCCTGGTAGGCGGTCTGGCGCTCGGCGGTGAGATCAAAGAGGATGCGGCTGCCCTCGAAGTTGATCTCCGCCCGAGCCACCTTGACGGGCAGGTCGCGGCGGGCCACCAGCTCGCGAGCCGCAGACATGGCGGCCGGCAGCCTCTCGTCCATGGCCTCTCGCTGGCGCAGGTCCTCGTCCGTGGCTCTCCGGATGACCGGCTCCAGCCTTCGGGGAAGCAGCTCCGGGGCCAGCTCCGTGGCCCCCATCACGACCTCACCGATCTCCGGGCCCCGGGCGGTCTCGGCCAGCACCCGGCAGCCCGGCGCCAGCTCCTCGTCTGGGGGTGGCGCGTAGTAGTTGAGCGGGCCGTGGCGGCGGAACTTGACCCCCACCGCAAGTGGCATCAGGATCTCCTCAAGGACGCACCCGGCCGGCAGGGGCCGCGGTTTGGGAAGCGACGGCTCCGAAGGTCAGCAGCAGGAGACGGTCCAGGACCAGTCTGGCGGTGGCCCCCTCGGCGAGGCGCGAAAGGCCCTCCACCGCCAGATCGTAGCGCCTAAGGCACTCCGGGAGCCCCAGCGCTCGCGCCCACCCCTCGCCTCCGGCCCGAAACGCCGGAGGCCCGGGGGGAGGGTCGGCCCCGGCCGCCAGGGCGCAGCAGGTCCTGAGGAAGGCCGCCCAGGTGCGCAACGCCGCCCAGGCCAGCTCCCGTTCCCGACCACGCTCGGCCAGCTCGCGGCTGAGCTCGAGCCAACCAGCCGGCCCGAGGTTCGAGCAGCCCAGGAACGAATCCAGCAATCCCTGAGTCCGAGAGGCCAGCTCGGGGTCTGAGGCCAGCTCCAGGGCCAGCCCGGGACGCCCTTCGGAGATCGCGGCGGCGGTCTCGCACTCCAGCTCTGGTCGGCCCGCGGCGGCCAGCCAGGTGGCGATGAGGGGCGCCGCGACCGGGCCCAGCCCGAGTTGCTGACACCGGCTTCGCAGGGTTCCTGGAAGGTGCTCCGAGTCCGGCCGGGAGGTGGTCAGGATGAGGATCGACTCCGAGGGCGGCTCCTCCAGGAGGCGCAGCAGGCTGTTGGCCGCCGGGAGGGTGAGCCGGTCGGCGTTGGCCAGCACCGCCACCTTGGGGCCGGAGGCGTAGGCCGAGAGGCTGAGGAAATGCTGCAGAGAAGGCCCCAGCTCTCCCTCCGGGCCCCTCACCCGATCCACCCCCAAGCTCTCCTGCTGATCGTCCAGCCAGAAGTCGGGGTGGGCCCCGAGCCCTCCCGGCCAGCTCTCCGCCTGGAGCAGCTCGGAGGCCAAAGCCAGAGCCAGCGTGGTCTTCCCGACTCGGGCCGGGCCGGATATCCAATAGGCGTGGGCGAGAGCGCCCTGGAGGATCTGGCGCTCAAGCTGCTGGCGCTGCATGAGGTGGCCGACCACCTCGGCGAGGCGGGTGGGGGGATGGACGGAGGGTCCCCGCTCGGCGGTGTGGGCCGCGGCCGGCATCGGGGTCATCCGCCGCTGGCCGTCGACGGAACCCGGATGCCCGGGAGGCGTCCGAGGGCCAGTACTCCACCCCAATCTGGAGCCGGGCTCAAGGTGACGTGCCCCAGCTTGCGGCCCGCCCGAGGCTCCTTGCCATACAGATGGAGATGACTTCCCGGCACCTCCAGGACGCTCGGGGTCGGGGGCAGTTCGCCGAGGATGTTGAGCATCACCGAACGGCCGCGGGCGGAGGTGTCCCCCAGCGGCCACCCCAGGCCGGCCCGGAGGTGGTTCTCGAACTGAGAGGTGACGGCCCCCTCGATGGTCCAGTGCCCGGAGTTGTGCACCCGCGGCGCGATCTCGTTGGCCACCAACTCCGCCTCCTGGTCGAAGAGCTCGATGGCGATCACCCCGACGTACTCCAGCTCCTCCATGACCGCGGCGCACATCTCCTCCGCGCGCCGCTGCAGGGAGGGGCCGACCCGCGGCGCCGGGGCGATGGAGAGCCGCAGAACGGAACCCTCGTGGTGGTTCTCCGTGAGGGGATAGAAGGCCACCTCACCCGTGCTCGAGCGGACACCCACGATGGAGAGCTCGCGGCTGAAGTGCTGCTCCTGCTCCAGGATGGAGGGAACGGACTGGACGGCCCCCAGGGCGGAGCGCAGCGAGTCCAGGCCGTCCACCTTGACCTGGCCGTGGCCGTCATAGCCCAGGGTCCTGGTCTTGAGCCGGGCGGGTGGCGGCACCGCTTCCAGCGCCGGCAGCAGATCCGCCGGGCCAGAGACCGGGTGGTAGGGGGCGCTGGGGATCCCCAGCCGGGCGAAGATCTCCTTCTCCCGTAGCCGGTCCTGGGCCACCGCCAGGGCCTTCGGAGGCGGGAAGACCGGGCACCAGCGGGCCAGCTCCACGGCTGACCGTTCCGGCACTGACTCGAACTCGAAGGTCACCAGCTCGCTGCCCTCCGCCAGCTCGCGCAGCCGCGCCGGGTCGTCGTAGGCGCCGAGAAGCTGTGCGCCCACCTGGCCCGCCGAGGACTCGGGCTGGGGCTCCAGGAAGGTGAAGCTCAGTCCCAGCGGCTTACCGGCCAGGGCCAGCATCCGCCCCAGCTGGCCACCCCCCAAGCAGCCCACCCGGACCACCCGCTAGCCCGCCTGCCGGGGGTCGCCGGTGGCGAGCACCTCCTCGGTCTGGTGGCGGCGGTACTCCAGGAGCCTTGCCCGAACCCCGGAGTCAGAGAGGGCCAGGACGGCGGCCGCCAGCAGCGCCGCGTTGACCGCGCCGGCCCTTCCCACCGCCAGGGTACCCACCGGGATCCCGGCGGGCATCTGGACGATGGCCAGGAGGGAATCCAGCCCACCCAGCGACTTCGTCTCCACGGGCACCCCCAGGACCGGCAGGTGCGTGCCCGCAGCCAGCATCCCCGGGAGGTGGGCGGCTCCCCCGGCGCCGGCGATCAGCACCCGGAGCCCCCTCCCCTGCGCCTCGGCGGCGTACCGGCTGAGCAGTTCGGGGGTCCGGTGGGCCGACACCACCCGCACCTCGTGGGGAACTCCGAGACGCTCCAAGGTCTCCGAGGCGTGGCGCATGGTCTCCCAATCGGAGCGGGACCCCATCACCACCCCCACCACGGGCGCGTCGCCAGCCTCTAGGTCGCGCTCCACGTCCACGGGGATAGGGTAGCGGGGAGGGCTAGCTGGCCCGGCGGGCGCCTCTGGCATCGAGCGGAACCGCCTCCTCGGCGGCCAGCTCCTGGCCGGTCAGCGCCTGGATCGAGGCCATGATGCCCTCGGTGGCTGAGCGCAGCCCGGCGGGGCCGGGCAGGGGACGCTCCTGGGCGTTGCGAAACATCGGCTTGCCGAAGCGGACCTCGAGCTGGCTGCGGCGCGGCCAGTGGTAGCCCGCGGGCAGGGCGGCGAAGGTACCGACGATCCCCACCGGGACCACCGGGACCCCGGCCGCCGCCGCCAGGTGGGCGATCCCCCGCTTGCCCCGATGCAGCCGGCCGTCGTGGCTGCGGCCCCCCTCCGGGAACACCACCAAGTTCCAGCCCTCCTGGAGAAGCCGGCGGACCAGCTTGACCGACTGGCGCGGCGGCCGCTCCCGCTCGACCGCGATGGCCCCCACCGCCAACGCCACCAACGCCCCCTTCCAGGGCTCGTCGAAGAAGTAGTCGGCGGCGGCCGCCACCAGGGTTCGGCGCCTCAGCCGTGGCGGCAGGGCCAGCAGGATGGCCGGGGTGTCCAGGTGGCTGGAATGGTTGGCGGCCAGGAGGAAGGGAGGCCTCAGACCGCGCAGGTTCTCCAGCCCGCGCACGCGGGGATGGCCGTAGTAATGGACCACCGGCCCGATCACGAAGTTGAGCAGGGCTCCCCGGACCGCTCGAGCGGCGGGACTGCGCGCCCACGGCAGGTCGCGGTCGCGGCGGTACGCTCGGCGCCAGGGCCTGGGCCGCTCCCCTTGCTCCAAAATCCGCATCTCCCCGCAGGGCCGCTGCCTCGCCGTCCGGGCCCCGACCAGGCCGGCCAACTTTGAGTATAGGCCGGGGGCCGCGGAACCGCCCCGGCTCAGAGCAGCTTCTGGGAGCGGTACCAGGCGAATGTCTGGCGGAGCAGGTCCTCGGCTGAGGTGTAGGTGAGGCCAAGTTCCCGAGCCGCCTCGGTGCCGTCATAGGCATGGCCGTGCAGAAGGGTCCGCACCATCTCACCGCACACCGGTGGCCGACGGCCGGTCATGGCGACCAGACGCCCGACCGCCACCGCTCCCCCGACGGCCAGCCGCGGCGGCAGAAAGCGGAGCCGGCGCTGCACCCCGGTGATGCGGCCCGCGAGCTCCAGCAGGTCCTCGATCTGCATCGTGAACGAGTTGAGCAGGTAGCGCCGACCCGGGCGACCCCGCTCAGCCGCCAGCCGGTGGGCGGCGACGCAGTCCCCGACCGCCAGGAGGCTCACCCGGGTTCGGACCATCCAATGCAGCCTTCCCTGGGCGTAGCGGATGAGGAAGCGGGCGGTCCCCCCGGTGCGGCCGGGGCCCTGGACCGAGGAGGGATTGAGGCAGACGACCTCCACCCCGAGCTCCCGCCCCAGCTCCAGGACCCGGCGCTCGGCGAGGTACTTGGAGCGCTCGTAGGTGGAGAGGAACCATCCGCGGTGCTCCGACTCCTCAGTGGCGACCACCCCGGCCGGCTCCCCAATGGTGGCGGCGGAGGAGGTGTAGACCACCCGACGCACACCCACGGCCGCAGCCGCCTGGATCAGGTTGGCGGAGCCGCGCAGGTTGACGTCGAAGAGTCGGCCCGGGTCTCGGGGACAGAGGCTGTTCAGCCCGCCCAGGTGGTAGGCGAGGGAACACCCGTCCAGTGCCCGGCGCAGGCTCGCGGGATCGAGCAGGTCGACGGGCACCGGAATCCCACCCAGTCGGGCGACTGTGGCCTCTCCCCCGGGCGACCGGAAGGTCCCGCGCGGCGCGATTCCTGCGGCCACGAGGTCGGCCAGCAGGGCCGAACCGAGGAAGCCGGTGGCCCCGACCACCGCCACCGTGCCGGAGCTCATTGGGATGGCCCGGTGTGGCCGGTGGCCACCCCGGAGAAGCGGCGGAGGTAGTCGGCGGCGGAGAGAAGGGTGAGGGCCACCGCCAGCCACATCAGCCATTGGTAGAGGGGCAGGGGGCCGAGGGCAGGGCCAAGGGCATACAGGGACGCGGCCACCGCCACGAACTGCATCGTGGCCTTGAGCCGACCCAGTTGGGACGCGACCACCACCACCCCGTGGGACGCCGCGGCCGCTCGCAGGCCGAGGATCAGGACCTCCCGACCCACGATGGCGGCGGCCGCCCAGGGGGAAGCCCGGTCCACCGCCACCAGCGCCACCAGGGCGGCGGTCACCAGCAGCTTGTCGGCGGTGGTGTCGAGGAAGCTGCC
>JAKAXE010000111.1 GCA_021816695.1 bacterium | reverse complement strand
CTCCCGGTATACTCGCCGGCGGGCGGGTACCGAAGTGGTCAAACGGGGCTGACTGTAAATCAGCTGGCGTCGCCTACAGAGGTTCGAATCCTCTCCCGCCCACGCCCAGGTAGCTCAGTGGTAGAGCGCTTCCTTGGTAAGGAAGAGGTCGCGGGTTCAATCCCCGCCCTGGGCTCCGTGACCTCAGGGACAGCTCATAACTGGACAAACGGATGGCTGCTCCGGGGTGCACAGCGTTCCAACTCCACTTTCGACCGGCGCGACCAGTCCGCTCCTAAGCCGCCTGGCGGCACACTCCGGCGCGCCACTTCGCCAGCGGATGGCGGCCAGTCCCGGCCCCTGGCTTCGCGCGCCTAGTCTTGAATCGTGTGCTTGAGTGGTGCGCACGAGAGGCTCTCGGGAGGGTACTCTTCGGAACGCGTCGGGTGATCTGAAGGAGATCAGAAGGTGAGTTGTCCCACCTGTGGGGCGGAGACGGTCCCGGGCCGTAAGTTCTGCGGAGCGTGCGGCGCTCCGCTGGCGAGCGCCTGCCCCGCCTGTGGTTTTGCCAATCGGCCATCTGTGAAGTTTTGCGAGGAGTGCGGAGCAGGACTAGGACCGGTAGACAGCCCAGCGGCTCACCAGTCGGTGGAGCTGTCTGCACGCGCTCCGGCGCCAGGACCTTTCACTCCCACTCCTGCCGCGGTCTCGGAGCTGCGGCTGGTGTCGGTGTTGTTCGCGGACCTGGTGGGGTTCACGACGCTGTCGGAGTCGCGGGACCCAGAGGAGGTGCGTGAGCTCCTCTCGCGGTACTTCGATGTGTGCCGCGGGCTGGTGGAGCGGTACGGGGGGGTGGTGGAGAAGTTCATCGGGGATGCGGTGATGGCGGTGTGGGGGACTCCGGTGGCGAAGGAGGACGACGCCGAGCGGGCGGTGAGGGCCGCGCTCGAGCTGGTGGGGGCGGTGCAGGCGTTGGGAGAGGAGGTGGGCGCACCCGGGCTGGCGGCGAGGGCAGGGGTGCTGACCGGGACCGCGGCGGTGAGTGTGGGCGCCCAGGGTGAGGGGATGGTGGCCGGAGATCTGGTCAACACGGCGTCGCGAATCCAGACCAAGAGTGAGCCGGGGATGGTGCTGGTGGGGGAGGCGACCAAGCGGGCCACCGAGGCGGCGGTGGCGTACGAGGAAGCGGGGATGCACGAGCTGAAGGGCAAGGCGCAACCGGTGCCGCTGTATCGGGCGACCAGGGTGGTGGCGGGCAGGGGCGGGCTGCTGAAGTCGGAGCGGCTGGAGGCGCCCTTTGTGGGCCGGGACCGGGAGCTGCGGCTGGTGAAGGAGCTGTTCCACGCCAGCCTCGAGGACCGTCGAGCGCACCTGGTGCAGGTGAGCGGGATAGCGGGGATAGGGAAGTCGCGGCTGTCGTGGGAGTTATTCAAGTACACCGACGGGCTAAAGGCAAGTGTGTTCTGGCACCGGGGTCGGTGTCCCGCCTACGGCCAGGGGATGACCTACTTCGCCCTGGCGGAGATGGTGAAGGGTAGAGCCGGGATCCTGGAGGGGGAGGAGCGGGAGTCGGCCCTGGGGAAGCTGCGGCAGATGGTGGATGAGTACGTCCCGGACCAGGGAGATCGCCTTTTTGTGGCGCCGCGGCTGGCACACCTAGTGGGGTTGGAGGAGCGGAGCGCGACGGATAAGCAGGACCTGTTCGCAGCCTGGCGATTGTTTCTGGAACGGCTGGCGGAGGCCGGACCGGTGGCGATGGTGTTCGAGGACATGCAGTGGGCGGACCCGTCACTGCTGGAGTTCATCGCCTACCTGATGGAGTGGTCTAGGAGCTTTCCTCTGTATCTTCTGAGCCTGGTCCGTCCCGATTCCCAGGCGGCTGGGCTGGCAGCGACCGTGCGCAACGCGACCACGATCTATCTGGAGCCGCTGCCCAAGGTGGTGATGGAGAAGCTGCTCTCAGGGCTGGTGCCGGGTCTGCCCCAACCATTGGTGGAGCGGATCCTGGGACGGGCCGAGGGGGTGCCGCTGTACGCGGTGGAGACGGTCAGGATGCTGCTGGACCAGGGCCTGTTGGTGGAAGATGGGGCCAGCTACCGTCCGGTGCGAGAGATTGGGACCCTTGACGTCCCGGAGACCCTGCACGCCCTCATCGCCGCCCGGTTGGATGGTTTGACCGCAGAGGAGCGGCAGCTCATCCAGGACGCCTCGGTCTTGGGGAAGACGTTCACCGCCGAGGGCCTCATGGCGCTGTCCAACCTGGGTGAGGAGGCACTCCAGCCGGTGCTGAGGGCGCTGGTGGGCAAGGAGGTCCTGTCGGTACAGGCAGACCCCCGGTCGCCGGAGCGAGGGCAGTACGGGTTCCTGCAGGACCTGGTGCGGACGGTTGCCTACGAGACGATCTCCAGGAGGGACCGCCGGAGCAAGCACCTGTTGGTGGCGGAGCATCTGGAGCGAGCCTGGGGTGAGGGGGCGGAGGAGATAGTGGAGGTGGTTGCCTCCCATTACCTGGAGGCCTGGAGGTTGGATCCGGAGGCTCCCGATTCCGAGGCGATCAAGGTCAAGGCACAGGGACTGCTGGTAAGAGCGGGGGGGCGAGCGGCGTCCCTGGCGGCAGCGGAGGAGGCCCAGTCGGACTTCGAGAGGGCTGCTGAGCTTAGCGAGTCAATCGCAGAGCGGGCAGCGCTTACGGAGCGGGCCGGGGAGATGGCGGATCTCCGGGGACGTTCGGAGGAGGCAGCGTCCAGGTACGAGGTGGCGACAGCGCTGTTCGAGGAGGCCGGCCTTGGCCGGGCGGCGGCCCGAATGCAGGCGCGTCTCGCGGGAGTTGAATTTCGACGCAGCCACCTGGATCTTGCCCTTGAGCGCATGAGCAGAGCTCACGCGGGCCTGCGGGAAGGCGAGCCTGACTCTGACCTGGCAGTGGTGCTGGGGCAGCTGGGCCGGTTCTTGGCGATAGCGGGGCGCCATGGGGAGGCTGCACCCCTGTTAGAGCAGGCCCTCGAGCTGGCGGAGCAACTGGCGCTGCCCGAGGTCTACTCCCAGGCACTCAGCAGCAAGGCAATTGTGCTCCTGCATGCGGACCGCCTCGATGAGGCCGGGCTGCTGCTCCGCCGCGCGATTGAGGTGGCCGAGGAGCACGGGCTGACTGAGGCCGCGATGCGTGCCTACAACAACCTAGGTGAAGTGCTGGCGGCGCAGGATAGGTTGGCTGAGTCAGTGGCTCTAGCGGAGCGTCAGCTGGAGGCGGCTCGCCGGGCCGGCTCTAGAGCCTGGGAGCTGAGGACCCTCATCAACCCCCTCTGGCTCTTGGTCCGGCTGGGTAGGTGGGATCAGGTGCTGGCCTGGGCTCAGCAGGGCCGCGGAGCCGAAGAGCTGGCTGCGCAGGAAGAGGCCGCCACCGGCCTGGCTGATCTCGCTCCCCTCCACGCCTGCCGGGGGGACCTGCGCGAGGCATGGAACGTCCTCGAGTCACTGGCTGGGCTGGAAGCTTCGCCGAATTGGGAGCAACGATTGGCCTATTGCATTACCAGGGCACAGGTGCTGCTCTTGGAGGACCGGTCAGCTGAGGCCTTGGAGGCCCTGGATCGAGTTTTGGCAACCAGAACTGGGCTGGGGCTGTCCAACGTATATGTCAAAGGGGTGGTGGTCTTGGCCACTGAGGCCGCCTTGAACCTTGGGGACGTGCCACGGATGGAGGAATTGCTCGAGACAGTGGGGTCAGCTCGACCGGGACAGATTACCCCCTGGCTCAGGGCTCAGCTGGACCGGCTAACCGCCAGAGCTCATGACCTCAGGGGCGACCAGGGCTCTGTAGATGCCGGCTTTCGGGCAGCCGAGAATGGCTTCCGCGACTTGGATGCGCTCTTCGACCTGGCCGTGGCTCTTACCGAGCACGCCGAATGGCTGGCCGGCCAGGGCCACCTCGAAAGGGTGGAGGGACCCAGGATCGAGGCCAGACAGATCTGGGATCGGTTGGGCGCCAGCCTGTGGCTCGAGCGTCTGGACCGACTTCCGATGGGTCGGAGTCAAACTGCCTGACCGAAGGGAAGTAGCGACCGGGTTAGGGCTGGTGACGGAGACCCTGACGGAAGCTCTCGTCCGCACCCAAGGACCGGCGGCTACTGCGGGGACACTCTGCGGCCGGGCTCAGTCACGAGCACATAAGTGCACGGATTCTTGACGCAGCTGGGAAGTCAGTAGCACAGCGCATACCTTCAGATTCTTGGTAAGGAAGAGGTCGCGGGTTCAATCCCCGCCCTGGGCTCGGGCGCAGCCTGGGGAACCGTTAGGTCGCTCCACCGCTCGGAGTCCGTCTGGACCGAGAGCTATCATCGAGGCGTCCCACGTGCCAGTCCCGTGGGCGCCAGGGGGGGTGATGCTGGCGGGGGTGATGATCCTCTGGTACTCAGAGGTGGTGGCCTCTGTCCTGTTTGTTGCCATAGACATCAGGCGCACCCCCGAGTCGCCGGTCCTGAAGTGGGGCTTCGTCATCGTGACCCTGTTTTCGGGCCCGCTGGCGGCGCTGCTCTACGTCCTCTCCTGCCGCGAGCCGTTGCCTGGTACTCATGCCGCATACGTGCGCGCCCGGTGGCGACAGGTGGTGGGGTCGACCATGCACTGCGTTGCCGGTGACGGGGTGGGGATCCTGGCCGCCGCTGCCGTGACCTCCCAGTTGGGCCTTCCGGCCTGGGCCGACCTCCTGGCCGAGTACGCCTTCGGGTTCACGTTCGGGTGGACGGTCTTCCAAGCGCTGTTCATGCGCGCCATGGCTGGTGGCGACTACGGCCGCAGCCTGCGCGCCACCTTCCTGCCTGAACTGGTCTCCATGAACGGGGTCATGGCGGGCATGGCCGCAGTCACCGTGCCGTGGCATCAGGCGCTGGGCGGGACGGCTGGACCCGCAGATCCCGCTTTCTGGCTGGTGATGTCGATGGGACTGACACTGGGATCCGTAGTCACCTATCCGATCAACTGGTGGCTGGTGTCCTCAGGCCTAAAGCACGGCATGTTGACCGTGCAGCCGGCGGGGGTGCCGGTCCCTCTGGCCGCTGGCCTGGCACTGGCGGGATCGGCTCTCTCTGCGGCTCCCCAGCACCGCAGCACCGCGCTGCAAAGGCCCCACCAGATGCCCGCCGTCAGCGAACCTGTCAGCGCGATGCCTGGACCGTCCATGGCTCATGAGGGGCATGAGGACTATGCCAGGGGGGCCGGGCGGCCAGTCGTCGGTGTGCTGGAGAAGGCTCAGATGATCTCGGTCAGCATGATTGTCCTGGGCTTGGGAGTGACCGCGGCCGGGACGATGGGGTCACTTGGGTCCCACTGACCGGGGCGCCCAAGAGCGTGAGCCTCCCGCGGCCTCTCTGAATCTGCCGGTCAGGCGCCGCTCCCGCAGGGGCCGCACCTGATCCTGGTCCGAGGGCCTGACTACTCACATTGGTGACCGCCTGACCAGCCGACCGTCGCTGCGGGCGATCTCGTGGCCGTTGAGTTCTTCTCTCAGAGAGGGCCGTGCGCTCGGACTGTTCCGTCCCCCGGGCCGGCCGG
>JAKAXE010000110.1 GCA_021816695.1 bacterium | reverse complement strand
CTGACCTTCCAGGCGGGCCACCTCCTGCTCCAGGACCGGGCCAAGCTGGCGGCAGGGCCCACACCATGCGGCCCAGAAGTCCACCACCACCGGGCTCTCTGTCGACCGCTCCAGCACCTCGGTCGGGAAGGACGCCTGGTCCACCTCGACCTTGAGCGTCTCGGGGGCAGAGGCCATCAGCTCAGGGGATGGGCCGCCGGCGGTCATCGGTCTCCACCACCCCGGTGCCGTGGGCGCACACCCGGTCCGCCCAGCCCAGGTAGTTCTGCACGATCCGGACCGCTGAGGGAACCATGGAGCGGCGCCGCGCCTCCGCGGTGTCGGCGTGCACCGACAGCGCCGCGTGGACCTCCTGCACGTGCAGGAGGAACTCGTCGTGGGTGATCCTCGCCTCCCCGAGAGGAATCCAGAGTTCGGGTGGGAAGCCCAGCGCGCGCATCGCGCGCTGGGCGTCTCTCACGTCGAACAGGCAGGTCTTCCGCCTACCGTCGTGCAGGAACCCGCACTGCCAAGGGTCATAAAGAGAGTTCCTGGCGGGCGGCAGGTCGGGATGGAGCCTGCGGAAGG
The DNA here is from genome assembly GCA_021816695.1 of bacterium. Lineage (GTDB taxonomy): Bacteria > Chloroflexota > Dormibacteria > Aeolococcales > Bog-877 > JAJYXT01. The sequence goes on along the minus strand of JAKAXE010000110.1, from coordinate 4,977 downwards.
GGCGCTGGACCGGCGGCTTACCGACGGCCTGCGCCGACATCAGGCGGCGCGGACCCTGCCTGCCCGGGGACCGCGGGTGCTGGGCTCGATCTCGAACTCGACCTGCGACCCGCGGGTCAGAGACTCGAATGCCCCGCCCTCAACGCTGGAACGGTGGAAGAAGTACTCCACTCCGTCCTCGGCGGCGAGGAATCCAAACCCGCGCTCGTTGATTGACTTGATGGTTCCGATTGGCATATGCCCTTCTCCTGCGCCGCTACGCGGCCTCCTCGCGGCCTCATCGATCGGCCGGCTCGCGAGGAAAGCGACGGCGAACGGTCCCCAAACAACTTCGCGGGACGGCACAAGCTTAGCACAGCCTTAGGAACGGGCGGGGGTCGGACCTATCCCCGGGCGGCCAGCGTCGCCAGCCCGAAGGCACCCAGCGCGATCACCATGGCCACCCCCTGCACCCAGAGGTGGCGCGCCCCCAGCCCCCAGGAGAGCCCAAGGGCGATCCCAAAGCAGATCAGCCCCAGCAGGGCCAGGTAGAGTCGGCGCCCGTGGGTCCTGGGCAGCATCGGGCTAGGGTATCGCCGGACCGCACCGAGCCGGGGCGGAGGTGGCGATGGGCGGCCGGCCTGGCCGTCACCGCCGTGACCGTGGTCTGGTGTCTCACCTGGATCTCGACCCCCTCCACACAGGGCATACGGGGTTGGGTCGCCAATCTGGACCAGGCGCACGGGACAGCGCCCCTCGCCCCCTCCCAGGTGCCCCGTTACCTGGCCGAGGCGGTGGTCGCGGTCGAGGACCAGAACTTCTACCTAGATCGCGGGGTGAACCTCGAAGGGCTCATCCGGGCGGCGGGATACGACCTCGTCAACCACTGCGCCTGCGAGGGCGGCTCCACCATCACCGAACAGCTGGCGGAGGACGCCTACCTCCACGGCTCCGACCGCTCGCTCTGGGGGAGGTGGGTGGACATAACCCTGGCGCTGAAGATCGAGGACCACCTGACCAAGACCCAGGTGCTTGATGCCTACCTCTCCGAGGTGCACCTCGGATCGGGCACCGTGGGGTTCGCCCAGGCGAGCCTCAAATACTTCCACCGGCCACTGGTCCGGGACAACCTGGCCCAGCTCGCGCTCCTGGCCGGCCTGCCCCAGGGGCCGGCACTACTCGACCCCCTCAAGAATCCGGAGGGGGCGGTGGAGCGGCGCGCCATCGTCCTGGAGCAGATGGCGACGGACGGGTACATCACAAGGGCCCAGGCCCACGCCGCGGAGAGGGCGCCCGCGCTCTGAGCCCGGGCCGCCGCCCGCGACCCAGGATGGTTGCGCCTGAACGGGTGTCCGAAGGCGGGGTGGCCTCGGTAGACTTGCCGCTGCGGCCGCTCGCGGCTGACCGGCAGACGGTCGGGACTCTCCGGTCGCCCGGAGCGATTCGCCGGGCCGAGGTAGCTCAGTTGGTAGAGCACGGGTCTGAAAAACCCGGTGTCGGCGGTTCGATCCCGCCCCTCGGCACCGTCCATTTGATCTCAAAACTGGCCGCAGTGTCCCCACTTAAGACCTAGAATCCCACCTACTACCCCAACGCGTACCCCAACCCGGTCGGAACGCGCGGACACCTCAGGCCGTAGACTCGCGGCGTCCGCCGATGGAAGGGCCCGCATCGCCACGGCTCGAGGGAACCTGGAGGGAGAGAGATCAGCCGCGCTGCTCAAGGATGGCGTACTGGCCTCGCCGCGCTCGCCGCGGTCATCTTTGCCGCTTTCGCCGTCCTCGGTGTAGCGGCGATTCCGCAAGGGACCCAGATCGGCTGCCGGAGCACCCAGACCGGGCAGCAATACATCAGTGCGACATGGGCCAGCCGGACCTGCTCCGCCTGGTACACCTACGCCAGCCCCGGCGGTCAGCACTACCCTATGGTCGCCGTGAACGGGTGGACTAGCCTGGGACAGCCCCTTGGGGTAGCTGGCCTTGGGCATCAAGCCTTGTTCTTCGCCGCACTCGCATTCGCCCTGTGGATGGTGGCGATGACTGCCTTGGCAGCAGCTGTAGCTATTCCAGTCGGCCGGCCTCCTAGTGGCCCCGCAGCCAGCCCTCGTGCGAGTGCCTCGCCAAGGGGCGAGCCCCCAGATCCTAGCGCCGCCTCCAATGTACCCTGAAGCCGGATCGGACCAGAGTAGATCGACTCAGCCGAAGGCCTCCGGAGGGGTCACTGGACAGGCTTCCTCTCGCCCGCTCTCATCAACCAGCCCCTCTATCGCCAGCTAGGAGGGTGTCTATCGCGCCCGCCGCCTGCCTCTGCATGGACTCAGTGACGTGGCTGTAGAGGTCCAAGGTGATCGCCACGGTCGAGTGCCCAAGCATCTCGGAGGCGATTTTGGGATGGACGCCTTGACCCAGCAGCAGGGTGGCTGCGGTATGCCTCAGATCGTGAAACCGCACCGGAGGAAGCCCGGCGCGCTCTAGGAGGGGCCGGTAGGAACGTCGTAGCACATTGCCAGGCTGCAGGGGCGTGCCGATGGCAGTCGTGAACACCAGCCCGTTCTCCTGCCAACAGGCGCCCGCGCTAAGTCTCCCCTCCACCTGTGCCACCCGGTGGCGCTGTAGGGCGGCTCTCCCGACCTCGGGGAGGACCACCAGCCGCCGCGAACGCGAGGTCTTGGGTTCCCCGATCGACCAACCACCGCCGATCCGGTGCAGCGTCCCATTCACCGTCAGCGTGCCTCTCTCGAAGTCGGCATCCCGCCAACGTAGAGCCAGCAACTCCCCTTGTCGCATCCCCGTCGTCACGGCGAGCACGTACAACGCCTCCAGTGGGTCACCCTCGGCGGCATTCAAAAGAAGGCGAACCTGGGCCGCGTCCAACACCTGCCAGTTGGACCGCTGGGTCTGTGGCAGATCCACCAGATCGGCAACGTTCCGCCCGACAACGCCCCAGCGCACGGCTTGGGCGAGCACTCGGTGGACGACGGCGTGGACATGCAGGACAGAGCGGGCGCTTAACCCTGCCTTGAGCATCTCGCCGTAGCGCCGCTGAAGGTGTTGAGGACTAAGGCGGGACAAAGGGACGCCGCCAAGGAAGGGAAGCACGTGCAGCTCTAGGTCGCGCCTGTACTTGTCCCAGGTTGTCGGGCGGACGCTGCTCCGGGACGCCTCCAACCATCCCTTCACGAAGCTCCGTACCGACTCCCGCTGAGGTGGGACCGGTACTCCGTCCTGATGAGCCTTCATGGCCACGACCAACTGCTTGTGAACGGCTTCACGGGTCTTCCCATAGAAGGACCGCCGCTTGGTTCCGATGGTGACGCGCGCTTCCCACAGTCCATCGCTCGGTCGCCGACGAATGCTGCCCTCGCCGTTCGCCCGCCTCGCCATTCAGCCCCTATCTTGGCCCGGCCCGGAGTGTCGAGCCAGGGCTGGACCCCGGCAGATCTCCCCGCCGGAGCGCATGATCCATCCGGCCGTCTGCAATCAGGGCCAGGTCCACGCCGTTCGCATGCAGATCCTCATCCTGCAACAACACATTCTTCCTCACGAACTCCTCGAGCTCGCTCATCGGGACGCGCGTCAACCGTCCCAACTTGACAACTGGAAGTTCCCCTCGCTGGATCATCCCGTAGACGTAGGTCCGCCCACAGCCCAGGAGTGAGGCGACCTCGTTGACGTTCAGCAAGAGCCTCTGGGTCACGACTGATCTGCCTCATAGCCACTCGGCCCGGGGACATCGGCGGTAGTTGACATCGCGGGCCCACTCGTGGGACTACGGGCCTCCCACGGGGCCGCCACCTCAACCCTCTGGCGGCGCTTCCGGTCGACGATGTCGGTGAAGGTCTCACCGCGCCGATCCAAGTAGTCGGAGACCCCGGGAACGGTGCGCCCCAGCGCCGCTCCCACGCCGTGGGCGCTGCCCATAGCGGCCAGGCTGGAGGCGTAGCCCACCAGCCCCCGGATGATCAGCAGTTCGTCCGCCGCGCGGACCACGTCCCGCACCAGCGGAGACGTGGGCGAGCCGATCTCGGCCTCCCGGATCACTTCCCACTCTGGAGCCTCGGGCCAGCGGGAGCGGTTGGAGTCCGCGGTCGGTACCCGGAGGGAGAGCCACTGGGTCGCGTAGCGCCACAGCTGCTGGCGAGCCGCCAGCGCCTCATCCGGGGTGGCGCATCCGAGTGAGACCAGGGAGCGGCGGCGGAACTGGAACTCCACCCGCCAGACCGGCTGGTCCCGGTCCCAGTCCTTCCAGAGCACCTTGGGCCACTCGGACCCTCGCACCCTGAGCTCGAGGGTCTTGTCGTAGCACCGGGCCACGAGGTCACCGCCACCGAAGACGAAGCCGCTCGGACGGCGACCCCGCAGATGGGCCTGGTCCTGTGCCGGCATCGAGTAGGTGCGCCGTCGTACCCCCCGGCAATGGAAGCGGTCGAAGTCCTCTATGACCGGAGACCAGCCCTGCAGGTCGCAGTACAGATCAACGCGGGAGACCCCAAGCTGGGGCTCGCTCCGCGTCACGTTTGTGGCCAGCCACTTAGCGATCTCGGCCACCGCCTGGTCCACCCCGCGGGAGTGGAGGTAGGCGGAGTGGGTCTGGATGAAGACCGGCGGGAACGGGGACGGCGCCCCGATCGCCACCTCTATGTTGGGAGAGCTCGCCCAGAACGGGTAGCTGCGCCAGCCGTGGGGGCGGAGGGCCACCGAGAGGGACTGCTCCCCCCAGGTCACCACCTGGAGTTCCTTCGAAAACTGAGCCTCCCGCTTCAGCGCCTCCAGGAAGACCAGTAACCCCTCCTGGAGCTCCCCGCGGACCGAGAAGTGGAGCGTGTCCACCCCCGAGCTGAGGACCTCGAGACCACCCATCACGAAGTACCCGGGAGGTCGTCTGAACTCGGGCATGTATTTTCCCACTGCAATGATGGGACCGAATCATCAATGACGGATGAGGAGGTAGTCGTAGCAGGTAAGGGATAGAGGTCCGGAGGAAGGGGTGGACAACTCC
>JAKAXE010000109.1 GCA_021816695.1 bacterium | reverse complement strand
CGGGTGATGGTGGTGGGGTGGCAGCCGGCCCCACCCCTCGGAGCGGACGGCCTGCTGGCCCTGGTGGGAGCCGCCCCGGCGGCGGCGCTCGCGGGGTAGGGCGGCGGAGACGGTGCGCCCGGCGGGGTCACTGATCGATTAGAGGGCCGGGGGGTCCTTGGAGGGGTGGAGGATGGCCGACAACAAGCTGACGCGACCGTGGCACGGGGTGCCACGTGAAGAGATCCCCTGGTACCCGGTGATCGACGTGGATGCCCGCATCGGTTGCGGCACCTGCGTCACCAGCTGCGGGCGGGACGTGTACCGGTTTGACTTCGAGGCCAAGAAGGCCGTGGTCGCCAACCCGATGAACTGCATGGTGGCCTGCCAGACCTGCGCCAACACCTGCCCCTCTCGGGCCATCTCCTTCCCCGCCGAGGACGAGATCCTCCGGATGGAGGACCTGGTCTTGGTGCACCACTCGGTGGAGGACGAGCTCCTCTCCCGCCGAGACCAACTCGAGGTTGACTCAGGGCTGCCCAGGGGCGACCTGGTCCACCTCAAGGTGACCAGGATCCAGGAGGTGGGAGGGGGCACCCGGATCTTCACTCTGAGCCCGGTCGGCGAGGCGGATCGGCTTTGCCAGTTCGTCCCCGGGCAGTACCTGGAGATCGCCGTGCCGGACTCCCACTTCATGGCCCGCGCCTACTCCATCGCCAACGCCCCAAGGTCGGATGACACCGTGGAGCTGCAGATCCGCCGGGTGAAGGGCGGGCGGCTCTCAGCCTGGGCCTTTGACTCAGCCCATGAGGGGGAGGTCATCCAGGCGCGGGGGCCTCTCGGGGCGTTCACCATGCGCTCGCCGGTGGACCGCCCGCTGGTCTTCGTGGCCCGAGGGACCGGCTTCGCTCCCATCAAGTCGCTGCTGGAGCAGCAGGTGAACATGCTCCCCCAGCGGCCGATGCTCCTCTTCTGGGGTGCCACCAGCTCCGATGACTTCTACGAGCTGGAACAGATGGCCACCCTGATGCGCCGTGCCCCCAATCTCCGAGTGACGCTGGTGGCCCGCCGATTTGCCCCCGACTTCATCCCGCCGGAGCGGGCCGGGGTGGCGACGGGGAGACTCTCGGACGCTCTGGCCGCCAGCGGGCTGGACCTCTCCGGCTTCGACGCCTACCTGGCCGGTCCCCGACTCACGGTCACCGACTGCCTCCTGGCGCTGCGCGGCCTGGGGGTGGAGGAGGATCGCCTCTTCGCCGATTCGATGTCGACCTGAGCTCCGGGGCGCCGCTCCTGCATGATCTCCGGATGAGCGAGTACCGGGGCGTCGGTGCCGGGCGTCGGCGCCGTGGCTATCTGCTGGTCCTGGTGGCGCTGCTGGGGGCGGCCGACGTCGCTGAGCTCATGGTCACTGACCCCTCCCTGATGGCCGGCTCCCCCACCCGGGCCATGGGCTCAGCCGTCGGGCTGGCGCTCTTCCTGGCGCTGGCGGCGCTCGGAGCGCGGTCGGTGCGGCACCCTGGCGCGGAGCTCGTCAGGCGCTGGCTGGCCGCGGTGCTGGCGGCCGGCAGCCTGGTGCTGGTGGTCATCCACCTGGCCGCCCACGTGGGGGGCCTTCGCCCCGCCTCGGTCGCCGTGCTGGCGCTTGTTGCCCTGGCGCTCGCCTGAGCCCCGCCCCCCTCAGCGCTGCTCGCGCAGGAACGCGGGGATGTCCAGGTCGTCGAAGGCGTCCTCGGCGACCTTGGGTCGGCGCAGCGTGTCGGCGATCGGCTCCTGCAGCTCCTGGGGACGGGTGGTCCGGTAGCGCTCGGCCAACTCCTGATTGACCTGGGGGCCGGAGCTGAAGCCGGTGGCGATGACCGTGATCTTCACGTCCCCGCCCATGCGATCGTCCAGCACCGCCCCGAAGATGATGTTGGCGGTGGGGTCCGCGGTCTGCCGGATCATGTCGCAGGCCTCGGTCACCTCATGCAGGGTCAGGTCGGGACTGGCCGTGATGTTGAGCAGGATCCCCTTGGCTCCGGCGATCGAGGTCTCCAGCAGCTGGCTGGCCACCGCGTCCCGGGCGGCGTCCTGTGCCCGGTTGTCCCCACTCCCGTAGCCGATGCCCATGAGGGCCGCGCCCTGCCCGGACATGATCGCCTTGACGTCGGCGAAGTCCAGGTTGATCAGCCCGGGGTAGACGATCAGGTCAGAGATCCCCTGCACCCCCTGGCGGAGCACGTCGTCGGCCTTGCGGAAGGCGTCCACCATGGTGGTGCGGCGGTCGGTCACCGCCAGCAGACGGTCGTTGGGGATGGTGATGAGGGTGTCGACCCGTCCGGAGAGCCCCTGGATCCCCCTCTCCGCTGAGTCCATCCGCCGCTTGCCCTCGAAGTTGAAGGGCTTGGTTACCACCCCGATGGTGAGCGCCCCGCTGGAGCGGGCGATCTCGGCGATGATGGGCGCCGCCCCGGTTCCCGTGCCCCCGCCCATACCGGCGGTGACGAAGACCATGTCCGAGTCGTGGAGCACCGCCGCCAGGTCATCACGGGACTCCTCGGCGGCGCTCTCCCCCACCTCGGGATCGCCTCCCGCCCCCAGCCCCCTGGTCACCTTGCGCCCGATGTGGATCTTGGTGGGCGCCTCGGAGGCGTCCAGGGCCTGGCGGTCGGTGTTGACGGCGATGAAATCAACCCCGCGGAGCTTGGCCCGGATCATCCGGTTGACGGCGTTGCTGCCCCCACCGCCCACTCCGATCACCTTGATCCTGGCGTTCCCCTGGGTGGTCCGGTCGAGGTCGTCCTGGGGCATGTTCAACTCCTTAAGCCTAGAAGAGCTCGTGCAGCCAGCGGTTCAACCGGCCGGAGCTACGCTCCGCCCGCTGGCTGCTGTGGTCGCGCCGGGTCCCGGAGCGCTGTCCCCAGCGCAGGAGTCCGGCGATGGTGGCGTGCTCGGGCATCCCCAGCTGGTCTGTGAGGCCGGTGAGGCCCTCGGGGAGGGCCACCCGGACCGGGAGCTCGAGGAGCTGGTGCACCGCCTCGGGGAATCCGCGCAGGCAGGAGCCCCCGCCGGTGAGCACCACCTTGGCGGGAGCATGCGGGCCCTCCAGCGCCTGGCCGATGAGGCGGACGATCTCACGGGCCCGGGGCTCGATGATCTCCGCCAGCATCCGTCGGGACACCTCGTCGGCTCCCACCCCCGACGGGCCGACCACCCGCACCAGCTCCTCGGGCAGAACGCGGGCCGGGTCGCAGTGGCCGTGGCGCCGCTTCAGGGACTCGGCCTCCGCTTCGCCGCAACGCAGCCCCACCGCCAGGTCCGCGGTGACGTGCTGGCCCCCGACGGGGAGGACCCGGATCCCCTCCAGGGTGCCGTGCCAGAAGGTGGCGATGTCGGTGGTGCCGGCGCCCACGTCCACCACCGCCACCGACTCCTCCAGCTCCGCGTCCCGCACCACCCCCTCGGCCGCGGCCAGTGGCTGGACCACCAGGTCGTCGACCCGAAGACCGGCCGAGTGGGCGCACTCCACCAGGGCCTCCAGATGGGCCACCGAGGCCAGGACCAGCTCGCAGTCGACCCAGAGCCGGCTTCCCGCCACCCCTCTGGGGTCCCGCAGACGCTGGTTCTCGTCCACCGCGTACCAGCGGGGGATCAGATGAACCACCTCGGTGCCCTCCTCGCCGGGAAGGTCCCGCGCCGCCTCCAGCACTCGGTTGAGGTCCGAGCCGGACACGGCGCCGCTCCGCGATGCCACGGTGACTGCGGCCCGGCTCGGCTGGCTGCGGACATGGCGGCCGCCCAGGCTGAGCAGCGCGGCCTCTACCTCCATCCCGGCGGCACGCTCGGCCGCGTCCAGAGCCCTGGAGAGAGCGGCCACGGCCTGATCCGGGTCGGCGACCACCCCCCGGGTCACCCCCTTGGAGTCCACCTCCCCAACTCCCAGCACCTTGAGGCGAGCTCCGTCGTCCTCGGCGATGGCGCAGCGAACCCGGTGGGTGCCCAGATCGACCGCGACCAGGCGGCGTCCGCTCATGGCGCCGTGGTCCAAGCCCCGTGGCGGCTCACGGGATCCCAGCCGGACTGCATCGGAGAAGCCCCCAGGTGTTGTTCGATCTCATGGAACGCTTGCTTGGTGAAGAACTCGCGAGACGGGACTCCGGGCCTCCGCAGAGGTCCTACGAAGTGTAGCCGCCCCACGGTGGGAATACAAGCCCGAAACCACATCATCTTGTGGTGTCTTCGCCTCCGACCCACCGCCGTTTGGGGCGCACCTAGGGGTTGACCACCACCTGGGAGGGGTCCTCGAGGTAGATGGTGTGGATTCCCGGCCCCTTTAAGTTGACCTTGGCGGCGAGGGCCCGCAGAGCCTCCAGCTTGGGCCCCAGGTTGGCCACCTGGGAGGCCGTGAGGATGGGGCCAAGATCGGCTGTCCACCCCGCCGAGCTCTGGATCTCCAGCGCCCCCACCGCGCTGATCAGGTACCGGCTCACCGAGACCCCGTAGGCGGCGGGGAAGGCGGAGCTGAGCTGGGCCAGGGCGCTGGTGAGCCGGGAGGGCAGAGCGACCTGCCCGGCCCGGAGCCGGCTCCCCCTCTGGAGATCCTGGAGGATGGGCGGAGGAGCGGATGCCGGTCCCGAGGGCACCGGGCCGAGTACCGCTCCGGACGCCGCCAGGAGGTACTCCCGCTTGCCCTGCTCGTAGATCAGCACCGGGGGCAGCGGGGTCACCGTCAGCACCACGGTCCCGGGCCAGCGGACCGCGGCGCTGGCGCTCTGCACCCAGGGCTGGCTGAGCAGGCTCGCGGTGAGCCTTTCCGTGTTGACCTGGAGAGTGCTCTGGCCCATGACAACCCCCGCCTCCGCCAGCAGCTGGGCGCGGCCGACCACCGGGCTCCCCTCCACCTCCACCCTCTGCACCTTGAGGAACGGAAGGTTGAGCGCCAGCAGTCCCGCCACCGCCAGGGAGGGAATCAGGACCGACACCACCCGGGCCGGCCGGCGGAGCTCCTTCCAGGCCAGATACCAGGAGGGCGGCTTGGGCCGGGAGATGCGCATCCTCCCAGCGAGGTGGCGCCGGGCCTCGTCCCGGGCTTGCCGCCGGGAGGCCGCCTGGCGCGCCACCTCTGCGAGCACCTCGTCGGCCACCTCGTTCTGGCGCCAACCACCGGTCCGGGTACGCGGCCTCCGCCGCTGCCCCCCGCCCGGCACGACCCTCCGCCCCCCCACCCTGCGCTCGGGCACGGCGGCACCGAAGCGGGTGGGCGCCGGCGGGCGCTCCTTGCGCGTCAACGGTTCGATGTCTGCCCCTTGTGCTGTGACGTGGATCTGGGACGGTAGGGCCTCCCGGGGCCGCCCGGGAGCATCGCTGCAACCATGACGCATTTGCGCCGCTAGCGCAACCCCTAGCGCCGCTGCTGTCGCTTTGGTAGTGAGTCAGTTTGAATCGGCCCCGCTCCAAGCCTTTGCTAGGCATGGATCGATGCCTAGCAGGGTGTTGAAGAACGGTCCCACTTCGGGGTGAGTTCCTGGTAGGCTCGGGTGGGGGTCTGGTCGGCGAGGTGTTGGAGATAGATATGCGTGGCACCACCTCCCGCCAGGTGACGATGCTGGGTTGGATCGACCCTGGGGAGCTGATACCGGCCAACCACCCGATCCGCAAGATCCGG
>JAKAXE010000108.1 GCA_021816695.1 bacterium | reverse complement strand
GACTCGATGTCCAGCTGGGAGATGCCGAGCTGGCCCGCCTCGACCAGATCTTCCCCGGCCCGGGAGGCGCCGCTCCCGAGGCCTATGCCTGGTAGCCGGGACGGCTCACCGTGGGGTCGCTCGCTGCCGGTCCGCCCGTCTGGTCAGCGTCGCAGTGGTTGCCGGGGCCGCCACCCGCACCAGCTCCTCGGGGACGGGCGCCGGCCTGCCGTCTGAGAGCCTCACCCAGGCCCACTCGGTGGAGATCTCCGCCAGCAGGCGGTGATCCGAGGCCCGGTGCACCGTCGTCCGGCGTTGCCCTCGGGTACCGCGGATCAGCTCGACCTGGACCATGAGCTCCAGCTCATCTCCGAAGCGTGCCGGAGCGTGGTAGGTCACGTCGTGGTGGCGGATGACCCAGCCCCCACCATGCTGGGAGGCCCACTGCGCCCCGAACCCGCTCGCCTCCGCGTGGCGTGACGCCATCTCCTCTGCCCAGTTGAGGTAGACGGCGTTGTTGACGTGCCCGTAGGCGTCGATCTCGTACTGGCGCACGCGCCACCGGTCCCGGTAGGTCAGAGGATCGGGATCCACTCCCCCATTATTCCCGGCCGCCGTCTGGACTCGGGCGGCGCCGCGGCCCCATCATCGGATGCGTTTGATCCAGGCGGAGGGCAGAGTTGCGAGCTGGGACCGGGGCGAGTGTGCGGGCACATCTGACCCGCCTCGTTCCTGCATGGCGCCCGTCCGGGGAGCGGGCCGATCGGCTGGTCGTCCTCGCTCTGGCCATGGTGGCGTTCAAGGCCTCGAACTCCCAGTTCTTGAGCCAGCACCTACCCGGGAGGACAGCGGAGCTGGCCAACTTCATCCTCGAGTATCTGGCCTTCCTGATCTTCTGCGTCCTGACGGCTCTGGCCCTGCGTCGTCCCCTGGCCTCCTGGGTGGTCCGCTGCAGGCCCCACCGTCTCCTGGCCATGAGCCCCCTGTTCGCCGCCCTGGCCCTCCTGGTCGTGCTGTTCACCGCCGTGCCTCCGGTGGTAGGGGGCCGGCAGCTGGTAGACGATGCCAACGCCATGGCCGTCTGCGGCGCTCGGGCGATCGCCGCCGGCGCCGACCCCTATCGGGTCCCGGAGATCACCTGCCTGAAGTCGCTGGGCGTCTCGCCCACCCTCGCCACCCCCCTCAAGGTCGGGCCCCTTAAGAACGTGGCCGTGTACCCGACCCCCACCCAGATCCTGGCCGCGGCCAGCAGCCCGGACCAGGGAGGTCTTCGGCTCTTCTCCCCCCTGGGGAAGCCGCCCCTGACCCCGGTGGCGATGGTGCCCGTCGCCGGGCTGCCCCTCTGGGCCAGAACCGTGTGGACCGCGATCCCCGTCCTGGTGCTCCTTCTGGCGCTGATCTTCGCCGCGGGTCAGCTCTGGCCGGCCGCCGGCGGACTGCTCCTGCTCACCCTCTTTCTGAACGGTTCCCTGGTCAACTTCGCGGCCAACGGCAACGGCGAGACCTTCGCCTACGCGTTGATGGCCCTCTCTGTCCTCTGGATCCGCCGCCCGCTGCTCTCCGCCGTGTGCCTGGCGCTGGCCGTGGGAAGCAATCAGCTGGCCTGGTTCTTCGCCCCCGGTTACCTACTTTTGGCGGTCGAGGAAGGTCAGGTGGGGCGCCGCCTGGTGGCCGGGTCCGCCACCCTCGTGGTCACCGTCATCCCCTGGCTCATTCGATATCCCGACGCCCTCGGCATCATCGTCGGGAACCTCCGAGCGCACACCTTCCCCCTGGGTTCGGGACCCATCACCCTGGTGCTGGGCGGCTTCGTTCCTGCACCGTCGCGCACCCTCCTGCTGGCTCTGTCGGCGGTGGCCATGGTGGGCATCTGGGCCTGGGGGGCGCTGGCTCGGGAGTATCGAGTGGCAGCCTCGGTGCTCATCCTCGCCGGATTCTGGCTGAGCTGGCGCAGCCTGGACGAGTATCTGGCCCAGATCCCCCTGCTGGCGCTGGTGGCCCTGTTCGCCGTCCTGGGCAGCCGAGCGGGGAGCAGCGCCTCGGACCCGCCACTACCGGCCGCGCATCACCCGAGCCCAAGGTGATCCCGCCCTTCATGGTCCGACTGAGTCGCCGAAGTCCCACCACGAGACAATCCAGCCCTTGACAGCTGCGGGCCTGCCTCCTAGCATCCCCTGCAACCGGTTGCGGGATCGGACGGGGAATGCTGGGAGGGGGGGCTTGCCCGGGGCCACGACGATATACGATCTGGCCAGAGCCACCGGGCTGTCCCCCTCCACCGTGTCCAGGGCGCTGCGGGGGATCGGGGACATCAGCCCCCGCACGGTGGCCCGGGTTCGGGACAGCGCGGCCCGACTCCGCTACCGGCCCAATGCGGTGGCTCGAAGTCTGGCCGTTAGGGGGAGCGATTCCATCGCCCTCATGCTGCCGGACATCGCCAACCCCTTCTTCCCAGCCCTGGTCAAGGCGGTGCAGCTGCGGGCCCGTCACCACGGGAAGACGGTCCTCCTGTGCAACACCGAGGGCGTCCCGGAGGCCGAGGCCGAATACCTGGAGATGCTCGCCAGCCGCCAGATCGAGGGGGTGGTGGCCATGGGCCTGGCAATCTCCGCCGAAGAGATTCGGAGGCGCGTGGGGTCGAGGATGAAGATCGTGGCCCTAGACCGGGCCGTGGCCGGCGGCAACGCCGCCTCGGTCCAAGCAGATCACCGGGCTGGGGGTTGGACGGCGACCGACCACCTGCTGGAACTGGGCCATCGAGCGATCGCGCACATCGCCGGCCCCGCCGGGCTCTCGGTCACGACTGAGCGCTGGGAGGGCTACCGGGATCGGATGCACGAGGCGGGTATCGAGCCTGGACCTCTGGCCCACGGTGACTTCAGTGAGAGCTCCGGACACCGGGCCGCCCTGGAGCTGTTCAGCTGCGGCCGACACTTCACGGCCATCTTCTGTGCCAACGACCTCATGGCCCTGGGGGCGATTTCGGCGCTCCGCTCGGCGGGACTTGACCTTCCCTCCCAGGTCTCGGTCGTCGGCTTCGACGACATCGAACTGGGTAGGTATGCGGTGCCGGCTCTGACCACCATCCGGCAACCGCTGGCAGAGCTCGCACGGGTGGCGGTCGACCTTTTGGTCGGCCTTCTTCGCGGAGAGGAGGCTCCGGACCCGGAGCGGCTCGCCGTGGAGCTGGTGGTGCGCGAGAGCACCACCGCCCCACCTCGACCGGTGGCCGGGCGGGGGGCTCCCCTGGCATCATCGGGCATCGCCCCAAGGGGCGGAGAAGACGTTCGGAGCAGGGAGGATTTCTGAGATGGCCACGTTAGCGGGCGCGCGCGAGGGGTCCACCGCCGAGACCGGGGAGCGGTGGGGCCCGACGGACAGCTGGAACTTCACCTCCTTCGTCCTGGGGATGGTGCTCGAGGCCTACATCTTCGGGATGGCCACCATCGCCACCGGCTGGGTGGCCATGCCGGTCAGCTTGCGCTCCTTGCTGCTCTCCTGGTCGCCCATTTGGCTGATCATTGGGATCGCCGTGGCCGGCCCGCTCTCGGACCGGGTGGGTCGGCGCACGACGTTCTACCTGACCATGGGGCTCTACGGCATCGGCGCCATCGGCCTGGCGTTCAGCGTCACCTACTGGATGATCCTGGCCTTCCTGGCGATCATGCTCTTCGCCGCCGGCGGCGAGATGAACACCATCATGACCGCCTCCCATGAGGTGATGCCCCACCGGCACCGGGGCAAGACCATGATGCTGGAGATCAACGGGATCAACTTGGGTGGCCTGCTGCTGGCCGCGGTGTCCCTCCTCAGCGCCTACAAGGGAGTTGCCTTCCAACGGGGCATGATCGCCATCACCTTCCTCGTGGTCTTGGCCATCCTCTTCTTCGCCCGGACCAAGACCCCGGAGTCCATCCGCTGGTTGCGCAGCCGGGGGCGGGAGGACCGTGCTCGCGAGCAGATCGACCGCTTCTACGGCGCCGAGCAATACCGTGCCCGCGAGGAGGCCGCCGCGGCTGCCACCGCGACCGCCAACGCCTCGGGGGCGGCTCGCCGCGTCCCCATGTGGCTTCGGCTGTTCGCCACCACGGCCACGGCCTTCGCGGGCACCGCCGGCTTCGGGCTCATGACCTACGTGCTCGGTCCGGCCCACTTCCCCAAGCTCTCGGCGGCCATCCTCCTCACCGCCACCCTCACCGGGTTCATCTCCGGGTTCTTCGCCTTCTGGGCCGACCGCCTCAGCCGCAAGATGCTGCTGCTTCTTGGATACGGCGGCTCCTTCGTCGTCACCCTGGCGCTGTCGGTGACCACCGGCGCCTGGGCCGCCTCCGCGGCCCTCTTCTTCCTGCTCCTCGTCGTCCTCAACCTCTTCGTGAACATCAGCTATCTCACCGAGGACACGCTGAAGGGCGAGGTGTGGCCGACCAAGGTGCGGGGAACCTACACCGCGGTGGTGCGCTTTGTGAGCATCGGCCTCTACATCGTCACCATCTACCTGACCCAGAGCTACAGCCTCACCGGCTTCACCATCTTCTCGGCGGTGGTGTGGGCCATCGGGCTGCTGGGAGCAGTGGCCTGGTTCATCGGCGGTGTCGAGACTGGGGCCGGAGCCAGCATCGAGGTGGCCTCGGGCGAGGCCGGCGCGTGAACCGAGGGCGTGCTGCCGGGGCCCGCGGCGGGCCCCGGCGTCCCGGGGGCCAGACATGGTGAGCTCGCCGATCCCCATGGTGGTGGACACCGACGTGGGGACGGACGACGCCGTGGCGCTGGTACTGGCTTTGCGCGATCCCCGGGTGGAAGTGGTGGCGGTGACGGCCGTGGCCGGCAACACCTCCCTTCCCAACGTGGTCCAGAACGCGCTCTACACGGTCGAGATCGCAGGCAGCCAGGTTCCTGTCCATCCCGGGTCGCCCCGCCCGCTGCTGCGCGAGCTGGCCACGGCGGCGGAGATCCATGGAGGAGACGGGCTGGGCGACATCGGTCTCCCGCTGCGGGGCCGGACCCCATCCGCTGAGCCTGCAGTGGAGGCGCTACTCCGGGCAGCCCGTGAGCACCGGGGAGAGCTGGTCCTGGTCACCCTGGCACCGCTCACCAACGTGGCCCTCGCCTGCCTCGCCGACCCGGATTTCGCTTCCAGCGTCCGGCGCTGCATCATGATGGGCGGAACCGGCCGGGGCCCCGGCAACGTCACCCCGGTGGCCGAGTTCAACATCTGGGTGGATCCGGAAGCGGCGGCCATCGTCTTGCGCAGCGACCTGGACATCACCATGGTGGGCTGGGACGCTTGTCTGGCGGATGCCACCTTCAGTGAGGACGACCTGGAGTCGCTCCGGGTGCTCGGCACCCCCCTCGCGCGGTTCTGCGTCGGGATCCAGCAGGTGTCGCGCCAGCGCGCCATCACCGAGGGACGCGTTGAGGGGATCTGCATCCCCGACCCCCTGGCCATGGCGGTGGCGCTGGAGCCGACCATCATCACCGAGAGCCGGAGGCTGGGGGTGGGCGTGGAGACCAGAGGGGATCTCACCAGCGGGCAGACGGTGGTCGACCACCTCGGGGTGACTGGCCGGGCACCCAACTGTGAGGTGGTGTTCCGGGCCGACCGCAGGCGGTTCATGGAGATGGTGCGAGGGGCCTTCCTCTGACCAGTTTCGCGTCGCAGATCG
>JAKAXE010000107.1 GCA_021816695.1 bacterium | reverse complement strand
GGAGCCCCACCACCAGCTCGATTCCCCCATATCCCTCGGGGGGAACCGGATACCAGGGAGGAGAGATCAGAACAACTCGCAACCTAGCTCCTCACGCAATTCGCCCTCCCATGCGTTTATACCCATACCCCCGGGCGCCCAAGCAGTGCGCCCGGGCCGCCTTCCGGTCATGTCGACCCGCGGGCGGGAGGCGGGCCGGCGGTGGCCGAGCTCAGCGGCCGAAGGGAAAACGGTGAGGGCACTCCCGATCGGTAAGGGCCAGGCAGGGCCGAGCCGGGTCAGTCGCTATTCGAGCCCCTCGACGTCACCGCCGGAGCGGCCGTGGCGGGGTCCCGGACCTCATCGCCCCGGGCGGAAAGCGGAGCGCCGACTAAGCCGACTTGA
Source organism: bacterium (assembly GCA_021816695.1). Taxonomy (GTDB): domain Bacteria; phylum Chloroflexota; class Dormibacteria; order Aeolococcales; family Bog-877; genus JAJYXT01. The sequence continues at coordinate 5,261 of JAKAXE010000107.1, read as the reverse complement.
TGCTGGTGCGCAGGCAGCGGGTGCAGACCCGCATCCGCCTCGCCAGCCCGCCGCCCCTGGGGGCGACTCGAGCGTTGACCAGATTGGGCATGAAGCGCCGCCGGGTGTGGACCTTCGAGTGGCTGACGTTGTTGCCCGCGACCGGACCCTTGCCGCAGATCTCGCACCGCTTGGCCATGGCGACCTCAGTTGAAGGCTAAGTGACGGGGCCCGGCCGGCGGGCGACCCCGAAGTATCATTCCGCCGCAGTCTACCAGCCGCGAGCTGCCAGTCGCCGGATCGCAATGCGGTGAGAGAGGACAGATGCCCGGAGCACGACCACTGGTCCAGACCCACCCCCTCGGTACCGTCGAGGTCTCGCCCCGGGTGGTGGCGGCCCTGGCGGCGCGGGCCGCGGAGGAATGCTACGGCGTCGCCGGGATGGCCGACCGCGGCTTTCGGGACGGGCTGGCTGAGCTCCTGAACCGCGACGCCTTCGAACGCGGCATCGACCTGCGTATCGAGGAGCGGGGCATCCGGGTTGAGCTCTATGTGGTGGTCGAACACGGGGTGCGCATCCTGGAGGTGGCGCACAACCTCATGAGCTCGGTGGCCTACAGCCTGGAGCACCACTTGGGCCTGGCGGTGCTCAGCGTCGACATCAACGTCCAGGGACTGCGCCTGCCCGAGCGAGCTGATGGCGGCACCTGAGGTCTCGCCGCCGGTCACGGCGGTGGTCCTTGGCCGGGGCTTGCGACGCGGCTTGCGCTCGGCCCTGGCCCGGCTCGCCGAGCAGCGCGATCGGATCAACGACCTGAACGTCTTCCCGGTGCCGGACGGGGACACCGGCACCAACATGCACCTCACCTTGCAGGCCGCCCTCGCTGAGGCGGAGACCCTGGGGCCGGACCCCAGGGCCGGCGAGGTGGCGGCCGCAGTCGCCCATGGGGCGCTCATGGGAGCCCGCGGCAACTCGGGCGTGATCCTGTCACAGATTCTCCGCGGCGTGGCGGAAGGGCTCCGCGGCAAGGCGGAGATTGGCGCCGTGGATTTGGCCGCCTCCCTGAAGGAGGGCAGCGCCGCGGCCTACCGGGCGGTGAAGCGGCCGGTGGAGGGCACGATCCTGTCGGTGGTGCGCGATGCCGCTGAGGCGGCTGCGTCCGCCGCCGCCTCGGGGTCCTCCCTGGGGGAGGTCCTGCAGGCCTCCGCCGCGGAGGCCTGGGATGCCGTCGAGCGGAGTCGCAGCCAGCTGGACGTGCTGCGCCGGGCCGGCGTGGTTGACGCCGGAGGGTTCGGAGCCGCCGTCATCCTCACCGCCCTCTCCGAGGAGATCTCCGGGGCGGGATTCCTCCAGGAGCCGGAGGCGTTCGGCCCGGGGGGGGATGGTCATCATCCCGGGGTGCTGGCGGTGACCGCCCCGGACCAGGGATTCGGTTACTGCACCGAGTTCAGCCTCGTGGGGTCCGAGCTCGGGGCGCTGGAGGTTCGCCAGCGGTTGGGCGGGGAGGAGGATGAGGACGACTCGGCCCTCGTGGTGGGGGACCCGGGGCTGCTTCACGTTCACATCCACACCGCCGAGCCCTGGCAGCTGCTGACCCGGGCGGCGGAGCTGGGGCGCATCGAGCGGCTGAAGGTGGAGGACATGACCCGCCAGCACCATGAGGCCCGGGCTCGCGCCGGAATTGGGCCGGCAGCCGGGGTGGGTGCCCGCGGGGTGGTGGTGGTGGCGCCGGGCTTCGGCTTTCACCAGCTTCTCCTGGGGCTGGGGGCGGCGGCGGTGGTGGAGGGAGGGCAGGGCCGCAACCCCGCCATCGAGGAGCTGCTCCAGGCGATCGCGGGGGCACGCTGCGCTGAGGTCCTGCTCCTGCCCAACAATCCCAATCTCCTGCTGGCGGCGGAGCAGGCGGCCCGGGTCAGCCGGAGCCAGGTCGCGGTGGTCCCCTCGCGCAACCTCCCCCAAGGCATCGCGGCCCTGCTGGCCTTCGATCCCGAGGTGGGCTTGGAGGTCAACCGCAAGCGGATGCAGCGGGCCATGACGGGCGTCCACTGCATCGAGGTGACCACCGCGGTGCGTCCCAGCGAGTACCCCGGGGGGGCCATCGCCCGAGGCGACACCATCGCCGTGGTGGACGGAGATGTCGCGGCCGCGGGGTCCGAGGTGGAAGCCGTGGTGGGCACCGCGCTGGATGGCCTGGGGGGCGAGAAGCTTGAGGTGGTGACCATCTATCGCGGGGCGGGCGTGGACGCCGCGGCCTCACGCCGTCTCGAGCTGGCGATCAAGGGGCGCTTCCCGGAGCTGGAGGTGGAGTCCCACGACGGTGGGCAGGCGCTCTACCCGTACATCATCTCGGCGGAGTGAGGGTGGCCGTCCGCATCGTCACCGACAGCACCTGCGATCTCCCGGAGGAGTTTCGCCGCCGCCACGGGGTGGTGGTGGTTCCGCTCCGGCTCCACTTCGGCGAGCAGACCTACCGGGACCGCGTGGACATCTCCGATCAGGAGTTCGTGCGCCGCCTGGAGCGTGGTCGCCAGCCTCCCAGCACCTCCCAACCTCCCCCCGGGGATTTCGAGCGGGTTTACCGAGAGCTGCTTCAAGGCGGCGCGGAAGGGGTGGTATCCATCCACATCGCCGCGGTGCTCAGCGGCACCGTGAGCTCAGCCACCATCGCCGCCGACGAGGTCGGCCCGGGGCGGGTGCAGGTGGTGGACAGCCGCACGGTGAGCATGGCCACCGGATTCCTGGTTCAGGAGGCCGTCCACCGGGCCGAGCGGGGGGAGTCGGCGGTCCAGATCGCCGCCGCGCTGGCCACCATGCCACCGAGGCTGGGGATCATCGCCCTCCTCGACACCCTGAGGTTCTTGCTGCTGGGGGGCCGGATCGGCAAGGTCCGGGCCATGCTCGGAACTGCGCTCTCAATCAAGCCACTCATCGGACTGGGTCCGGACGGCTCCGTGGTGCCCTTGGGGCGCGTCCGCTCCCGCTCAGCGGGGGTGGCCCGGCTGCAAGAGCTGCTGGCCGAGCGGGAGCCGCTGGAGCGTTGTGGGGTCATCTACGTCGGGGCCCCGGAGGAGGGCGCCGCGCTGCGGGAGTCCACCCAGCGGACCTACCCAGGGATGGACGTGCTCATGAGCCACGCCAGCCCGGTGCTCAGCACCCATACCGGTCCGGGGACCCTTGCCTACTGCTACCTGGAGGCGGCCTCAGATCGCCACTGACCAGGGCGGCCAGGCGGCCGGGGCCCGGCCCGTCGGTCCCACCCTGGACACTCCCCTGCAGCGGTTGCCGAAGATCTCGGGGGAGCGCCTGGCGGGGATGCGCCGCCTGGGCCTGGTCACGGTGCGGGACCTCCTCTGGCACTTCCCGCGGCGCCACGAGGATCAGCGGCTCAGGGTCCCGGTGGGGCGCCTGCGCCCTGGGGAGCGCGCCACGGTTGAGGTGGAGGTGCTTTCCGTCCACCTGAGGCGGGCCCGCCAGCGGCGGATGGAGCTGGTGGAGGCGGAGGTGGGTGACGAGACCGGCACCGTCGGGGTCATTTGGTTCAACCAGCCCCACCTGGCTCGGATCCTGCACCCCGGGCGGCGCGTGACCCTGCACGGCCAGGCCGCCCGCCGCCCCGGCCAGCGGCTGCAGCTGCGCAACCCGGAGGTCCAACTGGAGCGGCGCGACGGGGCCCAGGTGAGCGTCGGGGGGCTCGTCCCCGTCTACCCTGAGACCGCTCACCTGACTTCGAGGTGGCTGCGCGCCAAGGTGGCGGAGCTGCTGCCGCTCGCCGCTTCGGTCGAGGAGACCCTCCCGGAGGAGGTGCGCCGGGGCCAGGGGCTGCTGACCCTAGGCGAGGCGCTGCGCCAGGTTCACTTCCCGGAGAGTCAGGAGCAGCTGGATGCCGCCCGGGCGCGCTTTGGGTTCGAGGAGCTCTTCTTCCCCCAGCTGGCGGCCCTTCTGGCCCGCCGCCAGCGGCTAGCCCGGGCCGGCACCAGATCCCCGTACGACGTGGAGGTGGCGCGCGCCTTCACCCGTGCCCTGCCCTTCCGCCTCACGGAGGACCAGCGCCGAGCCGCCCACGAGATTCTCATCGACCTCGACCGACCGTCCCCCATGAACCGGCTGCTCCAGGGGGATGTGGGGTCCGGGAAGACGGTCGTGGCCGCCATGGCGGCCCGGATGGCGATCGCCGCTGACCACCAGGTGGTCTTGATGGCACCCACCGAGATCCTGGCCCGCCAGCACCTGGAGACCATGAGGGACCTCCTGTCGCCTTTTGAGATTTATCCGCGCCTGCTGGTGGGGAGCACCGGGGCGCGGCAGCGGCGGGAGATTCTGGGGGGGCTCCTGGCGGGCACCGACAAGCTGGTGGTCGGCACCCACGCCCTCATCGAGGACGAGGTGCAATTCCCCCAGCTGGGGCTCTGCATTGTGGACGAGCAGCACCGGTTCGGGGTGGCCCAGCGGCTGCGCCTGCGGGAGAAGGTCGACCTCAATCCCGACTTCCTCTCGATGACCGCCACCCCCATCCCGCGCAGCCTCAATCTGACCCTCTACGGGGACCTCGACGTGAGCCAGATCCACACCCTCCCGCCCGGACGGGTCCCGGTGCACACCGAGCTGGTCGAGGCCGCAGGTCGCGAGTCGGCCTACCAGCTGATCCGCTCGGAGGTGGCGGCGGGCCGCCAGGGGTTCATCATCTGCCCGCTCATCGACGACACCCCCGGGGCGGAGGCGCGCTCGGCCACCGCCGAGTACGAGCGGCTGACCAGGGAGGTGTTCCAGGACCTCAGACTGGTGCTGGTTCACGGGCGCCTTCCGGCGCGGGAGAAGGCCGAACGCATGGAGGCATTCGCGGATCACCGGTACGACCTTTTGGTGGCCACCAGCGTGGTGGAGGTTGGAGTCGACGTCCCCAATGCCACGGTGATGGCGATCGAGGACGCCGGGAGGTTCGGGCTGGCCCAGCTGCACCAGTTCCGCGGCCGGGTGGGGAGGGGGGCCCAACCGGCACACTGCCTGCTGTTCGTTGGGGAGGAGGATCCGGCCGCGGCCGCCCGCCTGCGTGCCCTGATCGAGCACTCGGACGGCTTTGAGCTGGCGGAGATCGACCTGCGCCTCCGAGGGGCCGGCGACCCCTATGGGCTCCGGCAGCATGGCTTCCCCGAGATGAGAGTGGGCGACCTGCTGGATGACCCGCTGCGGGAGCGGGCCCGGGCCGCGGCGGAGGCGGTGCTCAAGGCGGACCCGGAGCTGACCGATCCCATCCTGCGGCGGGGGATCCGGGACTACCGGGTGG
>JAKAXE010000027.1 GCA_021816695.1 bacterium | reverse complement strand
TGTCCTCGCGATGGTCGCCGGTGGCCCCACCGTAGAGGTACACCAGCTCCTGTCCGCAGCGGGCCAGGAGAACGGCCGCCGCGGTGGTTCCCCGGACCTCGGCCACCCGCACCCGGGCCAGCGCCCCCATCTGCTCCAGCACCAGGGAGAGGTGGCTGCGGGCCGGCAGCCTCACCCCCTGGCGGCCCTCGGTGGCCCTGAGGCAGCGGTCGAGCTCGTCCAACCCTCCCTCCCGAATTCGGACCCCCCGGCGCTCGGCCAGGCGCACGTTGTATCGGGTCTTGGAATGGAAGGAGGCCAGGATGGCGTCGGGCTCGGGTCGGAGGTCCACGATGGTGGTCGCCAGGGGCTGCCGGGAGGGGCAGGGCGCCCAGGCGCGGATCGGGTGTCCCGGCGGGACCGCCTCCGCCTCCCAGTTGGGCTCCACCTCGATCGCCAGCGCCCTCTCCTCCCGGCCGAGCCGCACCAGTTCCCGCTCCACGGCGAGGAACGTGGCGTCGTCGTCGGGAGCACAGGCCGGCCCGCGCGGCAGGTAGAGGCGAAGCGCCCGCGGAGGGCCGAGCGGCCCCACCTGAACCGAGAGCGGCAGGGGACCTCCGGGAACATCAACCACCAACCGCCGGAGCCGCCAGCCCGCCCGCGCCTGGACCTCGCCCCAGCCATGCGACTGCAACAGCGACGCGGCCGGCCAGCCGGCCAGCAGCCCGTCCCAGTCGGCGGCTCCGGGGCTCGCTTCCATAAGGGGCGACAATACCGGGGGGCGGCACCGGCGGCGGCGCTCCCCGGAGATCGGCCTCGCCTGTGCTAGTATCGCGCCGACTGACCGGGGAGGGTTGGTCCGCCGCGGCGGACCCTCAGGAGAGATCCACAAACTTGCAGAACCAGGGCAGCATCGGGCCAGCCACGGTGGCCGAGCTTCTCCAGACGATGCAGCAGGACCGGGCCACCGGCACGCTCCTGCTGGAGAACGGCTCAAGCCAGTGCTCTCTCCATTTCCTCTTCGGACACCTCTTCCACGCCACTGGCGAGGGAGGAGAGGGAGAGGGCGCCGTGATGACTGCCTTGGGGTGGAGCAGCGGCGCCTACACCTTCAACCCCAGGGCCAAGCTGCCGCCGGAGGAGACTATCAACAGTTCCACCGACGACCTGCTCCGCCAGTGGGAGCGCCAGGACGGCAAGGCACCCATGGCGGAGGATTTGGAGGCTGCGGTTCCCGAGCCGGTGGCAGCGGGGTCCACCGGAGGGTGGCCGGAGCAGGCGGAGGTGGACGACGTGGAGGTGGCTGACATAGAACCCTTCGCCGCCCCCCCGCCTCCCACGCCATACGCGCCGCCTCCCCGGCAGATGCAGCCGCCACCGGCTCCCGCCGCGGTTCGGGCGGCGGCGCCGACGGCTGCCGCCCCGCCGCGGAGGGTCCCCGTTCCGCCTCCGCCGGTTCCAGCCACCCGACCCCCGGCGGGAGCCACAAGGACCCAGCTCTCGGTCATGGTGCCCATGCCCAGTGGGCCGGCGCTGCATGCCGGCCTCAAGGCCTCCTTCCTCAACTTCCCGATGCTGCTGAAGACCCTCAGCCAGGACGGTTTCTCGGGCTACGTCTCGGTGACCGGCGAGACCGACCGGCAGCGGCGCGGCGACATCCTGTTCAAGGATGGGGAGATCCTCCAGAGCCAGCAGCGGGGGGAGGGCAACTACCGGAGGGGAAAGCAGGCGATCCAGGAGCTGGTGGCTCATGTGGGGCGTGGCCAGGGCCTCATCGACGCCGTGGAACTTCCCTCGGAGCTGGTGGCCGCCGTGGCTCCGCTGATCGTGGCCACGACGGTGTTCATCAACCTTCCGGCCCGGATCGTGGACTTCCAGTCGCTCATCGAATTCATCGCTGACCAGAGAGTGAGTGGCGCCATCCTGGTCAGCCACGGCGAGCAGGTGGCGGTGGCCCTGCTTGGGGAGGGCACCCCAAGCGGCAGCTACAGCACCCAGGCTCCCGAGCTGGCTGAGGGGCCGCAGGTGGCGGCGGCGGCCTGCGGGGAGCGGGAGGCCCGGATCGACGTCGTGGCCTCGCCGCCACAGCCCGTGCCGGCGATCGACCTGGCGGAGATCGGCTGACCGCAGCGGCAGGGATGGCCGGGTCCAGGCGGGCCCGCTGGCTTCTCCTCCTGCTTCCTGGGCTCCTGGCCCTTCTGCCGGTTCTGTCGGCGTGCGGCCCGGTGACACCCCCCGAGATCACCGCGGTGGCCCCCGCGCCCAGCCAGGGCGGGACCCACACCAACATCGTCTTCACCATCGTCTTCAGCGTGCCCATGGACCCGCACTCGGTGGAGACGCGGCTCACGATCAAGACCCGCCGGGGCAAACCGACCCCGGGCTGCGACATCAGGCTGGCGGCCGAGGGGCGGCGCACCGGCTGCTACTTCAGGTGGTCGGACGGTGACCGGGTCATGCGCCTCCTGCACCCCAACCATCCCCTGGCGGTGGTCACCACCTACCGGATCAACGTGGCCGGTGGCATTCGGGCGGCCTCGGGAGCCGTCAACGACCTGGCTCACTCCTGGGGGTTCTCCACCGAGGGAGGGCCGTCCCTCTCCTCGACCTTCCCGGGCAATGGCGGGAGCCTGGGGCCGTATCAGGCTCCCGCCCTCGTCTTCGACCGAGCGATGAATCCCAAGGCCGTCGCCGCCGCGGTCTCCCTCTCCCCCGACCCGCCGGGCGGCTATCAGGTCCTCCCCAACCCCCTGGTGCCCGGGCGCTTTCTGGTCGAGCCGGCTCGCCCGCTGCTGCCCGACCAGACCTACCAGGTGACGGTCACTCGCGCCGCCCTCGACGTGGACGGGAACCACCTCCAGGCGGGTGCGCGGTTCAAGTTCAAGGTCACGGGATACGGCTCCAGCCCGTCCCTGATCTTCCCCGCCGGGCCGGCGCTGGGGCAGTACACGGAGGTCCTGGCCACAGCCACCCCGGAGCAGGCCGGCGACCCCCCCGGACTTCGGCTCCTGGCCTCGCCTCCGTCGGGCAGCACCTACAGCCTGGCGGTGGCGGCTCCGGACGGGCAGTATCTGGCCACCGAGCTGGCGGGGGGGCATGGACTGGAGGTGCTCAACCTGGCCACCGGGAAGTCGACCTCAGTCCTGGGTAGCAGCTCCAGCACCATGGTCGCCTGGGCCCCCACCAGCGAGCAGCTGGCCTTCATCTCCGGAGGGGCGCTCCGGGTGTACACCCTGGCCAGCTCCCAGACGGTGACCCTCTCCGCCACCTCGTCGTTCGCCGGACCACTGGGGTGGAGAGCGGATGGGGAGGTCCTGGCGGCGGTGGCCAGCTCTCAGGGGCTGCCCGACCGGGTGGCCCTGCTGAGCCCCAGCCTGAGCGCCGTCACCTACCTCTCTCCGCCCGGGACCGCGCTCCCGGCGCAGAGCCCGGTCTGGAGCCCCCAGGGTGATTCGCTGGCCTTCGCGGTGGGCCAGCCTGCCGACCCCTCCACCTGGCTGTATGCGCCAGGGGTGGGGTCCAACCCCTTCCGGCAGCTGGCCGCTGGCCTGCCGGTGGCCTTCCTCAGCAGCTCGGTCGTGCTCCTGCGCGAGCCGAGCGGTGCCCTGGCGACCGTCTCCACTGCGGGCGGGCCGGTCTCCTCGCTGGTGGGGCCGGTGGCTGGCGAGTACCCGCAGGCGGTCACCTCCACCGCGACCGGGCGCCAGCTGGCCTTCACCCGGCTCGAGGGTCACTACCTGCAGCTCTATCTCGCCAACGACGGGGCCACCACCCAGGACCGGCTTACCGCCTTCGACAGCGCCATCCCCCTCAACGCCGGACCACCCGTCTTCGTGGGAGAGCCCGGATGAGCGTGGCGGCGGCGCCCCTCACCCCAGCCCGCCTCTGGTGGCACGCCACCCGCCCCGCCACCCTGGCCGCCTCCGTCTCACCGGTCCTGATCGGCATCGGCATCGCGGCCCGCGTCGGTGATGCCCATCTGGCCCCCAGCCTCGGGGCGCTGGGGGTGGCCGTCGCCCTGCAGGTCGGGGTGAACTACGCCAACGACTACTCCGACCATCGGCGCGGTGCCGACCGGACTCGGGTCGGGCCGCCGCGCGCCGCCAGCTCCGGGGTGGTGCCACCGCGAGCGGTGCTGGCGGCCGCCGTGGTGGCGTTCGCAGCGGCGGCGCTGCTCGGCCTCTGGCTGGCCGCGATCACGAACTGGTGGCTGCTGGCGGTGGGGGCGGGCTGCATCCTCGCCGCCGCCCTGTACACCGGAGGCCCCTTCCCCTACGGGTATCACGGGTATGGCGAGGTGGCGGTGTTCCTCTTCTTCGGGGAGGTGGCCACCTGCGGCACCGCCTTCGTGGAGATGCGCTCCGTACCCCTGGTGGCTCCCCTGGCCGCCATCCTACCCGGGGCCCTGGCCGCCGCCCTGCTGCTCATCAACAACATCCGCGACATAAAGACGGACCGGGAGGCCGGCAAGCGCACCCTGGCCGTCGCCCTGGGGGCGGTGTACGCCCGGCGTCTCTACCTCGGCCTTCTGGCCCTCGCTCTCGCCGTGCCGCTGATCCTCGCCATCCCCGCCGTGACCCACGCCGAGGTGCTGCTGGCCTGGGTGGTCGTGCCGCTGCTGGAAGGCCCGGTGCGCAAGTCCGGCTCCCAGGACCCCGCGGCTCTGGTCTCCGCCCTCAAGCAGACGGCGCTGGTCCTCCTCCTCTCCTCGTCGCTGCTGGCCGTGGGGATCTGGATGGGCTGAGGGCCGTGGCAGCGGGGAGCTTCTGGCTGTGCCGGACGCCGCTCGCTTCCTTCCTGTAGCCGGCTCCGGGATCACTCCAAGACGACGTCCAGCCATCTCAGGGAGGGGTCGCCCAGGTATCCGAGGTCGGTCAGGATCACCGCCCGGGCCCCGGGCGCCACGGCGATGGCCCGGCGCAGGGCCGCGGGCGTGATCCCTAGGGGCAGTCCGGTGGCCCGATGGGCGCTGAGTGGGATCCAGACCGGCTCCAAGCCGGAGAGGACGAGACCGGAGAAGAGGGAGCGGTGCAGCGCCCGGCTCACGATCACCTGGTCCCCGGGCCTTCCCAGGGCGAGGCATAGGGCCAGGTTGGCCTGGGTCGACCCTCCCACGCCGAAGCGGCACCAATCGGCACCGAAGTGGCGGGCCGCCATCCGCTCAGACTTCTGCAGGGCTCCCCGAGCCAGCTTGGGTGTGTCCAGCCCGCCATGCAGGGGCCGGTCCGCGGTCAGCGGACCCACCAGTTCCGGCGCGATCTCCCCGACCCGCCCCTTGTGGCCGGGGATCGTGAACTGGGGGGCGCTCCGTCGCTGCGCTTCGTGGAAGGCGGCGACCAGCGGCCCTTGGCCCCCCTCCCCCGGCGCTCCGTCCCAGCTCACCGGCTGTCCGTCCACCGGGTGGAGATGCTGCCCTCCGGGTGCCGGCCGGTCTCCAGCCGTCTCGCCGCCCCCGTGCCCTGGGTGTTGTTACCATCCTCGATCTGAGTCGGGAGGCAAGTTCCAGTAGCCGACCGGTGCCATCCGCGTAGGAGACTTCTGCATGCCCCCCGACATCCCGCCCGTTGAGGAGCGAGCCGGGGACGGCACCCCCGGCTACGAGGGCGGCGGCGCGGGGGCCGAGCCGGTAGCCCCCGGGCCACCCCTGGTGCTCCAACCCACCTTTCCCATCCGCACCGCCCGGCTGCTGCTGCGGCCCCTCACCGCCGCCGACACCGACGACCTCCTCGAGTACCGCTCGCTGCCGGAGGTCTGCCGCTACGTCCCCTTCCTGCCCATGGACCGCGCAGCTGTGGCGCAGAAGCTGGAGCACGTTTGGGCCCGCACGGAGATCACGGGAGAGGGCCAGGGGGTGATCCTGGGAGTGCAGGTGGTGGAGACCGGCCGGCTGGTAGGGGACGTGAACCTCTTCCTGCACAGCCGGGAGCACCGCTCCGCCGAGGTGGGCTGGGTCTTGAGCCCCCATCACTCCGGGCACGGCTACGCGACCGAGGCCGCCCACGCCATCCTCCACCTCGCGTTCGACGACCTGAAGGTGCACCGGGTGACGGCCCGCGTGGACGCGCGCAACCTGGCCTCCATCCGGCTGGCGCAGCGGCTGGGGATGCGCCAGGAGGCCCTCTTGCTCCAGAACGAGTGGTTCAAGGGAGGGTGGAGCGATGAGATCGACTTCGCCCTCCTCGAGTCGGAATGGGCCACCCAGCACCGGGAGCCGGCAGCCACCCCCTGAGGGCCGCGAGGTGGGCCTGCCGGTCTCTGGCGGCCCACCTTGAATGGGGCCGGGTCAGGCCTCCCTGCAGGCGGCGGCCAGGGCGGGGGCCAATCCGTACTCGGGCAGCAGGATGTCGACGGTCCTCTCCCAGGTGAAGCGCTCGGCCCGGCGCCGGGCGGCGCGGCGCATCTCGCGGTGGGAGGCGGGGTCGGCGGCCAGGATCTCGGCGATGGCGGCGGCGTACTGCCGGGGGTCCCGGCCCTCCACCAGCCGGCCCGTCCGGCCGTCCGCCACCACCTCCCTCAGGCCACCCACCGCGGCGGCCACCACCGGGGTGCCGCACGCCTGGGCCTCCAGCGCCACCAGGCCGAAGGACTCGGAGTGGGAGGGGACCACCACCAGGTCGGCCAGGCAGTAGAGCAGCGCCAGCCGCTCCTGCGGCTGGGCTCCGAGGAAGGCGACCTCTCCCTCCAGCCCCAGCTCCGCCACCCGCTGGCGCATCTCCCTCCTCTGGCCGACCCGCTCGCCCTCGCTGCTCAGCTCGCCCACGAAGAGCAGCCGGACGCGGTCGCGGAGCCGGGGGTCCTCCCGCACCAGGGCGAAGGCATCCACCAGGGTGTCCGGCCCCTTGAGCGGCTCCAGGCGGCCGGCGAAGAGGATCACCCTCATGCCCTCCAGCCCCATCCGCCGCCTCAGCCGCTCCACCTCACGCGGCTGGAAGCGCACCAGGTCCACCCCCGGGGGCGCCACCACGCACTGCCCGGGACGGGCCGCGTAGTGGTGGCGCAGGGCATGGGCCTCGCCCGCCGTGTTCACCACCAGCCGGGCACCTGCGGCCACCGTCCGGCGTTCCTCCAGCAGCCGCTCCGGAAGGTCGCTGTCAAACCCGGCCTCTCCCTTGACCGCGGCCAGGGTGTGGGCGGTGTGCAGCCAGGGTATGTCCAGCTCACGGGCCAGGGCGGCGCCCGGCTCCCCACTCAGCCAGTAGTGGCTGTGGACCGCGATGTAGCGGCGGCGGGCGGTGCTGGTGAACTCGCGCACGGCCTCCAGATAGTCGGCCCGGGTCTGGGGAAGCTGGTGCTTGGCCAGCGGCCGGGCCGGGCCGGCATCCACGGCGATGACCCGGCTGCGCGGCCCCATGGCCTGCTCCCGCGGTTGGTCCGGATCGCTCCGGCGGACGAAGACGTCGGTGTGAACCCCGCGCGCCCCCAGCTCCTCGCAGACCGCCCGCACGTAGACGTTGAGGCCGCCGTTCTCCCGCTTCCCCAGCCGCGCCAGCGGCGAGGCGTGCAGGGAGATGAAGGCGATGGTGGGCTCACCTCCGCCGGGCGGGGTCATCTGGCCTCCTGGGTTAGGGAAACCCGGAAATTGACCAGGAACTGGTCCTGGGCCCCGAGCCGGTACTTGTAGCCCTCATTGCCCCGCAGCAGGTCGGCCTGGTGGCAGCCCGCCTCGATCGCGCCCCGCAGCCCCTCGGCCACACACAGGAGGCCCGGGGAGAGGTGGGCCTGGGCCGGGTCGTACCCCGAGTTGTAGAGGTACCAGACCCGGCCCAGGCAGAACCCGAAGGTGCCGGCGGCGAGCTCTCCCCCTTCCTCGAGCAGCGCCAGCCGCAGCCATCCGCGCCGCTGGAAGCGCTCCGCCACCTCCCGGAAGAAGCGCTCCACCTTTGGGGTGAGGAACTGGTCCTTCGCCTCGCGGCTGGCGCGGAGGAGGCGGAGGAACTCGGTCAACGCCGCCTCCAACCCGAGCTCGTCCGGGCCCACCAGCCGCCAGCCCGGTCGCTCCTGCTCCAGCCGCCGCATCTTCCGGCGCAGCTCGTGGCGGTCCTTCTTGCCCAGCCGGAGGGAAAGGTACTCATCGAAGGAGGTGGGCAGGTCGATCGCGGGGCTGACCTCCTCCGGATGCACCTCGCCCCGGATTCCCTGCCGTTCCACGGCGCGCTCCAGAGCCGGCAGCTCCCACCCCCAGTCGCGGAGGAAGTGGAGGTCCATCTCCATGGCCCCGGATCCCCTCGCCCATCCCACCACGGCCTCGGCGACCTGCTCTTCGAACCCCGGGAGGGCGAGCAGGCCGAGCTGATCCGAGAGGTCCTCACCGCCGGCGAACTGCAGGGTTCCCTCCCGCTCCCGGGAGATGCAGAGCGGGGCTATGCCCACCACCTCCCCCTGCTGAGAGAACACCAGCGTCCTGGGCAGGTAGCTGGCGGAGAACACCGCCCACCAGCTCTCCTGCCACTCCCAGGTTAGGAACGGGGCCGGAGCCTCGGCGGAAGATGCGATCTGCTCCCAGACCCGGCGCAGGCCTGCCAATCCGGCGGTGGTGTCCACCACCTGGCAGCTCAGGCCCGCGCCGCCCGACTCCGGATCAGCGCTCACCCCCGTGGGCGCGGTACATGAGGCCCCGATTTCTGTTACACCCCGGATGTTTGGCACAGAGACCGCGGCCCTTCCCACCGCGTCCTGAGCTCACTTTAGCATCGCCGGCCAAAATCCACCCGAGGAGGTAGGGAATCACCGGGCCAACCCGTCCCCGGGCAGACGTTCAGCTCTGGGCGACGACCACTGGGGGCGGGCACATGCGGGTGGCCGCGGCCCTCCGAGAGGCATTGCGGGCCGCGGCGGGACCGGACCTCCGGGTGGAGATCGCCGACCCCCTCCGCTCCGGGGCGCTGCCCCAGGCCAGCCTGGTGCTGCGGGGATACGGCCCGCTGGTGCGCCGGGCTCCAGCAGTCTGGGGGCCGCTCTTCGCCGCCTTCTCCCGGCCCACGGCCGGGGCCGTGCTGGAGCGGTTCCTGCTCTCCGGCCTGCGGACGGCGATGGTGCGCCGGGCCCGGCGCACCCAGCCGCGCGTGGTGGTTAACCTGCACCCCCTGCTCGGGCCGGGGGCGTTGGCCGCCGCCCGTTCGGTGGGAGCCCCCCTGGTCACCCTGGTAACCGACCTCACCCTGGTTCACCCCGGATGGCTGTCGCCTCGGGGCGTCCCCCTCCTCACCCCCTCCGAAGAGGCCACCTCCTCCTGTGTTGGCCAGGGGGTGCCGCCCGAGCTGGTGGAGATCACCGGGTTGCCCCTGGATCCCGGACTAGAGCGGGCCGTTCCTCGCCCCGCGCTCCGCCAGGAGCTGGGCCTGGACCCAGACCTCCCCTGCCTGCTGGTATCTGGGGGGGCGGAGGGCGCCGGCGGGGTGGAGAGGGTGCTGCTCGAGGTGGAGGCTTCCCGAGTTCCCTGCCAGGTGGCCCTCCTCTGCGGCCGGAACCAGCGGCTGCTCCGCTGGGCGTCCGGGCGGAGGTGGCGGCTGCCGGTGCACGCCTTCTCCTTCCTGGAGGACCCTGGTTCGCTAATCCTCTCCGCCGACCTTTACCTGGGCAAGGCCGGCCCCACCGCCATCGGGGAGGCGGCCTCGGCGGGCCTGGGGATGATCCTCACGTCCGCCCTGAGGGGTCAGGAGCAGGCCAATCTGGACTGGGCCGTTGGCCAGGGAATGGCCCTGGCGGCGGTCCTTCCCGGGGAGGTGGCCAGGATCATCCCGGAGGTGCTCGGGGACGACGGCTCTCTTCTGGAAAGGCTCCGTCTCGCCGCCCGCCGGGAGATGCCGCCGGGGGCCGCCCACCGGGCCGCCCTGCGCATCTTGGAATTTGGCGGTCTCACGCCTCGCTGACAAAGCGCATCCGGCGGAGAGGGGGCGGTCCCGCCGCCCGGTTCACCGCCTCCAGCAGCGCCACCGACTCCATCTGCAGCTGGTGGGCGATGGCCGGGTGGGCGCAGGCCACCACCAGCACCGATCCCTCCACCGCCACCACCCGGACGTGGGCTCTCAGGTACTCCCCGCAGGACTCTGAGAAGGCCGCCTGAGCCCGGGCCAGGCGCACCTGCCGCTGCACCCCCATCCGGCGCACGACCCGAGGGAGTATCTCCCCGATCCCCTCCATTAGCGCCCCGCCTCTCCCCGCACCTCTCCGCCGCTCACCAGGAGGACCTGGGACGGGCCTATGGCCTCCTCGAGCCCGGAATCCTCGGTGGCGGTCACCAGCGCCTGCTCAACCCCCATCCCCTCTCCCAGGACCTCCAGGAGGCCCCGGCGGTGGTCCCGGTCCAGCTCGGAGAGGACGTCGTCCAGCAGCACCACCGGTGATTGTCCGCCCTCGGCCAGATGCTGGCTCACCTCGGCGGCCTTGATCGCCAGCACGGCGGTCCTCTGCTGCCCCTGGCTGGCGTACTGCCGGGCCGGACGGTCCGCGTATGCGATCTCGAAGTCGTCCCGCTGGGGGCCCACCACGGTCTGCCCCCGCGCCACCTCCTCCTCCTCGGCATCCCGGAGTGCCGAGAGCAGCCTCTCCCTCCATCCTTCTCCAGATGCTCCCCTGGTGCCGGGCAGGTAGCGGAGCTCAAGTGGCGTCCTCTCCCCAATCCGGCCCGCCGCCCGCTGGGCCAGCGGGCCGGCCTCCTTGAGGTAACGCTCCCGGTGGGACATGACCAGGGAGCCGTACTGCACCAGCGGCTCCAGCCAGGGCCTCAGCTCCGCCGGACCAGACCTCCCCTCCCGGATGGCCCGGAGCGAGGAGTTCCGCTGATCCAGGGCCCTCCGGTACAGGGAGAGGGCCTGCGCGTACTGCGGATAGAGCTGGCAGAGCACCACGTCCAGCATCCTCCGCCGCGGCTCCGGGCCGGCCTTCACCAACCCCAAGTCCTCGGGCCAGAAGGACACCACCCTCAACCTGCCGAGGTAGGCCGCGGGCGTCACCGGCGCCCCGTCGGCGCGCAGCGTCCTGCTCCAGCGGCCGGCCGGGGGCTGGGCTCGCCAGCGCATCTCCAGCCTCCCCTCCACATCTCCCCTCCAGGTAGTGGCGGCTACGCCCATCTCGGAAGCTCCCCAGCGGACCAGCTCTGTGCTCAGTCCCCCCCTAGCTGCTCGAGCCAGGGCCAGGGTGGCCAGGGCCTCAAGGAGGCTGGTCTTCCCCGCCCCGTTGTCACCGATGAGGAGGTTGAACCCGGGGCGCAGGAGAACCTGGGCCCCGGGATAGGCCCGGAAGTTGAGGAGCCGGAGTTCGGCGACCCTCAAGGGGAGGTTCGGCCCTAGATCGCCACCCGCACCGGCATGATCACGTAGCGGTAGGTGTCGTCCCCGGCCGCCCTGACCATCCCCGGGGCCAGCGTCCCGTTGAGCACCAGCTCCACCTCGGGGGAGTCCAGAAGGGCCAGGACGTCACTCACATAGCGCGCGTTGAAGGCGATACCGACGTTCTCCCCCTCGATGGAGGCGTCCACCGAGGCCACGTTGTCCCCCACCTCGTTGGTGTTGGCGGAGAGCACCAGCTGGGAGCTCTCGCAGCGGATCTTGAGGACGTTGGCGGCGTCCCGGGCGAAGAGCGACACCACCCTGGTGGTCCGGCGCAGCTCGTCCGTGGAGGCCCGGGCCACGGTCTGTGACCCCTCCGGGACCACCTTCTGGTAGTTGGGGTAGACCCCGTCGATCAGCCGGCTGGTGAGCGAGTACCCGGGTAGTTCGAAGCGCACCTGGGAGCGGGTGCCACCCACCGCCAGGGTGACAGCGCCCGGGCTGGAGAGGATGGGCTTGAGCAGGCGGGCCAGCTCCGAGAGGGCGCGAGCCGGGATGATCACCGAGAGCCGGTCTCCCAGCGGGAGCGCCCCATCCGCAGTCCTCAGCTGGCGCACCGCCAGCCGATGGCCGTCGGTGGCGACCAGGGTGATATCCGCTCCGGAGATCTCGGCCAGCACCCCGGTGTACACCGGCCTGCCCTCATCCCCGCTGGCGGCCACCACCGTCTGCTCGATGGCTGACAGCAGCACCTGGGGGTCGAGCTCGACGGTCTGCCCGTCGGACACCTCGGGAAGGGGCGGAAACTCCGCCGCGTCCACCCCGCGGATGTGAGCGTCGAAGCGGCCCGACTGGAGCCGCACCGTCTGGTGCACCGGGTCCAGCTCCCAGCTGAGGGGAGCCTCGGGCAGGGAGCTGACGAACTCCGAGAGGATCCGCGCGGGAATCGTGATCGCCCCCTCCTCCAGGACCTCGGCGGGCATGGTGTGGCGGATGGTCAGGTCGATGTTGGTGGCGGTGAGCTCGATCGCACCCTCGCGCGCCTGGACCAGCACGTTGCTGAGGATGGGCAGGGTGTTGCGGCTGGAGATGGCCCGGGTGACCGCCGACAGCCCCGCGCCCAGCTGCTGGGGCGAGATCGTGCACTTCAACTTGGATTCCTCCTTGATCGGGGTTCTGGACCGGGGTCTCCACAGCCCCGGACGGACGGGAAAACACGCTTATGTGAACGTAGCCATAGTAGGGGAGTTGAGCCTGGGGAAACCCCTCTTGGCTCACTTCCCTGGACCTGTGCAAAAGCAGTGCAGAAACAGGGCGCAGCGGCCCCTCTTTTCACCAGGCCAAGACGCCTTCGGAGGTCTCCACCGGCAGACCAGGCGGCTCCCCAGGGGGTCTGGAAAAGCTGTGTCCTTTTCATCAGCCTCCTCGGAGGAGGTCGCGAAGGCGGGAGAGGTCCTCCAGCACCTTGGGATCCTCCTTGGCGTCGTTGGAGATCTTTTCGTAGGAGTGGAGGACGGTGGTGTGGTCCCGTCCGCCAAAGGCCTGGCCGATCGCCGGCAGGCTCATGGCGATCTCCTCGCGGATCAGGTACATGGCGATCTGGCGGGGAAAGACGATGTGCTTGTCCCGCCGCTTGCTGGTCATCTCCGCCACCGAGATTCCGTAGTAGTCGGCCACCACCGCCTGGACCCCCTCCACGGTGAGAGGGCGGGAGTCCGCGGTGGGGATGATGTCCCGCAGGATCTCCGCCACCTCCTCCATCGTGGGGTTGCCTCGCCCGGTGATGGAGGCATGGGCCAGAACCCGGGTCAGGGCGCCCTCCAGCTCCCGGATGTTCTTCTTGATGTTGTGGGCGATGAAGGAGAGGACCTCCTCGCTCAGCCAGCCCTGGGCGGGGCTCAGCTTGCTGCGCAGGATGGCCAGCCGGGTTTCGAAGTCCGGAGGTTGGATGTCCACCATGAGACCGCCCTCGAACCTGGTCCTAAGTCGCTCCTCCAGGGTGGGGATCTCCCGGGGTGGGCGGTCGGAGGTGATGACGATCTGCCGGTTCACCTCCTGGAGGGCGTTGAAGGTGTGGAAGAACTCCTCCTGGGTGCGGTCCTTGCCGGCCAGGAACTGGATGTCGTCGACCAGCAGGACGTCCACCGTCCGGTAGCGGGTGCGGAACTCGGCGGTCCGGTTCTCCTGGATGGAGGTGATCATCTGGTTCATGAAGCTCTCGGAGGTCACGTAGGCCACCCGCTGGCGGTGGCTCTGCCAGACCGCATGGCCCACGGCATGCATGAGGTGGGTCTTGCCCAGCCCCACCCCGCCGTACAGGAAGAGGGGGTTGTAGGCCCGGCTGGGCGAGTCCGCCACCGCCCGGCAGGCGGCGTGGGCCAGGAGGGAGGTGTTCCCCACAACGAAGGTGTTGAAGGTGTAGCGGGGGTTCAGCCCGGGGACCGTCTCGCCGGCACCGTCCGCGCCAGGATCGGGAGGGGGAACCGGGAGCTGGCCCTGCGGCAGCGGCTCGGCTCCTGGCGGTCCCTGGACGGTGAACTCGACGGTGACGTCCTGGTTCAGGATCGCCGAGAGGGTCTCCCGGATCACCGCCCCGTAGCGGTCACTGACCCAGTCCCGGGCCAGCGGGGTCGAGACCCCGATCACCGCCTTGGCGCCGCCCTCGTCGAAATGGAGCAGGCGGGCGTTCTTCAGCCAGGCCTCGTAGCCGGGGCGGCTCACCTGGAACCGCAGCTCCTCCTGGGCCGCGGACCAGAGCTGGTCGGGGGATAGGCTCAACTCCAGTTTCCCGGTCCCGGGGAGGGCGAGAGAGGACCGCGCAATTCACACCTTCTGCACAGGAGTGGAAAATCCACCGGAGGGGTAGATGCACCCTGAGTTGACAGAAAGCTTGGACCGGGTCCGGCCCACCCCCGCAGTCGCGGGGCGATGGTACCACCGGCGCGGGGAGGCTGCAATCCGGCGTGCCCCGCCGACCTAGTGTCGGCTCCGGTGCCAAGGCGGAGGATGGCCACTCCCGCCCGCCCGCTGGACGTAGAGGGCAGCCGTGATCGTCACCACCGCTGAGAACGTGCCGGGCACCAGGGTGGTCAAAACCCTGGGCTAGGTGTTCGGGCTGACGGTCCGTTCCCGCAGCATCGGCGGGATCATCGCCGCCGGGCTGAAGAGCGTGGCCGGGGGCGAGATCGGCACCTACGTCAAGCTCAACGAGGACGCGCGGCACCAAGCGTTGGACCGAATGGTCCAGAACGCCACCGCCATGGGGGCCAACGCGGTCACCATGATGCGCTTCGACTCCACGGAGATGGGCAAGTCCATGACCGAGATCGTCGCCTACGGCACCGCCCAGGTGCTGCGGTGGCCGGACGGCGAGCCGGCCCCGTGACCGCCCACTAGGAGTAGCCATGAGCGTGGTACTGGTGGTGATTCTGGGCGGCGCTGTGATAGCCATACTCGGCTGGGACCGGTATCCCGGAGCCGGCCAGGGCGCCGGAGGCGGTGCGCAGCCCACCGACGAGGTCTTCATCGACCCCGGCTCAGGTCAGCGAATGCGGGTCTGGTTCGACCCCAAGACCGGAGAGCGGGAGTACCCGCCCGACCAGCCATAGATCGCAAGCGGGGTACGGCCCCGCCCCCGGGAGGCACGGGGCCTGGGGTGAATTGGAGTTCGGTTCGCCCTCGGGCGGTCACGGCAGCGAACGCTGCCCCCTTTAGGGGCGCCTGCGCCACCTACCGCACCGGCCGGTCGGGAGTCCCGGGCGGAGGTACCGATGGAGGCCGGTAGAGCCGGCGATCGGGAACCATCCACATGACGGCCACCCCGGCATAGGTGGCATAGGCGAGGAAGGGGGAGAGCAGCGCCAGCCCGATGGCGACCAGGTAGGCGACCACCGAAATTGCCCTTGAAGTCGCTTCCAATCGCTCGCGCTAACTCCGAAGAGCGGGAGTTGGCCCTGATGATGACCCGCACCAGGATCGCGTAGGAGGTGGCGGCGGCCGCCGCGTCGATGCCGTAGAAGGCGGCGGGCACGCTCTGGCCCGGAGCCCTGGCGATCCAGGCGGTGAGGACGGGGATCAGCGCCAGCCAGAAGAGGAGCAGCATGTTGGCCCACATCACGCCTCCGCTGATCAACCGGGTGGCGCGCAACAGGTGATGGTGGTTGTTCCAGTAGATGGCGATGAAGGTGAAGCTGAGGGCGAAGGTGAGCAGGTCCGGCAGGCGGTGCTCGGCCGCCGCCTAGGTCGCGGAGCTAGGCACCTGCAGACTGAGCGCCATGATGGTGATGATCACCGCCATGACTCCGTCGCTGAAGGCCTCCAGCCGATGCGGGCTGAGGGGTGTGCCGCCGACCGCGCCGCCCTCACTCACGGGCTGTCAGCTTCCGATAGGGCACCCCGACAGGTCTCATCCCTTCCGACGCGCACGCCAAGGGCGCGGCCCGGAGCCCGGGAGGGCCCTGCGCCACCGGGCCGGACGATGAGCGGGCCGGGGGAGCGGGGAGGGGAGGAGCGACTCGGGCTGGAGGCCGAGGTACACCTGGTAGCCGCCGAGGTGGCCAGGGGGGACTCTGTGACGGCGACGGTGGTGGTGCGAGTCGCGGCGGGCAGCCTCCCACGAAAGGCCGAGTGGGGAGAGCCCGTCACGGGGGGAATCCGCCCGCCCGGGGCCGTGGACCCGAGCGGGTGGTTCTCGGGTCCCATCGCGGGCGTGGGCAGGTGGGCAACCCTTGACCCCGACCATCCCATCTCCATCAGCGCCATCGTCGGCACCACCCCGATCGTTCCCGGGCGGACGCTCCCGCCAGGGATGTACCAGGTGGTCGTCGACGTCGTCCTCAGCCTGGGGCCTGATGCGGTCAGGCTCAGAGCGGTCGGACCTGAGATCGGATTGGTCTGACCCGGGCCGGTCAGGCTGCCGGCCCGCAGCCCAGTGCCGCGAGCGCCGAGCGCCCATCCACGAAAGGGTCGATCTCGGTGATCCTGTCCCCACTCACCCGGTAGAGGTGGAACAGCTCCCTGGTGCGGGCCCCGCCCTTCTCCACCGGGAAAGTGACGGTGAGGCGGCAGAGTATGCCCGCGGGCCCGAGCTCCACAGAGGAGACCCTGCCCGCGACGCCGGCCGAGATCTGGCGGCGGAAGGTGTCGATAACTTCAGAGCGGCTCCGGCAGTGATTGGGCACAATGTCTTCCCCCCACCGGACGTCGTCGGCCAGCAGCGCCCCAAACCCCTCCAGGTCACGGGCCTCCAGGGAGGCCCGCACCTCGCCCGCCATCCATTCCAGCCCTGCCCGCATCTCGATCCGCCGGCAGCAGCAATCGGGACGGCCACAGGACACCGCTCTCAGTCCACCCTCCAGCCGGCAGCCGCACCCCGGGCACACCTGCGCCGCGAGGCGCAGTCTACGCGCGGGCGGCGACGTGCGGGCGCCGTGGGGGAGAGGGCTCGGGGCAGCGCCGCGGTGCGCGAATCCGAAGTAGGAATGCCCAAGAAGGCTCAATCGGCCCCACCCCCGGACGCCCACGGACTGTCCCCGGACAGCCCGCTCGGGGCGCGTCTCCGCTTGAGCAGCACGGCCGGGGCACCGATGGCATCCGGGCCGGCGGGAGCGGGCTATGATTCCGCCGGATGTGGTCCTGGGCAGCGAGGTCGCTGGCCGCCCTGGCGGTGGCGCTCTTGGTTGGTGGCTGCGGCTTGGGCCCCTCCCAGAGCCTCCAGGTCCGCCAGCGGCCCAGTCCCAGCCCCAGCGGGAGCGGCCCGGCGGCCAACTCCTTCCTGATCCAGGGCGATAACCTGTTTGGGATCCTCCCCGCTCGCGGCGCCCAGGTCTCCTGCTCCGCTGGTGGGAGCACGGTGCGGGTGAGTGGCCGGGTCCAGGGGAAGGCAGTCGTCGTCGCGCTTACCCATCTTCGGCCGGGCCAGAACCTCTACGACCCCCCCCTTGAGGGAGGCTTCTCCGACTCGGTGACCATGACCGTGCGCGCCCCGGGGAGCCCCTCCCCTACGGAGTACGAAGCCGGGTTCCAGGACGGCAACTATCAGGGGGTCGGGACCATCAAGGTGGGGCGCAGCGGCCGGAGCGGGACGGTGAGCATCCAGTTCGGCCCCCCCGTGGGGCAGCAGCCGTCGGTCCAGTCCTCGGGCAACACCACCATCTTTGGGACCAACTCCGGCTCGGTCGATGGCAGCTGGAGCTGCCCCTAGTTCACGGGGCCTCGAGTCCCCAGGGGAGGCTCTCGATGGCCTCTGGTATCCTTCCTCACGTCCGCGCCCAGTGCGAGGTGGAAGGGTGCCGCGTCCCGCGGGGGCTGGCGGCCTAGAGGAGACCGGTCATCAAGCGAACCTACCAGCCCAAGAAGCGGTATCGGAGGAAGGTGCACGGGTTTCGCGCCCGGATGTCGACCCCGGGGGGAGTGCGCGTCCTCAAGCGGCGGCGCCTCAAGGGCCGGCGCCGGCTGACGCCCGCCCGGGTGCGGTGAGAAGGCGTAACCGCCTCCGCAGCTCCAGGGATTTCGCGGCAGTGCGGGCTGAGCGGCGGGGCGCCGGGGACCCTCTCGTTCGCGTGCAGGTGCGCCCTCGCCCAGAGGGCAATCCCCGGATCGGTTTTGCCGTCTCCCGGCGCGTCGGGGGTGCCGTGGCCCGCAACCGGACCCGCCGCCGGCTGCGCGCCCTGTGTGATCGGGAGCTCCCGTCCATGGGGCCGGTGGACGTCGTGGTGATCCCCACCGCGGCGGCCCTCCCGGCAACCTTCCCGGAGCTCCGGGAGGCGTTGCACCGGGTGCTGAGCCGGGCAGGAGCGCTTTGAAGAAGCTGTCTCTCTGGCTGATCACCTTCTACCAGGTCTCGCTGAGCCCGGTGCTGGGGTTGGTGGGGGGCTGCCGGTACGAGCCGACCTGCTCCCACTACACGTATGAGGCCATTCAGCTGTACGGCTTCGGACGGGGCTGGCTGATGGGGGTGCGGCGGATTCTGCGCTGCAACCCCTTCCACGCCGGGGGCTACGACCCGGTGCCCCTGCCCCAGGAGGAGGTGCCCCATGGCACCTGAGATGGTCGCCCTCATCAACCCGATGTCGCCGCCGCCCACCAACCCCTTCCTGGCGGTGCTCTTCTACGTCCTCCTGACTCCGGTCGGCTTCATCCTCTACCTCCTCGACCAGGGCTTCCGCAACTTCGGCCCCACCAATGCCGTGGGGGCGTTCGGGCTGGCCATCATCGCCCTCACTCTGATCATCCGTGGTGCGCTCTTCCCGCTCTTCCGCTGGCAGATCGGCACCCAGTGGAAGATCCAGGCGGACCAGCGGCGGCTGGGGCCCGAGCTCAAGGAGCTGCAGCAGAAGTACAAGAAGGACCGTCAGCGGCTCAACGAGGAAACCATGGCGCTGTACCGCCGCCATGGTCTCAGCCCCTTCAGCCAGCTCTCCGGCTGCCTGCCCCTCCTCATCCAGATGCCGTTCATCTACGCCCTCTACCTGGTCATCGAGAAGCTCTCCAAGGGGCTGCACGGCCACGCCGCCAGCTTCCTCTGGATCTCCAACCTCAACGACGTGGCCCTCAAGGTGAAGGGCGGGATCGTGGGCGACCCCCTGCTGCTGGTGGTCCCGGTCCTGGCCGGGATCCTCACCTACATGCAGTCCAAGATGATGATGCAGCCGGCGCGCCCGGACATGAGCGAGTCGGAACGGCAGATGTACCGGGTGATGTCGCAGACCACCTACCTGATGCCGGTGATGATCGCCTTCTTCGCCCTCAACTTCTACCAGGGCATCGGCCTTTACTGGATCACCCAGAGCCTGGTGATGGTTTTGCAGGTGTTCACCATGATGGGATGGGGGGGGCTCAAGGTGCCCTCCTGGGTCCCCGGCGCCGGCTGGTACCCCGCGAACTCTCCCCGGGCCAAGCTGGCCGCGGAATTCGGTGAGTTGCCTCGGGGCGGAGGGCCTGGGGACGCCGGCGCGAGCGGCGGCGCCCTGGCCCGCCGCCCCCGGAAGCCAGAGCAGCCGTCAGGGGGAGCGGCGGTGCGCCGTCCCTCGGCTGGGACCAGCCGGTCAGGGCGCCCCGCCCGCCGGGTGGGTCGCCGATGAACCAGCCAGCCCATGAGGCCAGCGGTGCCACCGTGGAGGAGGCGCTGGCCCGCGCCCTGGCAGAGGCCGGTCTCCAGGAGGACGAGGCGGCGGTCGAGGTGGTGAGCGCGGGGGCCCCGGTGATCGCCGGGGAGCGGCTCACCGGGGCGATGGCCCGGGTGAGGGTCACCCCCCTGCCCCAGGAGGCGCGCGGGGCTCGCGAGAAGCTTCAGCGGCTCCTAGAGCTCATGGGGATCGAGGCCCGGGTCGAGGCTCGACTGGCGCGGGCCGCCGGCGAGGACGGCGAGCTGCCACCCACCGTACTTGAGGTGGAGGGTGACGACCTGGGGGTGCTCATCGGCTGGAGGGGGGAGTCGCTGCGGGCGTTGCAGACGGTGCTCAACCTGATGCTGGGAGCGGAGCCGGGTCGGTCGCGGGTGATCGTAGACATCGCCCACTACCGGGAGAGGCGGGAGCAGGTGGTGAGCCGGATGGCGGAGCGGGTCGCCGAGACCGTGGTGCGCACCGGACGGGCTCAACGCCTCAGCCCCATGCCCCCATACGAGCGACGGGCGGTGCACCTGGCGCTGGCGGGCCTGCCCGGGGTGGCGACGGAGAGCGAAGGGGCGGACGGCGAGCGCCACGTGGTGATCCGGCCCGTCCCCCGCGAAAGGGCAGAGCCCACCGGGGGCGGGTGGAGCTGAGGGGCCAACTTCCCCTCCGGGCGGGGGTGCTCGCCCTTCTGGGCTGCCTCGCGGCGGGCGCGGTGGCGGGCTGCGCGGCGGCTCCGACCCTGATCCGTGGCCCCGTGGAGGACCTGCCCCTCACGGTGCAGGAGATCCCCTTCCCGGGGTTCCAGGTCGAGGCCAACTCGCCGTCGGCCGGTTACTACAGCAACTCCCGCCTCGCGGCCGGGGACTCCGCCACCCTTTCCGCCCTCCGCCGGGCCGGCCGCCTCAGCGGGTACGAGCAGGACTTCTCCCGGGCCGCCAGCCCGGTCCAGGCGGTGGGGCCGGTGGTCATCGAGAGCTCCGCCTCCCTCTTCCGAACCGCCTCCGGTGCCGCCGAGGGCCTAGCGCTCCTCGGGCAGGGGCTGGTCCGCGCCGGCGGGACCCCCATCTCCACGGGCCAGGTGGGCCAGGAGGTGCTGGGATACGTGATCCAGAAGCAGCTCAACGGGGTGGCGTACGACTCCTTCGTGGTTCTCTGGCGCCAGGACAACGCCGTGGGCGTGGTGCTGGCGGCCGGCAACGCCGCCACCATGGACGTGCAGTACGCGGTCCAGCTGGCGCAGATCGCCGAGCGCCGGCTGAGGGCCAGCTGAGGTGCCGTTCCGGGCCCCGCGGGTCGAGGAGGAGACGCTGCCCAGCGGAGCGCGGCTGATCCTGGCCCCGCTCCCGGGAAGGAGCTCGGTGTCCGTTTCCCTTCTCTTCGGAGTGGGGTCGCGCTCCGAGCCCCTCCGGCTGGCCGGCGTTTCCCACTTCCTGGAGCACATCGTCTTCAAGGGAACCGAGCGCTATAGGGACAGCCGGGCGGTCTCCTCGGCCATAGAGGGACTGGGCGGGGTGATGAACGCCAGCACGGAGAAGGAGATGACGGTCTTCTGGGCCAGGGTGGCGGGGCGCCACCTCTCAACCGCCCTGGACGTTCTCTCCGAGCTGGCGCTGGCCCCCCGGATCGAGCCCGCGGAGGTGGAGCGGGAGCGCGAGGTGGTCTTCGAGGAGCTGAAGATGTATCTGGACCAGCCGGCGGACCTGGTGCAGATGGCTTTCGACGAGGCGATCTGGGAGGGCCACCCGCTGGCCCGCGACCCCGCCGGCAACCGCCGCTCCCTGCGGCGGATCGCGGCCCCGGAGCTGGAAGGCTACCGGGCCGCCAACTATCGCCCGGCCAGGTTGGTGGTCGTGATCGCCGGGGCCATCTCCCCGTCCCGGGCGCGCCGGGAGGTGCATCGGCGCTTGGAGTCCCGGCTTCCCCTGCCGGCGGATGAGCCCGAGAATCCCGGCTCGGACGGTGGGCCGCCCCCACCGCTGGGCTCGCCGTCCCAGTCCCGCCTGATCTCGCGCCATGGCGAGCAGGTGCATCTGCTCCTCGGCACCCGCTGCTCACCGTATGCGGCCCCGGACCGCTGGACTTTGGATCTGCTCAACACCATCCTCGGAGAGGGAATGAGCAGCCGCCTCTTTTTGGAACTCAGGGAGAGCCAGGGGCTGGCCTATGACGTCCACTCCTTCACCGCCCGACATCGGGACTCCGGGGCCTTCGCGATCTACCTGGCCACCCGGCCCGACCAGGCGGCGACCGGGGCCCGGGCGGCGCTCGGCGAGCTGCGGCGGCTGGCCGACCGGGGGCTCGAGCCCCATGAGCTGGATCGGGCCAAGGCTCAGATGGAGGGGCGGCTGGCCCTCCAGACCGAGGGATCGGGCGGGCTCAGCGAGTTCCTGGGGCACGAGGCCCTGCTCACGGGCGCCCTCCTCAGCCCCGAGGAGGTCGTGGAGCGGATCCGGGGCGTTGGGGAGAACGAGGTGGTGGGGCTGGCGCGAGAGTTGTTGCCGCCGCGCTCCAGCTGGCGCCTGGCGGCGGTGGGCCCGATCCGAGATCGCGAGGGCCTCGAGGCGGCGGTGCAGGAATGATCACGAGTTCAGGAGGAGATGAGGTGGAACGGACGCTGGTGCTGATCAAGCCGGACGGGGTGCAGCGCGGACTGGTGGGTGAGGTGATCGGGAGGCTGGAGCGACGCGGCCTGCATCTGGTGGGGCTGAAGCTGATGGCTGTGGAGCGGGAGCTGGCGGAGCGCCACTACGCCGAGCATCGCGAGCGTCCCTTCTTCGGGGCGGTGATCGACTTCATCTCCTCGTCCCCCGTGGTGGCCATGGTCTGGGAGGGGCCAAACGTGGTGAGCCTGGTGCGCTCGATGATGGGCCCGACCAATCCGGCGACCGCGGCCCCGGGAACCATCCGTGGAGACCTGGGAGTGGACATCGGACAGAACGTGGTCCACGGGTCGGACAGCCCGGCCCGCGCTGAGGTGGAGGTGTCGCTCTTCTTCCGGCCCTCTGAGCTGGTCAACTGGGAGCGCGCGGGCGGCTCCTGGATCTATCCCTGAGCCGCCTGCGGGCCCCCACCGGCGCCATGGCCCCGAGGGTCAGAACGGCGGCTAGCGTGGGCTCCTGGGCCGGGATGCCACCCAGGCGGGTGAGCGGCCAGAAGCGGAGGACGGCGATCCCCTGGATGCCGGACCTAGGCTCCCAGCCGAAGGTTCGGGAGTCCTCGGACACGTTGCGGTTGTCACCCATCACGAAGTAATCGTGGGCCGGGATGTGGGCCCACCTCCCGGTCGGCGGGAGCAGGGGCGAGGCCGTTCCCTGGTTGGTGCAGCAGAGCACCTCCTGGGTCCACACGCCGTTGATGTAGGGCTCGACCAGCTGGGTCCCGCCTCCGGGCGAGGTGGGACGGGAGTTGGAGATGTAGACATGCCCTACACCCTGGCTGTCGGGGGCGATCCGAATCCACTGCCCGGGCAGACCGATGACCCGCTTGATGAAGTCGTTGGATGAGGCGATGGGGGGGTTGATGATCACCACCTGGCCCCGACTTGGGCCGCTGAAGTAGAGCGAGATCTCTTCGGTGAGGAGGAGGTCGTTGTTGTGCAGCCCGGGGTACATGCTGGTTCCCTCGACATGGACCGGGCGGACGGCAAAGGCGATCAGGAGGTAGATGACCGCCGCCAGCGCCACCACTTCGATCAGGTCCCGAAGCAGGGATCCCCGGCCCCGGGAGGGGGCCTGGACGGGGACCGGCGTGGGCGTGTTGCCGGGTCCCTGAAGCACCCCGGCAGTATACGAACCGACCTCGCGGCCGCCGGATTGATCTGAGGCGGGGAGGACGGTCACTTTCTTCCACCCCCCTCCCGGGGGCCCGTACGGCCGATGCAGCGGGACCCTGAGGCGGAGCCCGCGCGGGGGTCGGCCGTCACGCCATGGAGGGACAGGAGGGGGCCGCGAGAAACAGAGTGGGCCCAGCGAACAAACGTTTGTTCTACTGGGCTAGAGCTCTACCCCCAGCGCCTCGCATATGCCGGATAGCTCCTCGGGAGAGAAGTACTCGATCAGGATCCGGCCACGGCCGCGCGCTCCCTGGGTGAGGCGCACCCTGGTTCCCAACCTCCGGGCGATGGCGGTCTCGAGCGCTCGGAGCTCGGACTCCTGAGCCGCCTTTCCCGGTTTCTGCGGCGGCTCGCGCCGCTGGCCGAGCCGTCCCACCAGCCTCTCCGTCTCCCGGACCGAGAGCCGGCGGGCGGTGACGTGGAGCAGGGTCTTGGCCTGCAGGGCCGGGTCGGTGACCGCCAGCAGCGCCCGCGCGTGGGCGGGCGAGATCTGCTCCCGCTCCAGAGCGCGCTGCACCTCGGGGCTGGCCTGGAGCAGGCGCATGGTGTTGGCCACCCCGGACCGGCTCCGTCCCAGCCGCTGGGCCACGTCCTCCTGGGTGAGGCCGAACTCGTCGCAGAGGCGGGTGAAGGCCCGAGCCTCATCCAGGGCGGAGATGTCGCTGCGCTGCAGGTTCTCGACCAACGCCATCTCCAGCCGGGAGCGCTCTGGCCCCACAGGACGCACGACCACCGGGACCGTCTGCAGCCCGGCGAGCTGGGACGCCCGGAGGCGTCGCTCGCCGGCGACCAGCCGGTAGGCTCCATCCGCCGCCTCCACCACCAGCGGCTGGAGGACTCCGTATTCGCGGATGGACTCCGCCAGGACCTCCAGCGTCGCGGGGTCGAAGGTGCTGCGCGGCTGCAGTGGGTTGGGAGCGATCTCGGAGATGGGTATTTCCCTGGTGGGGGAGGAGGCGCCTCCTCCTCCCAGCCCCGGTGAGCCGGTGGGGATCAGCTGCTCCAGCCCCCGGCCCAGCCCGCGGCGCTTGCTCATGCCGCCACCCGGCTGCTTCGCATCACCAGCTCCTCCGCCAGGGCGCGGTAGGCGGTGGCGCCTCGTCCGGACGGCTCGTACTGGGTGATCGGCAGCCCATGGCTGGGTGCCTCGGAGAGCCGGACCGAGCGGGGGATCACCGTCGTGAACGCCTGGTCCCCGAACTGCCGGCGCACTTCGGCCACCACCTGGGCACTGAGGACCGTGCGGGGGTCGAAGAGGGTGAGCACGATCCCGGCGAGGGAGAGGGCGGGATTGAGCGACTGCCGCACCATGGCCTGGGTGCGAGTCAGGAGGGTGAGACCCTCAAGCGCGAAGTACTCGCACTGCAGTGGGATCAGCATCCGATCGGCCGCCACCAGGCAGTTGACGGTGAGCAGCCCCAGCGATGGCGGGGTGTCGACCAGGACATAGTCGAACTCGTCCAGCCCGTCGAGAGCGAGTCGGAGACGGGACTCGCGAAGTGGGAGATCCGCCAGCTCCAGCTCCGCCCCGGCCAGCTCCACCGAGGCCGGCACCAGGGTCATGCCCGGAACATGCTCCAGGGGGACGGCCACCTCCCTGAGCGGCCGGCCCATGACCACCACGTCGTACACGGACGCCGAGAGCGAACTCGGGCTCACCCCCAGGCCCGAGGTGGCGTTGGCCTGGGGGTCGCTGTCCACCAGCATGACTCGCATTCCCCGCTCCGCCAGGGCTGCCCCCAGGTTGATGGCGGTGGTGGTCTTCCCCACCCCACCCTTCTGGTTGCACACGGTGATGATGCGAGGGCGGGACATGGGGGCAGTATAGGCGGGGGTCTGTTTCACGTGAAACACCGCGGGCTCAGCCCGGGTCGCCTGGGATGTCCTCCCCCGCCGAGAACCACCTCGCCCCCGCCTCGTCCCGCACCTCGACCCGCCCGCTCCCGTGAACCCTCCAGCCGCCCTCTCCGCCGAGCACGGCGCTGCGCTCGGCGATTCCGATCAGCCGGCAACCCGAGGGGATCCGTGATCTCAGGATCGCTCTCCAGGGCGCGGCGAAGGTGGCGTCCCAATGGACCCCGAAGACTTCCCGGCGAAGCAGGCCGAGCCCCGAACCGAACGAGAAGCGGCCGCCAGACTGCCCCGGCTCCCCCACCACCATGGCACCCGCGCTGCAGCCGCCGTACACCCCGCCGGCCTCCAGCAGATCGCTGATGGCGGAGAGCAACAGGCTCCCAGCGAGAGTCCGATTCAGGTGACCCGGGTCTCCGCCCGAGAAGAAGACCAGGCTGCAGCGGGCCACCGCGTCCGCGATCTCGCGGCGCTGGGCATCCTCGCGAGCGCGCACCGGCAGGGCCCGGGTCGGAAGCCCCAGCCCCTCGAAGTGCTGCACTCCCGCCCGCCCCCATCGGGAGAAGACCGCCTCCCCCTCGGGAGCGCTGGCGGTGGCCAGCACCACCACGGTGCCATCACCGCCGGCTCCATCGAGCGCCTGGCGTTCCACTTCCTCGGCCCAGGGCTCGAATTCACCTGAGCCCAGCAGCAGGAAGCGGCGCGCGGCGGAGGGGGGCGGGCTCAGCCCTCCGGGCCCGCCTCGGGCTCCCCGGCTCCGACCAGGTCCTCGGCGGGCATCGCCACCTTGACATGGCCGTTGCCGGACCCCGCCCCGGCCCGGAGCTTGAAGAACGGCTCGATGAGATCCAGGGGCAGTGGGAACACCACGGTCGTGTTCTGGTCGGCGCCGATCTCCGAGAGGGTCTGGAGGTAGCGCAGCTGGAGGGTGGCCGGCTGAGAGGCGATCACCGTGGCGGCGTCCGCCAACGTCTGCGCCGCCTGCAGCTCTCCCTGGGCGCGGATCACCTTGGCCCGCTTCTCGCGCTCTGCCTCCGCCTGAAGAGCCATGGCCCGCTGCATCGACTGGGGAAGGTCGACGTCCTTCACCTCGACCGCGGTCACCTTCACCCCCCAGGGCTCGGTCTGCTCATCGATCACCGCCTGAAGCTCGGCGTTCACCTTGTCCCGCCGGCTCAGGAGCTCGTCAAGGGTGGACTGACCCAGGATCGAGCGCAGGGTCGTCTGGGCGGTCTTGGAGATCGTCCCCATGTAGTCGCGCACCTTCACGAAGGAGTCCCGGGCATCGACCACCCTGAAAAAGACCACCGCCGTGACCCGCACGGTCACGTTGTCGCTGGTGATGACGTCCTGCGCCGGGACCTCATGCACCACGGTCCGCAGGTCGACCTTGATCATGCGGTCGATGCCGAAGGGGATGATCAGGCGCGGCCCCGGGCCCTTGACGTCGATCAGCCGCCCCAGCCGGAGCACCACCCCGCGCTCGTACTCGTTGATCACCCGGAAGCCGGTGGCGAAGGCCAGCAGCACGAAGAAGACCACCACGATCAGGACCACCACCAGGGCGGCCAGCGCTCCGCTCATCTCCCACTCCTATGCGAGCTAGTCGCCTCAGCTCCCAGCCGCCGGTCCCGGGAGGGCGGTGCGCCCCCACCCGCCGCCGTCTGGCGCACGATCAATGTCAGCCCGTCCTGGGCAAGCACCTCGACCTCGTCACCCACCGCCAGGGGAAGGTCGCTTCGCTCCAGCACCCGCCAGAGTTCGCCGTCCACCCGGGCCACGGCCCCGCCCTCGCGCCGTTCGACCACCAGCCCGAAGTGCCCCAGCAGCTCCTGAGGTACCGCCGGGTAGGCGCGGCGCCGGACTTCCATGGCTCGGGCGCTCAGCCAGAGCCAGATGGCGCCGAGCGCGACCGGCAGGGCCACCAGCGCCACCGGATCGACGCCTGGTCCCCGGAAGAGAAGCCAGCCCCCGGCGGCGGCGGTGGCCATCCCTGCCACGCTCAGCACCCCGTGGCTCTGGGCCCCGAGGTCGAGTACGAAAAGCCCGGCTGAGACGGCCACCAGGACCAGCCCCAGAAGGTTCAGGGGGAGATCGAGGAGCGCCGCCGCCGCCAATACTCCGGACAGGATGCCCACGGTTCCGGGGACGATGGCGCCGGGATGCATGGCCTCCAATCCGATACCCAGCAGCGCCAGGAGCAGGAGCCCGAAAGCCAGGGTGGGGTCGGCGAGCACACTCAACTGCGTGGGCAGCAGATGCCCGGCCCGCGCCGGGCTGGCCGCCAGCACCGTGGACTGGGCGAGGAGCCCCCCAACTCCCGCCCCGCAGATCGCCCCGGCGACTGAAGAGCGGCGCATGGCCGACCTCATCTTACACCGCCCCGGGCTGGCGCTCCGCCCGGATAATCCCTCGTGTGCACGCCCCTCCGTCCGCCCCGCTCCGGGTCCGGGAGGCGAGCCCGGCCGACCGCAACGAATGGGATCGCTTCGTGGGCGAGGGGTGCGGCGGAGTACTGCTCCAGAGCTGGGGGTGGGGTGAGATCCGCCGTCAGTTCGGGTGGGCGGTGACCCGCCTGGTGGCCCAGGAACCGGGCGACCCCGGCTGGCGGGGCGTCCTCCAGCTTCTCCACCGGCCGGTTGGCCTCCCCCATATTCGTTGGGGATACGCCCCGCGGGGCCCGGCCCTGGCCAGCCTCGATGATGACCTAGCGGCGCTGGCGCTCCTCCGCGGTGCGCGTTCCCGCCTCGTGCGCCGCGGAGTCGTCGTTCTCCGGCTGGACCCGGAGTGGCCCGCGGCCGGCAACGATCTCCGGCGCCGACTGAGGCTCCGCAACATGCCCTTCGACATCCAGCACCGCCGGACCTGGCTGGTGGACATCAGTGGCAGCGACGATGAGGTCCGGCGCCGCCTCCCGCCGTCCACTCGCCGGAACATCGCGCTGGCGGAAAGGGCCGGGGTCACCGTGGCGAGCGTGGCCGGGGAGGGCGTGGAGACCTTCTACGGCCTCCACCTGGCGACGGTAGCGCGCCAGCGCTTCCAGACGCGGCCCCTGGCCTATTACCAGGCCGTCGTGGCCGGCCTGGACGCCTGCGTGGTGCTGGCCACTCAGGAGGGGCGACCCCTGGCGGCGGCGGTCGTCGCCGCCTGCGGCCCCCGGCTGGCGTACCTGTACGGGGGCAGCGAACCCGGGCCGCACCGGGGCATGTACTCAGTCCACTGGGCGGCCATCCGCTGGGGACGGGAGCGCGGGTGCAGCCTGTACGACATGTGGGGGGTGCCGAGCCGGTTCTCTCCGGGGGATCCGGGACCTGGGTA
>JAKAXE010000106.1 GCA_021816695.1 bacterium | reverse complement strand
GCGATGGTGGCCAACCACTACATCACCCAGGCCCAGTCCGAGGCCGCCTACAAGGAGCAGCTCACCTACTACCCCTGGGAGGACAGCAGCCCCTTGCTGGCGCCCAACTTCGTGACCTACGTCGAGAGCGAGCTGCAGCAGCGCTTCGGCGACGCCTACCTCAACCCCGGCGGCTGGACCATCTACACCACCCTGAACATGGCTGACCAGCAGGCGGCGGAGCAGACCATCCAGAACCCGGCCAACAACGCCCGCCTGCTCCGCGACTACAACATCGGGGACTCCGCCCTGGTGTCCCTCGACCCCCGGGACGGCGAGATCATGGCCATGGTGGGCACCAGCAACTACAACGGCTCGGTGGGCCAGATCAACATGACGGTGGAGCCGCGGCGCCCGGGGTCGAGCTTCAAGATGTTCACCTACACCGCCGCCATCGCCTCCGGCAAGTTCACCATGACCACCCCGGTCCTCGACGCTCCCATCAACATCAACGGCTATCAGCCTCAGAACTACGAGCACTATTTCAGCGGCATCTGCCAGCTGCAGGTCTGCCTGGGGAACTCCATCAACATCCCGGCGGTCAAGGTGGAGATGATCACCGGCCTGCAGAACGTGGTGGCCATGGCCGAGCGGATGGGGGCCTCCCTGCTGCTCAACCCACAGAACACCTATGGAGACGCCCTCACCCTGGGCGGCCTGTCCATCGGGGTCACGGAGCTGCAGATGGCGACCGGGGCCTCGGTGCTGGCCAGCGGAGGGGTGCTGCACGAGCCCACCTCGATCCTCAAGGTGGTCCGAGGGGGCCAGACGATCTACCAGTACAACGTCGCCAACAATTCGGTCCAGGTGGTGCCCCCGGACGTGGCATTCATCATGAACGCCATGCTTTCCAACAACAACAACCGGCTACGCGACTTCGGTCCCTACGCCCACCTCACCCTCCCCGGCCGCCCGGTCTCGGCCAAGACCGGCACCTCCGACGCCCAGTTCGCCAACGGCGCCTACTCCAACAACATCGAGGACAACTGGACCTTCGGCTGGACCCCGCAGCTGGTGACCGGCGTCTGGGTGGGTAATCCGGACGGGCAGACTCTCAGCAACGTCACGTCGGGAATCTCGGGAGCGGCCCCCCTCTGGCAGAGCTACATGGAGCACGTCCTGTCCGGCCAGCCCGTCCTCTGGTACGCCAAGCCGGCCGATGTGGTCCAGGTCGGTTCCGGCCCCTACCCCTATTACTACCTGCCCAACACGCTGAGCTACGCCAACCAGGTAGTGAACTGCCCCCCAGCCTATCGCTCCGGCTGGAACGGCACCTGCTAGGTCGGCCCGGGAAACCCGGCCAGAACGGCGGAAGCCAGCCTCTCCGGCGAGTCGGACTCCAGCGCATCGGGGAAGTGGCAGCAGACCTCGCTGACCCCAAGGTCCAGGTAGGCCTGAAGCTGCTGGGCACAGCCCTCGGGCGTCCCCACCAGCCTCCGGGCCCGGAACTTGGCCCGCTCCTCCCCGTGCCGGTTGAACCTCTCCACCAGCCGGTCCGCCTGGACCTCGGTCTCCCCCACCAGGCAGTCCAGGACCACCGCTACGCGCACGCTGTGCAATGGACGGCCAACCTGGCGGCAGTGCTCAGCGAGGACGTCCAGCTTGCGGGAGACCCGCTCGGGGGGGCCGAACAGGCTGCAACCGTCCGCATGCCTGGCCACCTGCCAGAGGGTGAGCCTCTCACCCCCGCCGGCGATCCAGACCGGGGGGAAAGGCTGCTGCAGGGGTCGCGGGATGACCGCGGCTCCGTCGATGACCGTGTAGCGCCCCTCAAAGTGGGTGGTCTCTCCGGACCAGCAGGCCCGCAGAAGCTCGGCGGCCTCGCCGGCGGCCAGGATCCGCTCCCGCATGTGCGGCGCCGGCAGCCCGAAAGCCCTCAGCTCTCGGGCATCCGAGCCGGCACCCAGCCCCACCTCCAGGCGGCCTCCGCTCAGGATGTCGAGGTTGGCGAGCTGGAGTGCGAGGGGACCCAGGTGGTGCCTGGGTAGAGCCAGGCACATCGTCCCCACCCGCACCTGGGTGGTAGCCCAGGCCACCACCGCCAGGGAGATGAGGGGATCCAGGATCGGTCCCGGCGGGCCGGGGTCGGACGACCGCAGGTGGTCGTACACCCAAACCGCGCCGAAGCCAGCCCTCTCCGCCCTCAGGGCGACACCCACCATGGTCTCGAAGTGCCGCTCGGGAGCCGCGGCGGGCAGGTCGTGCCGCCAGCCCTGCGGGAGGAAGCACCCCAGGCGGAGCTGCGCGCCCGTCACCTGGGAGCCGCGGCCACCCGCTCTGAGGGCCGCGGCCGCACCCGGCGCGCCGGCCCCCAGAGGCCCTCGAGGTCGTAGTAGGCACGCTCCCCCGGGAGGAAGATGTGGGCGATCACCGAGTCGAAGTCGAGGCAGACCCAGGAGCCCTCCTCCATCCCCGCTCGGCTCAGCGGGTGCTGCCCGGCGAGTGCAGCGGCTTGGTCCATGGCGTCGGCGACGGCGCGGACCTGGCGGTCGGTGTCGCCCTCGCAGATCACCAGGTAGTCGGCCATAGTGGTCTTGCCCCGGAGATCGATCCGCACCACATTGCGGGCCTTGCGCGAGAGCGCGGCGTCGGCGATCAGCCGGCTCAGTTGCAAAGGCGTCATCTGGGGGCGATTATCCCATCGGGAACAGCTGCTGACCCGGCTGACTCCCGATAGAGCCCATGCTCACGGATGTAGCGGAGGACCGGGGTCGCCAGGAGCCCATCGGCAACCTCTCCCCGGCGCAGTTGAGCCCGGACTCGGCTGGACTCCACCTCCGGAGCGGCGAGCGACACCATCTCCGGCTCAGGACCCAACCAGCCGTGCTTCCTCAGCTCCTCGACGGCCGCCTGTGCCCCGATCCGGGCTCCAGGGCGGTCGAACACCACCAGGCGGGCCAGTTCGGCCACTCGGTCGGGGCGGTGCCAGCGCCAGAGGCTCCGAGCGGCGTCAGAGCCCAGGGCCAGCAGGAGCGGGCGCTCCGGGTCATCAGCGGCCAGGCGCGCCAGCGTGTCGGATGTGTAGGAGGGACCGGGCCGCCGCACCTCGATATCCGACACCGACACCAGAGGGTCCCCGACCACCTGCACCATGAGCTGGGTCATGCGCAGGCGGTCCTCCGGACTGGCGCTCGGGGTACGGCGGTGGGCGGGGTGCCCATTGGGAAGCACCAGCAGTGGCACCCGGAGGGTGCTGCGCAATCCCACGATCACCTCCTGATGGCCCAGATGAGGTGGGTCGAAGGTTCCTCCGAAGACGACGAGCGGCTGAGCCATCACCTGGTGGCTCCCTCAGGCACGAAGGTGAACTCCACGCCCCCGATCTCCACCACGTCCCCCTCAGCCGCTCCGGAGGCGGCGAGCCGGGACTCCACCCCGAGTCGCCGGAGCTGCCGCTGCAGCCGCGTCACCTCTTCGGGGTCGTCCAGGTCGGCGGCCTCCACCAGCCGCACCACGCCCTCGCCGGTGACCCGGTAGCGCCCGGCCCCACCCTCCACCACGATCTCCTGGCTCGTCGGGCGCGGACCGGGATAGAGACGGAAACCGCCCGGTGGGAGGGGGGCTCCCCCAACCGCCAACCCGATGGACTCCTTTAGGAGTTCACCAAGCCCCTCCCCCGTCAGTGCCGATACCGGCAGCACCACCGATCCCAAGCCCACGGCCTGCCGCAGCGCTTTGAGCACTCGGGCGCGCTCCCGCCCCACGGTCAGGTCCACCTTGTTCGCGGCCACCAGCCGCGGGCGAGACGCCAGCTCCTCGTCCCAGGCCCTCAGCTCCAGCTGGACCTGGGAGTACGCCCGCACGGCAGCGTCGGGGCCCGAGCTGGCATCCACCACGTGCACCAGGGATCGCGTGCGCTGCAGGTGACGCAGGAAACCGATACCCAAGCCGGCCCCCCGGTGGGCTCCCTCGATCAGGCCGGGGACGTCGGCCACGGTGACGGTGCGACCACCGTCCAGCTCGGCGACACCGAGATTGGGAGTGAGCGTGGTGAAGGGATAGTCCGCCACCTTGGGACGGGCTCCGGTCAGTCGAGCCAGCAGGCTGGACTTGCCCGCGTTGGGCAGCCCCACCAGGCCGAGGTCCGCAATCAGCCGGAGCTCAAGCCGGACCACCGCGACCTCCCCGGGATCCCCGAGTTCCCGGTGGCGGGGGGTCTGAGCGACCGGGGTGGCGAAGTGAGTATTGCCCCACCCCCCCCGCCCACCGGAGGCCACTACCAGGGTCGCCCCCGGGCGGTCCAGGTCGGCCAGGAGTCGGCCGGTGGCGGCGTCGAACACCATGGTGCCAGCGGGGACCGGTAGGCGGACCGCCTCGCCATCGGCCCCGTGTCGCCTGGATGGCCCCCCGGGGCCGCCCGGAGCCGCCTTGAACCGGCGCTCAGTCTGGAACCGCTGCAGAGAGGCCTCACCGAGGTCGGCGACCAGCACCACATCACCGCCACGGCCGCCGTCGCCGCCGTCCGGCCCACCGCGGGGCACGTACTTCTCTCGACGCAGGCTGTTGGATCCCGCTCCGCCCTTGCCTCCGCTCAGGTGGAGCTCGACCTCATCGAGGAACATCAGGACCGGCTGACGGCGGCCGGCGCTAGCTCAGCCGGCTTCGGCAGGAACGGGATGTATGGCGACCCGGGTGCGGTCGGTGCGGTAGGGCTGGTAGACCACCTGGCCCGGAGTGAGCGCGAACAGGGTGTGGTCGCGGCCCACCCCGACTCCGGCACCGGCAAGGATCCGGGTCCCACGCTGGCGCACCAGGACGGCTCCCGCCAAGACCTGCTCCCCGCCGTACACCTTCACGCCCAGCCGCTGGGACTGGCTGTCGCGCCCGTTCCGGCTGCTCCCGCCGCCCTTCTTATGCGCCATCTCCACCTCTCCCTTCGCCGTCGCCGACGGCCTCAGCGGCCTCCCCGCTGGCGGGGGCACGGCGGCGCCGCGGAGCCCTGCCTTCCTTGATTGTGCCTCCGGCAGCCCCCACCGCCTCCGGAGCTTCATCAGGCGCTGCGGCCTGGGCTACCTCGGCCTCCACCACCTGGGGAGCACCCTCCTCCGGAGATGCCGCAACCGCCCTTCTAGACGACCTGCGGGTTGTGGGGGCCCGACGCTCGCCGGCCGGCTGCTGCCCGGGACCGAGGATCTCCTCGATCCGCAGCTCGGTCAGCTCGGCCCGGAATCCCATGGTGCGCCGGTAGCGCTTCTTGGGCTTGTACTTGAAAACCACGATCTTGGGACCGCGGAGATGGCTGACCGCGGTGGCGGTGACCCTTGCCCCCTCCACCTTCGGCCGTCCGACTGCGGTCTCGATGCCGTCCCCGGGCTCGGCCACCAACATGCGCACATCACCCAGCTCCACGGCCTGCCCCTCGGCCACGGCCATGCGGTCCACCACCATCCTCTCACCGGGCCGCGCCCGATATTGGCGTCCCCCCACCTGGACTACGGCGTACATGCGAACTCCCGAATCGAGGCTGGAGCCGGGGCCCCACAGCCCAGGCGGAAGCAGCCGCCCCTAGGCGCGCTCAGCTGTCGAGTTTATCAGACCGCCCGGGAGCGGATCAGGGACCGGTGACCGCCACCGGAGTCAGTGCCGAATAGTTGGTCTGGATCTCGTTCTGGTTG
>JAKAXE010000026.1 GCA_021816695.1 bacterium | reverse complement strand
AAAGGACGGGTCAATCAGGTCTGGATCGCCGTCGGGCTGATCTGCGCTATCGCGGCCTTCGGGCTCGCGTACTACTTCACCCGCGCCAGCGCCACTCCCCCCAAGCCGGTCATCCCGGCCAACGGGTCCCTGGTGGTGGTGGCGAGGGTGTCCATCCCCAGCGGGACGCTCATCACCCCGGGGATGCTGGAGCTGACCCGGATCAAGGGTCTGCTCCCGGCCAACGCCTACACCTCCTGTCAGACGCTGGTGGGTGCCGCCTGCTCCGAGAGCAACGGTCTCTCGGTGAGCCAGCCGGCCACCACTTCGACGACCCTCGACTACTACGCGGTGGTGCCGATCGCCGCCAACACGGTGATCACCGGCACCCTGGTGTCGCCCAACAAGGTGACCCAGACGCCGTCGTTCGGCAGCCTGAACCTCCCACCGGGGGACGTGGCCATCGCCATCCCGCTCACCTCGCAGCAGGCGGTGGCGGGCTACCTCCAGGCGGGTGACCGGATCGACTTCATCTCCACCGGCGCCAACGGGAACGTCGGCTTCACCTACCAGGACCTTCTGGTCCTCGGCATCGGCAGCCCCTCGACCACCGGTCAGGCGGCCTCTTCCGCCGGCGGTGGGCTGGTGGTGCTTCAGGTGACCCGCAGCCAGGCGCTGGGGATCGAGGAACTGGAGAAGGATGGGGCCATCTACACAGTGGCGCTGCGCTCGGCCGCCGACTACGGCCACGGCTACCTCCCCACCACCATCACCCCAGCAGACCAGTACACGCAGGCCTGCACCCCGGGGAGCTCGGTGAACCCCATTATCCAGGAGGACCTGCAGCAGGCGGAGCAGGCCCAGACCGCGGCCAGCAAGACCTACTCCGAGGCCCAGAAGCAGTACAACAAGGACAACACCACCCTGCAGTCGCTGCCCTCGGGCAGTGCCAACGAGACGACCGCCAAGCAGCTGGTGCTGGCCGACTCCGCCACCCTGGCTCAGGATCAGTTCGCGCTGATCCAGGCTCAGAACCTGGTGCAATCGGACCAGGCCGTGCTTTACTGCGGGGCCACCGCGGCCGGGTCGGCATCCAACGGCTCGGTGAGCCAGGGCAGCCCGCAGATGCTGCAGAACCTCTTCGGCCTCAACATCGGTTGAGCGGAGGGTCAAGGGAAGGAAGTCCGGTGGGTCGCCTCAAGCTCGGGGTCCCGGCGTGATCCGGGTGGTGGTGGTGGACGACATCCCCTCCACCCGGGAGAACCTCAAGAAGCTCCTCTCCTTCGAGGATGACATAGAGGTCGTCGGGGATGCCGCGGACGGCAAACAGGGGCTCGAGGTGACCCGCCGGCTCCTGCCGCACGTGGTGCTGATGGACGTCAACATGCCGGGCATGGACGGGATCACCGCCACTGAGCAGCTGGCGGTGGAGCTGCCCCAGTGCCCGGTGGTGATCATGTCGGTCCAGGGGGAGCGCGACTACCTGCGCCGGGCGATGCAGTCCGGGGCCCGGGAGTTCCTCATCAAGCCGTTCACCGGGGACGAGCTGGTGGCCAGCATCCGCCGGGTCTACGAGATGGAGGCCAAGAAGGGCGCCTACCTCCCCAAGGCGGCGGCCGGGGCCGATGGCGAGCAGCCGCCCTCCGGGGGCAAGCTGGTTGCCGTGCTGAGTGGCAAGGGCGGCAGCGGCAAAAGTGTGGTGGCCGTCAACCTGGCGCTGGCGCTCCGGGCCGAGACCTCCACCCGGGTGTGCCTGGTCGACCTCGACCTGCAGTTCGGTGACGTCGGCGTCATGCTCAACCTGGACCACGCCAAGACCATCACCGAGCTGGTGGACGGCGAGTCCCAGCCCGACTGGGAGTTCGTGGACGACGTGCTGGCCGACGGCCCGCTGGGGCTGCGGGTGCTGCTTGGCCCCTTCAGCCCTGAGTACGGGGACCTGGTGCGGGCCGAGCACGTCCGCTCCATCGTCGACATATTGCGACGAGAGTTTGACTGGGTCGTGGTCGACACGGCCAGCCAGCTGTCGGAAGCTGCCCTGGAAGTTGTCGACGCCGCCGACCGGATCGTCGTCGTCGGCCAGCTCACCATCCCGGCCATAAAGGACACCCGCCTCATGCTGAAGACCCTGGAGTCGCTCCGAGTGGAGCGCGAACGGATCGTGGTGGTGATCAATGGGCACGACGCCCACGCCGTCTACGACTCCCCCAGCATCGAGCGCAACCTGAAGTTCCCGGTCCGGGTGCAGCTGCCCTCGGAGCCGCGGCTGGTGGGTGGCTCCATCCACCGGGCGGTGCCCGTCGTGGTGGGCAACCCGGAAGCCGAGCTCTCCTCACTCTTCAAGGCCCTGGCCCGGAGCCTGGATCCGGCCGCCGAGCCAGCGTCGGAGATCAAGCTGGAGTCCAAGCCCCAGGCCGGCCACCGGTTCAGTCTGCGGCGCTAGAGTAGCCGAGGAGCAAGCCCCAGATGTCACTGCTTGAACGGGTTCGCAACCAGGGCGAGACGGAGGCCGAGACCGGAGCCCCGGCCACCGCCCCCGCGTCCCCGCCCGCGCCCCAGGGCTCCCGGCTGGCCGGGGCGGTCACTGAGGCTGCCGAGAAGCAGGAGGCGCAGCGTCAGGCAGCGACCACGGCGGCTCCTGCCAAGGCGGCTGCCCCGGCGGCGGGTCCCGGCTGGCGGGAGCGGGCGGAGGGTGCGCGCCAGCAGGAGCAGCGCCACACCACCCACCCGCAGTATTCCGCGATCAAGTCCCAGGTGACCCAGGCACTCTTGGAGGAGTACTCGGACGTCTCCAAGGCACCCCGGGACACCCTGGTCGCCAAGATCGGTGAGCTCACCGGTGCCGTGCTGGAAGACCTGAGCATCTCCATCACCCGCAACGACCGGCAGCGGCTGGTGGAGCAGATCGTCAACGACATCCTGGGCCTGGGGCCGTTGGAGCTGCTACTCAAGAACCCCGATATCACCGAGATCATGGTCAACGGCCCCGACCAGATCTACGTGGAGCGCCAGGGGCGGATCCACCGCTACCCCGCCCACTTCGACTCCAACGACCATCTCATGCAGATCATCGACCGGATCGTGAGCTCGGTCGGAAGGAGAGTCGACGAGAGCTCCCCCATGGTGGACGCCCGCCTTCGCGACGGCTCCCGGGTGAACGTGATCATCCCCCCGCTGGCGCTCAAGGGCCCCACCCTCACCATCCGGCGCTTCAGCAAGGACCCCTTCACGATCGAGAACCTCGTGGAGTTCGGGACCATGACCCAGGAGATGGCCACCTTCCTTCGGGCCTGTGTCCGCGGCCGCCAGAATTTGGTGGTGGCCGGGGGCACCGGGTCGGGGAAGACCACCACACTGAACGTGCTCTCCGGTTGGATCCCCGACGACGAGCGAATCGTGACCATCGAGGACTCCGCCGAGCTGCAGCTCAACCAGGAGCACGTCGTGACCTTGGAGTCCCGCCCGGCCAACATCGAAGGCCGGGGCCGGATCGGCATCCGGGAGCTGGTGATCAACTCCCTCAGGATGCGCCCCGACCGGATCGTGGTGGGGGAGTGCCGGGGCGGTGAGGCGCTGGACATGCTCCAGGCGATGAACACGGGTCACGATGGCTCACTCACCACCGTTCACTCCAACAGCCCCCAGGACACCCTCTCCCGGCTCGAGACCATGGTGCTCATGGCCGGTGCCGACCTCCCCTCCCGGGCCATCCGCGAGCAGATCGCCGCGGCGATCAACATCATCGTCCAGCAGGCGAGGCTGCGGGACGGCAGCCGGCGGGTGGTGGCCATCTCCGAGGTCCAGGGCTTCGACGGTGACAAGGTGGTGCTCCAGGACATCTTCGTGTACCAGCAGGAGGGACTGGACGACGACGGCCGGGTGATCGGTAGCTTCCACGCCGTTGCCGAGCCCAAGTCGCTGGCCGACCTCAAAGCGATGGGCGAGCCCGTGGATCCCGCGATCTTCCACGAAGCCCAGCCCTCTGCCACGGACAGCGCCGCATGAGCGCCCTGCCCCTCCTCTTCGACGCCCTGGGGGCGCTGGCCGTCTTCGCCGCCATCGCCGCCGTGGGTCTGGCCCGCACCAGGAGCCGCGAGGCCGACCTGGATGAGCGCGTCCGCCGATTCGCTGAGGCGGGGGCGGGGCTGGTGATCAGCGTTCCCGAGGGGGCGGACGCCCAGCCTCAGGGGCCGATCACCCGCCTCCTCGGACGTATCCGGGGGGGCGGCCGCACCGGGGCCCAGGTGCTGGCCAGCCAGCGCGGCCGCTCGGCGGCCATCTCCGAGGCTCTGGGACGGGCCGACCTGAAGCTCCGCCCGGCGGAGTGGTACCTGATCCGGGTGGGCGCTGTGGTGGTCCTGGCCCTGATCGGGCTGGCCGTCTACCGCAACCTCATCTTCGCCGCCATCCTGGCGGTGGTGGGTGTCTTCATCCCGCCTTTGGTCCTGCGCTTCCGCGAGCGCCGGCGTTCGCGCCGCTTCAACGACCAACTGGGCGACGTCCTGGTGCTGCTCAGCAACGCCCTGAAGGCGGGGTACAGCTTCCCGCAGGCCATGGCCAGCGTGGCCCGTTCGGCCAACCCTCCGGTGGCCGAGGAGTTC
This sequence comes from bacterium, assembly GCA_021816695.1. Classification (GTDB taxonomy): domain Bacteria; phylum Chloroflexota; class Dormibacteria; order Aeolococcales; family Bog-877; genus JAJYXT01. Next base: position 23,965 of record JAKAXE010000026.1, on the reverse strand, counting down.
TCCCGAGCCAACCGGGAGATCCAGCTGGGAGTCAACACCGACGAGGCGCTCAGCCACATGGTCACCCGCATCCGTTCCGAGGACCTGGACCTGGTGGTTACCGCCGTCCAGATCCAGCGGGTAGTCGGCGGGAACCTCGCCGAGATCCTCGACAACATCGCCTTCACCATCCGGGAGCGGATCCGGATCAAGGGCGAGATCCGGACCCTCACGGCCCAGGCGAGGGCCTCCAGCTACATCATCACCGGGCTGCCGATCGGACTGGCGCTGGTGCTGCAGGCGATCAACCCCCAGTACATCGCGCCCCTGCTCACCTTCAAGGGCCCGGGGCCGTACATCCTCATCGTCTGCGCCTGCTCCATCGCCGTCGCCTACTACATCATGCAGCGCATCGCCAACATCGAGGTCTGAGCCATGTCGGTTGACGCCATCCTGGTCGGGGTCCTGGCGGCGGTCGCCGTCTTCTTCGTGGTCGTGGGGGTCACCTCCCGCAACACCGCTCCTGTCGACCTCTTGGACGCCCGGCTGGCCGTGTACGAGGCCCCGGAGGCCAATCAGACCCTGGCCCAGATCGAACTCTCCCGTCCCTTCAGCGAGCGCGTGCTGCGGCCCTTCTTCGACCGCATCGGGAAGCGGCTGGCGACGCTCCAGCCCCGGGACCGGGCCCAGAAGATGCAGATCATGATCGACCTGGCGGGGCGTCCCCTGGGGATCAATGCCGCCAGCCTGATGGCCATCCAGGTGGTCCTGGCGGTGGTGCTCGGACTGGCCTGTATCGGGCTGGCGGTCCTCCTCAACTTCACGTGGTGGCTGGGACTGCTCTTTGGAGCGGTCATCGGCTACATCGGTCCTCAGTACCTCCTGAAGCGCACCGTCTCGGCCCGTCAGAAGGAGATCACCCTGGCGCTGCCCAACAGCCTGGACCTGCTCACCATCAGCGTGGAGGCCGGGCTGGGCTTCGACGCCGCCCTCAACCGGGTGGTGGAGAAGTTCGACAACGCCCTCTCCCGGGAGTTCGCCTTCGTTCTCAACGAGATACGCCTGGGCCGGCCCCGCCAGGAGGCGCTGGAGGAGATGGGCAAGCGCTCGGGGGTTCCCGAGCTCAACGCCTTCATTCAGGCGCTGGTCCAGTCCGACCAGCTCGGCGTGGGGATCGCCCGCGTGCTCCGCATCCAGTCGGACGAGCTCCGGCGCCGCCGTCGGCAGCGCGCCGAGGCGAAGGCGCAGCAGGCCAGCCTCAAGATGCTCTTCCCCATGGTGGGCTGCATCTTCCCGACGCTCTTCGTCATCCTCCTGGGACCGCCCGCCGTCCACCTGCTCTTCCATGTCGGCTGAGCGCGGTACCCTGCCGGAGCGGGCGGACTTCGTGGAGGTGCTCCTTCCCGACGGCCGCCAGTTGGCCACCCGGGTGAGGGTGGCCAGGGGGATCCTGAGCCGCTTCCTTGGCCTTATGGGCAGGCGCGAGGTGCCGGCAGGTGAGGGGATCTGGCTGGTCCCCTGCCGCAGCATCCACATGTTCTTCATGCGCACCGCCATCGACCTCCTCTTCCTCGACACTGAGGGGGACGTGGTGCGCTCCGTGTCGAGGATGCGGCCCTGGTCGCTGCGTCCCTTCTCGGTGACCCTCGCGCCGGTGCGTGGCGCCCGCTCCACTCTGGAGCTGGCCCCCGGCACCCTGGAGCGGATGGGCTTCTCGCTACCCGCCCGGCTGCTCCTGCGCCCGGCGCCCGGGCTCTCCCCCCAACCCCAGCTGACTTTGGAGTAACCCATGGTGATGTCACAAGCCGAAGCCGCATCGGACCAGGAGGGATACCTCCAGGCACTTGGCCCCCTCCGGGTCCTGGTCGAGGACGACAACCTCACCGAGATCATGGTGGTCGGCCCCGACATGGTGTACGTGGAGTCGCACGGCCGGATCCTGCTCACCGACGTCCGCTTCAAGGATCAGGAGCACCTCCTCAAGGTCATCGACCTCATCGTCTCCGCGGTGGGCCGGCGGATCGACACCCGCCAGCCTCTCTGCGACGCCCGCCTGCTGGACGGTTCTCGGGTCAACGCCGTGGTGCCTCCGGTGGCCATCGACGGCCCCCTGCTCACGATCCGGAAGTTCGCCAAGGAGCGGCTTCGGATCACCGACCTCATTCACTTCGGGACTATCACCGAGGCCGCGGCCTCGTTCCTCCAGGCCAGCGTCCTGGCCCGGGCCAACCTCCTCATCTCCGGGGGCACCGGGGCGGGGAAGACCACTCTGCTCAACATCTGCTCCGGGTTCATCCCGCCAGACGAGCGCATCGTCACCGTGGAGGACGCCGCCGAGCTTCAGCTCCACCAGGAGCACGTCTGCCGGCTGGAGTCCCGCCCCCCGGACGTCCGGGGTGAGGGCCGGATCGCCATCCGCGACCTGGTGATCAACGCCCTGCGCATGCGCCCCGACCGGATCGTGGTGGGGGAGGTGCGTGGTGGCGAGGCGCTGGACATGCTCCAGGCCATGAACACCGGCCACGACGGCTCCATGACCACGGTCCACGCCAACTCCCCCAGGGACAGCCTCTCCCGGCTCGAGACCCAGGTCCTCATGGGGGGGATCGAGCTTCCCAGCAAGGCCATCCGCCAGCAGATCGCCTCGGCCATCAACATCGTGGTCCAGCTCAACCGGCTTCGGGACGGGAGCCGCCGAATCACCGCCATCAGCGAGGTGGTGGGGATGGAGGGCGAGACCATCAGCATGCAGGACATCTTCCTGATGAAGGCCGAGGGGGCTGACAACCAGGGCAACCTCAAGACCACCCTGGAGCTGACGGGCGTCCGGCCCCAGATCCTCGACCGCCTCTTCGACATGGGGCTGCCGCTCCCTCCCGAGATCTCCCGCCTCTTCCCCGACCGCCGCGCCGACCAGGTGGCGGCGGTCAGGCTGCCCACCCCGCCCGCCGGCCCCCTGCAGCGGCGGCTTGGCTAGCTCCGTCCGTCCCCTGGCCCGGGGCCGCCTGCTCCTGGCGGCCCTGGGAGCCGCTGTTGCCCTTCTGCTGCTGGGGCCGGGCCTGAGCCCGGCTCTGGCCCAGACCGGGTCGCCCACCGGGCTGGACAGCGAGCTGTTCTCGCTGGTCAACCAGGACCGGACCAGCAACGGGCTCGGGGCGCTGGCGAACAACTCGACCCTGGACGGGATCGGTGAGGCGCGGCCCTACTACGGCTGCAGCTACTCCCCGATCTACGGCCGGGCAGCCGACATGCTCAACCGCGATTACTTCTCCCACCAGATCCCTGGCTGCAGCGCCGACGGCGGCTACGTGTGGCCGATCATGTCCGCCGACGGGATCGCCTGGCGGTCGGCGGGGGAGAACGTGGGTTGGAACTCCGGGGACGCCAGCCCAGCGGTGGCCATCAACAGCGCCTTCATGGCCTCCCCTGACCACCGGGCCAATATTCTGGGAGACTACAACATCCTGGGGGTGGGGTCCTGGTACACGACCGCACCGTGGAACTACCCCGGCAGCGGGGGTGGCCCCTGGAGCGACGTGTACATGTTCGCCGAGGAGTTCGCCCTGATCGCCGCCTCCGCACCACCCCCACCGCCACCGCCGCCGCCGCCACCCAGCTCGGGTGGAGGTGGGGGTGGCGGCCATTCAACGCCCGCCCCAACTCCGACGCCCGCCCCAACTCCGACGCCCACCCCGACCCCCACCCCCAAGCCCAAGCCACCCCGGCGGGGGGTGGAGGCGCGCTACCCGAGAGCCCAGGGGGGCTTCCTCTCCAATACCATCGAGCAGGTGATCAGCGGCTATCTGGATGAGTGAGGTGGAGGCGGCCCAGCCGCCCGTCCTGGACGTCCAGGACCTTCACAAGTCGTACGCCATCAGCAGGACACCTCGAGAGGTGGTGCGGGGGATCTCACTGCAGGTCCACCGCGGGGAGTTCTTCGCGGTGATGGGTCCGAGCGGCTGTGGCAAGTCCACCCTGCTGCACATGCTGGGGGGGTTGAGCCAGCCCACGTCCGGGCGGGTGCGGATCCAGGGGCAGGACCTATACGAGCTCAGCGACCGGGAGCTGGCTGCCTTCCGGCGCAACCAGATCGGCTTCGTCTTCCAGTTCTTCAACCTGCTCCCCAGCCTCACCGCCGCCGAGAACGTGATGCTCCCCTACCGCCTGGAGCGCGAGCGCGTCTGGCCACTGCGCGGGTTGGGGCGCGACCGGGACGCGCGCAAGCGGGCGGAGGAGGTCATGAACCTGCTCGGGCTGCGGGGGCTCCAGGGCCACCGCCCAGAGGAGATAGCGGGCGGTGAGCAGCAGCGGGTCGCGGTGGCCCGAGCCCTGGTCGCCGATCCCGCTGTGCTGCTGGCGGACGAGCCCACCGGCACCCTGGATTACCAAGGGGGGCGCGCGGTCCTGGAACTGCTCCTGAGGCTCTCGCGTCGGGACCAGCGCACCATCGTCATGGTGACCCACGACGTGCGCACCGCCGCCTACGCCGAGCGGGTGGCGATCATGGTGGACGGGGAGATCCGCGAGACCGTGGAGCTGGGCCGGCGCAGCGTCCACGACACGGCCCCCCTGCTGGAGCGCCTTTCGGCCCATGGTCTCTAGGGGGACCAGGTCGTGATCCCCCTTCTCTGGCGGCGCTCCGCGCTGGCGAGGCTGCTGCTGGCGGTCGCGGCCCTCGCCCTGGGTGGGGCATCGGTGCTCGGCACCCAGCTGGCAGCCGCCGCTCTCCACGCCCAGGCGGAGCGAGCGGCTCAGCTGGCGGCCGGGCGGGCCGAGTACGACATAGCGCCCTTCAGCCGGCCGGGCTTCTCCGCTTCCGAGGTGGCCGGCGTCCAAAAGCTCCCGGCCGTCTCGGATGTCGGTCTGCTGACCAGCAAGGCCGATCTGGCCAGGCTGCCGGGTGGGGGCTTCCAGCAGGTGGTCCTGGTGCTGGTCTACCCGCAGGGGGTGGCCCTTCGGCCACTTCCGCTGCTGCGAGGAAGCCGGCCGGGTGCCGGGAGGACGGTCGCGGTCAGCCAGTCGCTGAGCCCGGGATTCTCCGCCTCCACCGGCCAGGGGGTGTCTGGCGCGGTCGGGCTCGGAGGGGCGATCGGCCTCACCGAGTCAAAGGGCGTGGGGAACTTCCGGGTGGTGGGGGTGGTGCCGGACTCCGGCCCCGGGGCTCCTTTCACCGGCGACGCCGTCTATGTGCCTTCGGCCACGGCGCTGCGGCTCTTCGCCTCGGGGCTCGCGGTCCAGGAGATCGCCGTTCGGCTCCGGCCCGGTGCCACCCTGGGGATCCTCGAACGGGAGCTCCCCTCGGCCCTCCGCCAGGACTTCACGGTGAGCGCGGCCCGACCCGCGGGCCAGGACCCGGTCTCCGAGCTGGCCCCGGTCCTGGACGCGGTGACCGCCCTCAGCCTGCTTCTGGCGGTGTCCCTGGTCGGCGCCACTCTCTCGTCTGTGGTCCTGGAGCGCCGACGGGAGATTGGGCTGGCGCGGCTGGCCGGGGCCAGCCGAACCCTGGTCTTCCGCAGCTTCATCCGCGAGGCCCTGACCGTGGGGCTGCTCGGCGGGGTCCTGGGAGCAGTGGCCGGGTACGCGCTGGCCGCGATCCTGGTGGCGATCTCCAGCGCCACCAGCTCCTCTCCCGAGGTCGGCATCCGCTTCCAGTGGGAGTGGACTCTGGGAAGCGTGCTGCTGACCGTGGCACTGGCGCTGGGTGCCTCACTGGTGCCGGCGATCGAGGCGGCCACGACCCGGCCGCTGGAAGCGGTGCGCCCTCGCTCCCGGCGCGGTGGCCGCACCCTGGCGCGGGCCTGGCCCCTAGTGGGTCTCCTGGCGGCACTGGGCGCCGCCGCGGCTTTCTCGGCGGGAGGCAGCTGGGGAGTGGCGTTGGGGGCGACCCTCACATATGCTGCCGTGCTCTGCCTTCTGGGCTGGCAGGGTCCGCGCCTCGTGGGAATCCTGGCCTCCATGACGGGGGGACTACTGCTGGCACCGGTGGCGGCGGTCGCCACTCGGGCCCGGACCCGGCCCGGCCGGACATCCCTGGCGCTGGGAAGCCTCTTTGTTTCGATGGCGACCGCCGCCAGCCTGGCGGGGATCACCTCGTCGGCACTGCTGTCTGGGAACCTCTGGGTGAGCCGCCTGTTCGTGGGGAATTACCTGGTGGTCGGCCCGGTGGTCCAGAGTTCCCAGGTGGAGACCCAGCTGCTGGCGGCGGTGCGCGGGGCGAGTGGCCACCCCAAGGTCTCAGAGGTCGCTCCTATCCGGTTCCTTCCCGCTCGCGCCGGCCATGTTGCGGTGACGCTGGCAGCCACCAGCCTGCCCGCCTATGCCGCCAGTGGGGCGTTGCAGTTCGTGGAGGGACAGCGAACCCAGGCCCTGCGCCTGGCTGAGCGCGGGCCCGGGGTGATCATCCCGCTGCAGCTCGCCCAGGCCCTCCACGCCCGCCCGGGCTCCCGGCTGGCCCTGGTGGCGTCGGGCGGGCGGGGGACGTTCCGCGTGGCGGGCGTGGTGGCCCACACGCTCCCGGGGCCGGCCGGGGTCGAGAGCGTGGTTATCTCCCAGGGCACGGCAGTGAGGGACTTCAGCTCTGGAGCGGACGGATTCAACCTCATCCAGCTGCGGGCCAGTGGGTCCGGGGCGGCTGCGGCGGTGCGCCTCGCGGCCTTCCGCTACGGCATGCAGCCGGAGACGGTGGCCGCTGTCCGGCAGGGGGTGGACCAGGGCATCCAGAATGACATCGCCCTGCTCTCTGCGGTGGCCCTGGTCGGGGTGGTGATCGCGGTCCTGGCTGCCGTGGACACCGTGGTCCTGGACACTCGGGAGGCGACCAGGGAGCTGGCTCTGCTGAGGGTGCTGGGGTTGGGGCGGGCGGCACTGGGCCGGGCCGTGATCGGGCAGGCCGCCGCCACCGCGCTATTGGGGGCTGTCCTCGGCGTTGCGGCCGGAGTTGGGCTGGTCTACCCCGAGGTCGCCGCGGCCTCCACGCCCTACTTGCCACTCCCCTTCAGCATCTCCCTGGCCGCGGTGCTGGCGGTTCTGGTGGCGGTGGTGGCAGCGCTGGCCCTGGCCGCGGTACTTCCCGCCCGGCAGCTGGCGCGCATGGATCCGACCGAAGCGCTCGCCTTGGAGTGAGCGCCCGGTGAGCGGGGGGACGGCGCCCAGCCTTGACGAGCTCTTGGAGAGCCGGAGCCGGAGGCCGCGGATGCTGGTTCTGGCTCTGGTGATCGGGGTGTCGGTGGGGATGGTGGTCCTGGCCCTCACCCGCGTGCTTCCCCCCCACCCATATGGGCTGGCCTCAGACTTCCGGGTCCTCTATGGCGCGGCCAAGGCGGTGGCGGCCAGCCAGAACCCGTACTCGCCTCAAGTCCTGCTCCACTTCCTGCAACGGGCCGACCCGTATCCATACCAGCAGCCGGCGCTCAACTACTTCGCCTACCTGCCCATCACCGCGGTGGTCCTGGTGCCGCTGACCACCCTGCCCTTCTGGGCGGCATTCGTGGTGCTCACCGCATTGGGTGCCGCCGCCGCCGGTGTGGTCACGGTGTTCCTCCTGCGCGACCTGGGGTGGACCCACGATCGGCTGACCGCTGCTGCGGCTCTCGTCTCCTGGATCAGCTTCCAGGGTTTCCTCTACGGACAGTTCGATGCCGTGCTCCTGGCAGCGGTCGGGGGGGCGATGCTGCTGGCCTGGCATCACCGGCCCCTTGCCTCGGGACTGGTGCTGGGGGTCCTCTGGCTCAAGCCAGATCTCCTCTGGCCTGCCCCGATCTTCCTGGTCCTCGCGCTCTGGCCCGACCGGCACCGGGTCCTTTGGTTCGCCACCGGATTCGCCACGGCCTCCATGGCGGCGCTCCTCGCCGGAGTGGCACTGCTGGCACCCTGGGAGCATGCCCTGGCGCGCTTCTCCACGGGCATCGGTACCACTCAGCCAGATCTATCCGGACTCCCATCTCTCCAGCAGGCCGCTCCTCCCGCTTGGGGGTTTACCGGGCACCTCCTCACCCCGGGAACGCTGGCGGTGATCGCACTCGCCCTTCTGGGAATGGCTACTTTCGGCTGGTGGCTGGTAGCCTCCTCTGCCTGGGATGGGGTCACCGAGGTGGGACGGATCTCCTGGGCGGTCTCGGTGCCCGTGGCGATCTGGCTGGCGGCGACGCCGTACGCGCACAGCAACGATGACCTCCTCCTACTGCCGCTCCTGGTGCTGATCTTGGGCAGGGACGTACGCCGGCTCCACGGGTCCGGGCTTTGGCTGGCCATCGGTGTGGTGCTTCTGATACTGCTTGCCTGGCCTGCTGGTCTGGTTCCCTGGCCGGTGGCGCTGGGAGTGTTCGGCGCCCTGGCTGCCCTCCTCTGGGGACTCCGGGAGGACCAGCGCCTCACCGGGTTTGGAGCTGCCCTGGCGCTGCTTCTGATCGCCTACCTCCCTGTCCTGGACCCCATCCACCTCCTCCCCGTTTCGCTCACCCCGGTGGCCGCTCTTGTCGTCGTGGTTGAAGGCTGCCGCACCTGTTGGATGGAGGTGGGCGGGGCGGGCACGGGCCCGGCCTACGCCTCGCCGGTGACCCAGGCGCAAGCACCCGGCTGACTCCCGGGCGGCTCCCTCAATCCGACGGGACGAGGGAGACCGCCTAGGTAGCGGCCACTGAATCCACCGGCACCGGCTCTCGCCCCGGACCCGTTTCTCGAACCATGAGCGCGACTCCAGCACCGGCCAGGCCGAGCGCAAAGATGGCCGAGAGGGCGCCCCAAGTCGGGAAGACGACCCACGGGAGCAGGATCAAGAGCAGGGGCAGGCGAGACCAGCTGTTGCCCGAGTCCGCCAGCCGCAGTGCCAGGGGGACGGCGAACAGGGCATCCTCGGCATGGAGGTAGGGGGAGGTGGCGATCCAGACCGCCAGCGGAACGAGAATCATCCACTCCATGCGCTGTGACGTGCTGGTTGCTCGCCGCCCGGCGAGCAGGGCGGCTGCAACCATGGCCACCAGTCCGGCCCCAACGATCGCCCAGGTCAGGGGGGAGGCCAGGATCAGACGCGCTGGCGCGGCGCGCAACTCCCCTCCGAGGAGGTCGGGCAGGCCGCTGAGGAGGCCCTGGAACTGGGACCGGCCGCCGAAGTCGGCGAGTCCGACCACCCAGGTCGGCAGCAGCCAGCCGGCCATGAGCAGGAAGGTGCTGCCCCCGAGCGCCAACCCAGTCGCCACTTGCCGCCTGGCTCCGGCATCTCTCCAGGCGGCAGCGATCAGCAAGGGGACCACCGGCCAGGTGAGGTCCGGTTTGAGAAGCAGCCAGGGCCCGATCGCCCCCGCCGCCGTCCACCGCTGATGCCGGACAGCGACCACCGCCAGCAGCAGTAGGCCTACCAGGAGGGCGTCGGGCTGGCCCAGCATCAGGCCCCACCAGCCCTGGGGGCTGAGTACCACCGCCAGTGCGGTACCCCATCGATTCAGTCCTAGCTCTCTCGCATACGACCCGGTTCCCCAGGCCAATACCCCGATGCCTGCCGCCAGGAAGATGGAGTAGGCGACCGGAAACGGCGCCACGGTGAGCGGCACGAGGATGACGGCCAGCTCCGGTGGGCTGACGAACCTCCCTCCGTACAGTGGGAGGCCGGCCATGAGCCGATGGGAGGCGGCGAGGAACGTCTGAAAGTCCGACGGGGTGAGGGCGTATGCCCGGAACCCGAGTTCGAAGACCAGGCTGGCCAGGCCCATGGTCACGGCCCAGGCCCCGACTCGACTGGCAGGAAATCGGGGGCGCACCGGGGGAGCATATCCGCTTAGCAAGAGGGCCACTTGCTAGCGCCTCAGCGATGTGTGGGCGGCGCCGCTGGCAGAGGGCCGACTTCGGCAGGCAGGCTCCCATCCGCAGGCGACACATTGGGGCTTTGGCGTGGCCCACTGCCGGACTTGGTGGCCTCACGTGGGAAGACAACGGCCACCGGCTGGTCAGCCGCTAGAACTCCTCAAGGGCTTCAGAGGCCTTCGCCGGCACAATTTGCCGACCGTATGATGCGCTGGTGTGGCGCCGCCGGCAGTGGCTCGTGGTACTCGCCGCCGCGACCATGGTGGGCGTCAGCCTGGCGACGACGTTCCTTTACCTGGACCTGGTCCTCTCCGTACGCGCGACCGCCTTCGCCGTCCTTTACCACGCCGCCGCCGCCCTCACCTCTGGCCGCAGCCCCTACCAGGACCTACGGGGTATTGAGTTCAATCAGGCCTTCGAGTACCTGCCCTGGGTCGCCTTCGCGCTCTCACCCTTCACCCGCCTCCCCTTCTCGATCGCCCTCCACCTATGGGTGGCTCTGAGCGGAGCGATCGCTCTGGGGAGCGCCTGGATCCTGGCCCGAGCCCTGGGATGGCGTCGGCCCTGGCTCCTAGCGGCCTCGGTAGGCATCTGGGAGGTGCTCTGGCGCGGACTGCTCACCGGCCAGGTGGATGGCTGGCTGCTTGGCCTGGAGATTGTCAGCATCCTGACCGCCTGCAAGGGACGGTACGGCTGGGCTGGTGCCCTGGCGATGGTGGCGGCGCTTGTAAAGCCGCAGGTGATGTGGGTCCTCCCCGTCGCGCTCCTGTGGCCGGCGTTGGCGCGTAACCGGGCCAGGCGGTATGTGCTTGGCGCCATGGCGGCCGGCGTGGTCTTGCTGGCCGGACCTGCCGTGCTTCACCCAAGTCTCTTGGCCCAGTGGTGGGCGAGCGTCGGTCGTTTCTCTACGTCGATCGCCTCGATTCAGCCGGATCTGGCTGGGCTGCCCGGTCTCTTGAGGTTTGCCCCTGCCTTCTGGGGGCTCACCCCGTCCCCCAGGGACCCCGTGACTTTCCTCATAGTCGCGGCTGGGCTGGCCGGGATTGTGCGCCTGATCTGGACCCGTCCCGGACTTGAGGCACGGGGTGACTCCGACACGGAGCTGAATCTGAATCCCGCCTGGCTCGCGGGAATGATCATGGGGACGTGGGTTCTGGTGGCGCCCTACAGTCACAGCAACGACCTGCTGGTGCTCCTCCCGCTGCTGGCGCTGGTCGTGGGGCCAGACTTCAGGGCCGTTCGGGAGTGGGAGGTTCTGGGCACGCTCGCCTGCATGGTCGTCCTTCCCGAGTTCTTTCTGTTAGTGAATCCGGCCGAGGCGATCGGCCGGCTCTCGGTGGCATCCCTGGCCGTGGCGGTGCTGGTGGCGGTTGCCTACCGGAGGTCGCCCTGGAGGCGGGCGCCAGGGCGCTGGGCCGGTCCCAGTCCTTCCGAGAGGCGTTGACCAGACGATGCCGGGCGAGTGGGATGGGGCCGCTAGAAGATGGTGGGGGATAATCGGAGGAGATGAGCGTCTTCACCAGGATCTACGACCCCACCCGGCGGGAGGTGCGCCACCACCTGGCCACATCCGAGCGCATCGGGCTCCTGGGTAAGGAGTTCAAGGAGCTACCAAGCGCAGCCTTTACGGAGCGCACCCAGGAGTTCAAGCAGAGGCTGCAGAAGGGGGAGACCCTCGACGACCTCCTGCCCGAAGCCTTCGCCCTGGCCCGGGAGGCGGCTGAGCGTGCCCTGGGGATGCGACCGTTCGACGTTCAGCTGGTGGGCGGCATGGTGCTCCACGAGGGCAAGATCGCCGAGATGAAGACGGGCGAGGGCAAGACCCTGGTGGCCGCCCTTCCTCTCTACCTGAACTCCCTCACGGGAAGGGGTTGCTACCTGGTCACGGTGAACGACTTCCTGGCCCGACGGGACGCGGGCTGGAATGCCCCCATGTTCCATCTTCTGGGGCTCTCGGTCGGGGCGATCATCCCCGAGCAGTCGTTCCTCTATGATCCCGAGTTCACCGACGAGGCCCACCAGGACGAGCGGCTGCGCCACCTGCGCCCGGTGAGCCGGCAGGAGGCCTACGCCGCGGACGTGGTCTATGCCACCAACAACGAGCTGGGGTTCGACTACCTGCGTGACAACCTGGCCCGCAGCCTGGAGCAGAAGGTGCAGCGCGACCGCTACTACGCCATCGTCGACGAGGTGGACTCGATCCTCATCGACGAGGCGCGCACCCCGCTCATCATCTCGGGGCTGGGGGAGGAGTCCACCGAGAAGTACTACCAGTACGCTTCCCTGATCCGGCGGCTCAATCCCGAGGCCGACTACACCTTCGACGAGAAGACCAAGTCCGGGAGCCTCACCGAGGAGGGCGTCGACAAGATCGAGCGGATGACCGGCATCTCCGACATCTACGCCATCGAGCATGTCGAGGAAGCCCACCAGATCAACCAGGCCATCAAGGCCCACGCCCTCTACCTCAAGGATCGGGACTACATCGTGACGAACGGCGAGGTCGTGATCGTTGACGAGTTCACCGGGCGAACCATGCCTGGCCGGCGGTGGTCGGATGGGCTCCACCAGGCGATCGAGGCCAAGGAGGGGCTCCGGGTCCAGCAGGAGCAGCGAACCCTGGCGACAGTGACCTTCCAGAACTACTTCCGGACCTTCGAGGTCCTGGCCGGGATGACCGGTACCGCCCTCACCGAGGCGGAGGAGTTCCACAAGATCTACAAGCTGGAGGTGGTGCCGATTCCCACCAACCGGCCGATGGTCCGCATTGATCAGCCGGACCTCATCTACCGCAGCGAGGAGGCCAAGTTCAAGGCCATAGCCCAGGAGATCGAGGAGCGACACCAGGCTGGGCAGCCGGTGCTGGTGGGAACGGTGAGCATCGAGAAGAGCGAGAGGCTGTCCCGCCTGCTGGACAAGCGGGGGATCCCCCACGAGGTCCTGAACGCCAAGCTTCACGAGCGGGAGGCCGAGATCGTGGCTGCCGCCGGGCAGCGGGGAGCGGTCACGATCGCCACCAACATGGCCGGGAGAGGGACGGACATCGTCCTGGGAGAAGGGGTGGCGGAGCTCGGCGGCCTCTACATCATCGGCACCGAGCGCCATGAGTCGCGGCGGATCGACAACCAGCTCCGGGGCCGCGCGGGCCGCCAGGGGGACCCGGGTGAGACCCGCTTCTTCCTCTCATTCGAGGACGACCTCATGCGGGTCTTCGGCGGGGAGCGGATGCAGGGGCTAATGGCCCGCCTAGGGCTCACCGACGAGACGCCCATCGAATCCAAGATGGTCAGCCGCCAGATCGAGTCCGCCCAGTCCCGCGTCGAGGGTTTCAACTTCGACAACCGCCGCTACGTGGTCGAGTTCGACGACGTGGTCAACACCCAGCGGGCGATCGTCTACTCCGAGCGCGACCGGATCCTGGAGGGGATCGACACCCGCGCCAACGTCATGGAGTGGCTGGAGGAGGTCGTCCGAGAGCTGGTCAACCTCCATTGCCAGGGGGGCCACAAGGACGGCTGGGAGCTGGAGAGCCTCTGGGAGCGCCTGCGCTACCTCTTCCCGTTCCCCTCCGCGGAGGAGGTCGACCTGGAGCAGTTGGGGAATTCAGCCCAGGAGGTCGCCGAGACCGTCATCCAGGAAGCCCAGCGCATCTACGCCGAGCGCGAGCGGGAGTTCGGCGATGAGCTGGTGCGCCAGGTGGAGGTGCAGCTCATGCTTACCCTCATCGATGAGCGTTGGGCGGACTACCTGACCACCCTGGAGCACCTCAAAGACGACATCCGCTGGCAGTCAATGGGCCAGCGCGACCCACTGGTGGAGTTCAAGTCAGAGGCGTTCTCCGCCTTCCAGTCTTTCCAGGAGTCCCTGAAGCAGGAGATCGTGCGCTACGTATTCCACTCTCAGATCCAGCTCCAGCCCGCACCAGAGCCGCTGGCCGGGGTGGCGGTACACGCCGAGGCCGGGTCGGTGGCGTCCCAGGTGGCGCAACAGGCAGAGGCTACTGCCCAACCTTGGGAGACTGCGCAGTCGCTCGCCCCCGCGCTCGCTGCCGGCACCCCCACCACGACCGTGGGGAACGGACAACCGCACCTGGAATCCGTCAGCCAGGTCCCCGTTCCCGCCAGCCGCAACTCTTTGTGCCCTTGCGGCTCCGGGCGGAAGTACAAGAGGTGCCACGGCGCATCCAGCTGACCTGGGTCTAGATCAGCAGTCCGTCCGAGCTAACTCTGGTTCCGCTGCCGTGCCCACCGCGGTAAGGTTCTGGCGCCTGCCAACGGGTCCCTCTATTCACGTTGCGTCGTGACCACGCCATCTACTTGGTCTCTGACTGCGGTCCGAGGAGTCGCGCCGTCGGGCCTTGGGTCAGCAAACGCCAGGGCCAGCACGATCCCCACCGCGACGATGAAGTAGTAGTCGAAGAAGGCCCACTTCGCCGTCAAGAAAGCCAGCAACGTGAGGACTGCACCCATTAGCAGAGCCGCATCCCACTGCTTCGCGCCCCACAGAGCGAAGGCGGCAAGACAGACCGCTGACACGGAGATGCCGGCCCAGCCGGGCAGCAGGGGACGGCCCAGGTGGGCCAGCAGCCCGTTGATGGAGAGGGCATCCGTTCGCGGTGCGAGTCGGAGTTGGAGGAGGACGGTGTCAGCGATGAACTTGCCGATCCCCGCCCAGAGGGCGAAGGGGACGCAGATCAAGAGTGCGACCAGGACCGCCAGGGTGATCCCCCGACGCGCATCGCGCCACCACAGCCAGGGGAGAACCAGCAGCGGCAGAGCGGTCGGGACGGTGCAGAGTCCTGTCCCCAATGCCAACACCGCCCACCGCGGATGGCGCGGGCGCAGAACCAGCCAGAGCGCAACCCCCGCGACTGGGTACACCTCCGGCCAAGCTTGGACGATCATGAAGGGAGAGAACGGCATGGCGAGGGACAGTGCCACGTAGCGTCCGGCGGAGGCCTCTCCGAAGTGGCGCCGAGCCAAGATTCCGATGCAGGCGATGAGCAGCATCATGGCTGCGGCATTGGCCAGACGGATGTCGCCCAGAAGCCGAAATGGGGCTGCGAGCAAAAGCAGAGCCGGGCCGTACGGGAAGTGGGCGGAGAGTAGTCCCGGGGTGGTGGTCGGGTACGCCATCCCGTATGGGTTCAGCCCGTGGAGCAGGCGCTCCACCGATCGCTGTGTGAACGAGAAGACGTCGATGCCCGCTTGGCCCCAGACCATCGAACTGGCAGCGAGCGCCAGGTCTGTCCCGGCACCGATCATGGCCAGATGGATTGCGCGGCCCCGCCAGGGAACCAGGCAGAGCGTGACCGTAACACAGGATAGGAGAACGGAAAGTGCGGCTTGGGTGGGCGGTGCACCAGGGTCTAGGCCTGGGGCCAAGTTCATGAGGGCCAAACCTCCGGCCGTAAGCGGCCAGATCCAACCGGGCACCGTGAGCGACTTGCTCCGGTGCGCGATGACGGCCGCTACACCCGCTAGCAGTCCAACAAGGATGGCCAACAGCGCCGCATTGGAGTAGGTGCCTTGCCGCCAGGCGCTGCCCAAGGAGACGGCCGCCAGGGAGGCAAGTGCGAGCCCCTGCCAAACGGGGAGGCCCCCAGCAATCTGCCTCGCAGCGAGCGCCACGATCGCGGTGGGTGGTGCACGCCGACCCGCGGCAACCACCTGTGGCTGCGGTTCCATCATGCTGCCTGCTGGGCGACCCACCATCAATGGCCCGTAGAGGTAACCACCGACGGTGGCGTCAGCGCCAATTTCGTGGCCCACCTCTGGGAGGCGCCTCTGACCCAGCGCTACGTTCCTGCCAAGGAACGTGCGGAGCGGGTCCCGGAATCTTCCCGGTGCTTGAACCTTGGACTAGCGGATGGCTCTCCGGTGGGATGTGGGCTATGGTGTTGGGGTCGACCGGCATGAGTCCAGACCCCGGGCGCCAAGCGAGCAGCAGCCCAGTGCGGAAGAGGCCGACCCGTAGGATGATGCGAGCATGTCGCTGAGACACTGGAAGTGGTGCCTGCCGGCCGAATGCTTTCGTCACCGCGATCGGCTGGCTGCCGTCGCGGTGAGCGGCCGCGTGTACCGGCCCAGGTTTCCTGGACAATTGGGGTACGTCAATTGTAACGATCACCATCAGGCGGCTGGCCCCAGCGCCAGCATTGCGCGTGGATGCTGCGGGGTGCGGTAGTCGTGCTTGGCAACCAGCCATTGCTGGTTGTAGCGCTGCTTGAGCGCCTGTAGGCCACGCTCCATCTCGTCCACGGTCTCGAAGTGCTGCACCCAGGGCAGCCGCTCCTTGAGGGTGCGGATGAAGCGCTCGGCCACCCCGTTGCCCTCGGGCTCGCGCACGTAGGCCGGGCTGCTTTCGATCCCCAGGAACCTCAGCTCCTGCTGGAAGTAGCTCGAGGTGTACTGGCTGCCGTTGTCGTGGCGCAGCACCAGGCCCGAGGCCACCTGGGATGTGTAGCTGCCGTAGTGCTCCCGGATCCCCTGGCGGATCGACTCCAGCGCCTCGAAGCGGGTGCCCTGGAGAGCGGAGTGGATGCCGATGCACTCCTGAGTGCAGTGGTCCACGGCGATGAAGATCGTGGCCTGGACCTCACCGGTCAGGGTGGCGGTTCCGCCTTTGCCCCACATCCGGTCGGGAAGGTCGGTGGTGATGGTCCCGTCGTGGGCCTTGGGCCCGTGGGCATGGCCGCTCCGGGTGGGGGCCAGCAGGTTGGCCTGGCGCGTCAGCCGCAGCACCTGGGCCCGGCTAGTGCGGATCCCCCGGACCGGCATGAGCGCCCGCTGCCTATGGGCGTACACCGTGGAGCGGGCTAGCTCCAGCACCCGGCAGACTCTGGCCAGACCGTACTGCTTCCCGGCGGAGGGAGATGCCGTGGCCGCAACGGCCTCTCCCTCCGCCACGGCGAAAGGGTGGGCCGCCTCCGCCCGGCGAGCCCTCTCGCGGAGCAGTTCGTTCTCCATGGTGATCTCGCCGATCTTGCAGCGCATCCGGCTGATCTCCAGATCTCGCTCATCCGTCTCCCGGCGCCTCAGCCCCGCCTGGCCGTCGGCCAGGAACTGGTCCCGCCACTGAGCTATGGCCGCCGCTGTGACGTGCAGCTCGCGGCTCTGGGAATCCAGGTCCTCGCCCCGCAGCACCCTGAGGACCACCTCCATCTTTCGCCAGGAAGACCACCGGCCGCCCTCGCCGGCTGTCCCGCCTTCACCGCTCAGCCGCCGCCGTCTCTCGGTCATCTGGCTTCCTCCTGGTTGACCCGCCCATCATGCCAACCAGCTGTCCAGAGAATTTGTGGGCCAGGGGGCCTGGACGTGCGGATGGGGGCTGCCCGGGCGCCACACGTTGTGGGCCAGCTGCAGGTACTCGACCACGGAGCCGTCCTTGTTGGTGCGCCGGGTCACCCGCAGGTACATCTCTGCGAAGCATACCTGGCGCGACTTCCTGTCCGCAAGTATCCGTGTATCTACACGGGAGGGCCCAAAACCCGTTCCAATCAGCGTCTATGAACTAAAATCACTCGCCATTTGAGTCCCAAACGCCCAGATCACTGTCGAACTCGAGTCAGGCGCTGATCGCCGATCTGGATGAGGTCACCGAGTCTTTCCTGATCTACCCTGTGGCCGGCGGCGGTCGAAGCCGTCCCCGAACTGCGGCGGTCATCAACGAAACCACCACTCGCCAGCACAGCCTCCTCGAGACTACCCGGGCCCCTGGCTAGCGGTCCGTAGGTACTACGCCCGCCTACACCTTTTCCGGGTTCAATCCAGGCGCTTCACCCCCAATATTTCTGAAGGTCCCGCTAGCTGGCCGCCGAGCCACCACGCAAATCGTCCCACCGCGTCTCGAAAGAATTTCCAGTCCAGCCAAGAGCAGCGCCAAGGGAGATACCAGCACTGCCGCAGCAATCGCGGGCACGATCGGCGCCTTGGATTCCCGCGCCTGTACCTGGCGCAGTGCCTGGTATAGGTCTGGGTGACCAGGGAAACGGCCAACCAAGCCGTGTATCCATCCGAACACGACCTGCCCGCCTCGAACGTGACTCACCATTAGCACCGTAAGCCCGTCCTCTTCGAGCGCTGCCACCAACTGATCCTTGGACAAGTGGGTGAGATGCCGCGGAAGATCCAAGTGAAGCCAGTGGGGTCCAAACACCCGATATTGAATACTTGCCGCATTCGGGATGGCGACCACCAAAAGGCCCCCATTCCGGAGGCCAAGTGCAGCCTCCTTGAGAGACCTCCTGGGATTCGGAAGATGCTCAAGCGAGTGCCACATTACGATGGCCGCCCAACCATCGCCGGACTCAGCGATCGTCCACGCACGCACATCGGGCCGACTCGATCGCCGCTCTAAGCCCAGTGCCGTCCGCCCAGCTCGGTGGAATACGTCAAGCATCGCGCCGCTGCCGGCACCGACGTCTAGAATTGGCCCTTGTGGGCTGGTGCGATGCACCCAGCGCGCAGTCCGGCCTCGGAACGCAGCCAATAGCCAGTCCCCAGCACCCACAAACCGCCCGGAGTCCGGCCGATACCAGGTGCCATACGCTTGGTGCAGCTGAGCAGCGGTCGGGTAAGGGACGGTCAGCCCGACCCCGCAGTTTGCGCAGTGCGTGACGACGTACATGTCGGCAGGAACGTGAGGCGGTTCAACTTTAGCCCCGCACCAACGGCAGGCGACTGCTGCAACCTTCATGGCTTTGCTGCAGGGGACGGCCCTGCTTGTGCCCCTCATCCTCGTCGACGCGGAGGATCGGCTACACTAGCCTCATGTGACGACGGCTGCTTTTGTCCAGGGACTGGCTCAAGGTACCTGCAGCGCCGGATGCCCGCAACGTGTAAACGATAGGCCAGAGCAGTGGCCATGACTCCAATGCCATAGCGAACACTATCAACAGGCCCGATCGACGATGAGTCAGCTGCGTAGCGCGTGGGGCACGAGATTTCGCCGATGCGAAATCCCGCGGCCTGCACTTGCGCCAAGATCTGGTTGTCGAATATGAAGTTGTCTGACAACTCACTCAATCGTATCGCTTTGAGTACATGGCGGGAATAGGCACGGTAGCCAGTGTGGTACTCTGAGAGCCTCGCCCCGAGAAGAATATTCTCGACGACCGTAAGGCCGCGATTGGCGAAATATTTGTAGCGTGGCATCCCCCCACGGACAGCCGTACTGCCCAAGATGCGGGAAGCTAGAACCACGTCATACTCTCCGGATGCCACCATCGCAGCGAGGCACGGCATGAGACGGGGCGAGTACTGGTAGTCTGGGTGCACCATCACGACGATGTCCGCCTGGAGAGCAAGAGCGGCGGCATAGCACGTCTTCTGGTTAGCGCCATATCCCTTATTGATGACATGCTCAATGACTTGAAGCCCTAGGCGACGGGCGAGGGCGGGCGTGGCGTCATTGCTTCCGTCGTCCACCAGCAGGATGTCATCCGCGACGTTGGGGTCGAGTTCGGCGAGTGTGCGCTCCAAGGTGCGTGCCGCATTGTACGCCGGCAGTACTACCACGACGCGGCAGCCCCCTATCACCTGACCAATCCTAAGCTTCGGTGCAGGCGTCGTTTGGCCTGGGGCCGGATTGTTACCGCCTCGTAAACTAAGCGCGAATCCAGACGTGTTGACGCAGCGGCGGCGAGGCATGTCTCCTTCATATTCAGAGACTTCCGTTTTGCCCGTCACATTGGTACGGAGAGTGCCAGAGTGGATCCAAGCGTGGAGTCGGGATCTGGAGGCAGGATCTGGGCCGGAGCTGCGCGGGCAATCCTTTACCTCGCACCTGGAAGGCCCTGGCGGTAGGGCCGTTGGCCGCCCCACTGGGGACCGAGGAACGCGGCCAGCAGTTCATTCAGCGATGGGCCAGCTGAAGTGGGGCCGCTGGAGACTGGCCCCGGCGCTGGCGGGTCGCGTTCGAGCTCCTCCAGAGCGGAGCGGCCAAAGTGGGGGACGAGCCGGCCCAGGTTTCCTGGACAATTGGGGTACGTCAATTGTAACGATCACCATCAGGCGGCTGGCCCCAGCGCCAGCATTGCGCGTGGATGCTGCGGGGTGCGGTAGTCGTGCTTGGCAACCAGCCATTGCTGGTTGTAGCGCTGCTTGAGCGCCTGTAGGCCACGCTCCATCTCGTCCACGGTCTCGAAGTGCTGCACCCAGGGCAGCCGCTCCTTGAGGGTGCGGATGAAGCGCTCGGCCACCCCGTTGCCCTCGGGCTCGCGCACGTAGGCCGGGCTGCTTTCGATCCCCAGGAACCTCAGCTCCTGCTGGAAGTAGCTCGAGGTGTACTGGCTGCCGTTGTCGTGGCGCAGCACCAGGCCCGAGGCCACCTGGGATGTGTAGCTGCCGTAGTGCTCCCGGATCCCCTGGCGGATCGACTCCAGCGCCTCGAAGCGGGTGCCCTGGAGAGCGGAGTGGATGCCGATGCACTCCTGAGTGCAGTGGTCCACGGCGATGAAGATCGTGGCCTGGACCTCACCGGTCAGGGTGGCGGTTCCGCCTTTGCCCCACATCCGGTCGGGAAGGTCGGTGGTGATGGTCCCGTCGTGGGCCTTGGGCCCGTGGGCATGGCCGCTCCGGGTGGGGGCCAGCAGGTTGGCCTGGCGCGTCAGCCGCAGCACCTGGGCCCGGCTAGTGCGGATCCCCCGGACCGGCATGAGCGCCCGCTGCCTATGGGCGTACACCGTGGAGCGGGCTAGCTCCAGCACCCGGCAGACTCTGGCCAGACCGTACTGCTTCCCGGCGGAGGGAGATGCCGTGGCCGCAACGGCCTCTCCCTCCGCCACGGCGAAAGGGTGGGCCGCCTCCGCCCGGCGAGCCCTCTCGCGGAGCAGTTCGTTCTCCATGGTGATCTCGCCGATCTTGCAGCGCATCCGGCTGATCTCCAGATCTCGCTCATCCGTCTCCCGGCGCCTCAGCCCCGCCTGGCCGTCGGCCAGGAACTGGTCCCGCCACTGAGCTATGGCCGCCGCTGTGACGTGCAGCTCGCGGCTCTGGGAATCCAGGTCCTCGCCCCGCAGCACCCTGAGGACCACCTCCATCTTTCGCCAGGAAGACCACCGGCCGCCCTCGCCGGCTGTCCCGCCTTCACCGCTCAGCCGCCGCCGTCTCTCGGTCATCTGGCTTCCTCCTGGTTGACCCGCCCATCATGCCAACCAGGTGTCCAGAGAATTTGTGGGCCAGGGGATCCAGAACGTACACCGCTATTTGTACAGTCCCGATTCGGGCTCACGCATCGCCTCGTTGCCTGAGGTACTTTGGCCTCTCGGGTCTGGCCGGAAGACTCGGGCTCGGCCATCCGCTGCCGTGTGCGGTCAATGACTGGCTGTGGAAAACGGTGTCCGGGCGGGCTCATGAGTGCGCAGCCATCCCATGAGGACCGCAGGTGAATGCCAAAACGCAGCATCGTAGTAGTAGAGTGGCGCACGCCAGCTTACTAGCAGGGTGTTGAACTAGGCTTCCACTTCGGGGTGAGTTCCTGTTAGGCTCGGTTGGGGTCTGGCCGGCGAGGGACTGGAGATAGATATGCGTGGCACCGCCTCCCGCCAGGTGACGATGTTGGGTTGGATCGAACCTGGGGAGTTGATTCCGGCCAACCACCCGATCCGCAAGATCCGGCCGCTGGCCGAGGCGGCGTTGGGGGACCTGGAGCCCACCTTCGAGAGGATGTACGCGCAGATCGGGCGCCCCTCGATCCCGCCCGAGCATCTGCTCAAGAGCTGCCTCTTGATGGCGCTGTACTCGATCCGCAGTGAGCGGCAGTTCTGCGAGCGGCTGCGGTACGACCTGCTCTTCAAGTGGTTCCTGGGGCTGAACGTGGAGGACGAGCCCTTTGACCACTCCAGCTTTGCCAAGAACCGCAGGCGGCTGCTGGACCACTGGGTGCGCCGGCAGTTCTTCGAGGCGGTGGTGGGGCGGGCCCGGCGGCGGCACCTGCTCTCCTCCAGCCACTTCACGGTGGACGGGACTCTGCTGGAAGCGTGGGCATCGATGAAGAGCCTGCAGCCGCGCGACCAGGAGGACGGTCCCGGGGACGGCAACGGCTACACCCCCAGCAACCCGGACGTCGACTTCAAGGGCCAGCGCCGGAGCAATTTGACCCACTGCTCCAGGACCGACCCGGAGGCCCTGATGGCCCGCAAGGGGCTGGGCAAGGAGACCAAGATGTGCTTTGCGGGGCACGTCCTGATGGAGAACCGCCACGGGCTGGTGGTGGACCTGGAACTGACCCGGGCGAGCGGGACCAGCGAGCGGGATGCCGCCACGCAGATGCTGAAGCGGATGCGTGAGCGGGTGCGGCGCCGTAGCCTCACCCTGGGAGCGGACAAGGGGTACGACACGCAGGACTTCCTCTAAGCGTGTGAGGAGTTGCGAGTCACTCCCCACGTGGCCCGGCGGAAGAGCTACTGGGGCAGCGCTCTCCTGGCCCGGCTGGCGACCACCTCGGGCTACCGGGTGAGCCAGCGGAAGCGCAAGCGGGTCGAGGAGATCTTCGGCTGGACCAAGACTGTTGGGATGAGCAGGAAACTGCGCTACAAGGGGGTGGAACGCAACCGGCTCCGGGTGGAAATGACCCTGGCGGCCTACAACCTGGTCCGAATGGGCAAGCTGGTGGGGGCAGCCGCTTGAGGGGCCCAACCTATGGCCCGAACCCCCTGACCGCAGGGCTTTCCGCCCTCGCAAGGGCAGTCTCGGAGCTTGTCCACACCCTAAAAATCCCGTGGAATCCCGCTTCGCGAGGGCGCTCGGCAAGCTCTTCGCCTAGTTCAACACCCTGCTAGGCCCCCCATGCTGCGGTGCGGGGTCGACATTCGGTTGGGACTCGCACACGTCGAGTATGCCGTGCCTCGCAAGGGTGTCGGCTGCGATCCGGTTACAGGGTCGCAAGGATTAGGGCACGGTCCGTCCCGGAGCCCCTGGTAAAGTGGATCCATGAGCGAGCTTGTGGACGAGGCATTGGTCCTGCAGCGCCGCGCCCGGCAGCTCAAGGAGCACCTTTGACTTCGCCGGCAAGGAGGCCCGTGCTCAGCTCCTAGAGCAGGAGCTCGGTCGAGACGGCAGCTGGGATGACCCCGGGTTGGCTCAGCAGCGCGCTCAGGAGCTCAGTCGGCTGCGGGGCGAGCTTGAGGAGTTGGGTCGCTTGGAGGCCCGCGCTGGAGACGCGGCTGAGTTGGCGTCGCTGGCCGATGGTGATGTGGGGATGGCTGCTCAGCTCGATCAGGAACTGGTGGCCCTGGGCCGGGAGCTGGATCAGCGCGAACTGGAACTCCTATTTCAGGACCCGTATTCGGACTACCCCGCCCTCCTGAGTGTCCATGCCGGGGCGGGTGGCACGGATGCCCAGGATTGGGCGGAGATGCTCCTCCGCATGTACGTCCGTTGGGCAGAGCGGAGGCGGCTCAAGGCGGAGCCGCTCGACCAGTCCGAGGGCGAAGAGGCAGGGATCAAGAGCGCCACCATCCGGTTCACTGGACCCCATGCATACGGTCTTCTCAGAGCCGAGAAGGGAGTCCACCGGCTGGTGCGGATCTCCCCGTTCGACTCCCAGCACCGCCGCCACACCGCCTTCGCCCTGGTGGAGGTGTACCCCGAGATCCCGGACGACGTGGAGGTGGAGATCGATGAGAAGGACGTCCGGGTGGACGTCTACCGGAGCTCAGGCGCCGGCGGCCAGCACGTCAACAAGACCTCCTCGGCGGTTCGGATCACCCACCTGCCGACCGGCATTGTGGTCACCTGCCAGAACGAGCGCTCCCAGCAGCAGAACCGGGCCACCGCCTGGCGGGTGCTCCGCTCCCGCTTGGCCGACTATCAGCGGGCTCAGCGGGCGGAGCATCTGGCGGACCTCAAGGGCGACCTGATCTCCCCCGAGTGGGGGAACCAGATCCGCTCTTACGTTCTCCAGCCCTACACCTTGGTCAAGGACCTCCGCACCGGGCATGAGGTCGGCAACGTCCAGGCGGTCCTCGAAGAGGGGCAGCTGGATCCCTTCATCGAGGCCTACCTGCGCCAGGAGGCGGAGCGCCGGGAGCGGGGCCAGGACTCCTGACCCAAACCGCAGGCGCGAGTCCCCAGGGCACCCACAACACCAGCGGGCTATACTCGCCCAAAGCAAGAACGGCTCAGGGCTACATCAATCTCCCTCGTTTGGGGGTCCGCCCGTCGAGCGCCAGCCGAGCTGGCACGAGGAC
>JAKAXE010000025.1 GCA_021816695.1 bacterium | reverse complement strand
GGATCTGAATCCTTTACCCATCCGAAGTTGTCGCCTCCGCTCCCGCACGCCGGTCATGCGCGCCTCACTTTCAATGGTCCTGCGAGACCGTGAGGCTGCCGCTCCGCCGACGATGTCCTCCGCCCGCAAGTGCCGTCGCTAACTTTGCAATGCGCGCGCGTGCATGGGGATGTGCCACAATTGTCGAGCCAGTTGCACACCCAGGCCACCGTCCCACCAACAACGGCCGCCCCGGAGGCGCTCACCAACCACGTCAACACTGCAGATGACTGCAGCGCGGCGCACAACCCCGTCGCGAGCTTTCAGTAAGGAGGCAAACAATGCCCCGCACCCCTAGGAAACCCGCGACGCGGCGCCCGGCCGCTCGCACCGGAGCACGCTCCGGAACTCGCACCGCGCGGCGCACGACCGCTACTAGGTCCGCCACCACCAAGCGCAGCACCACACCGCGTCGCACCGCGCGCAGTGCGGTGGCAGCGGTGAGTCCGGCGGCCATCAACCGCGCCCTGACCGCGCAGCTCAAGCTGCTGGAGCGCCGTCTGGCGGACATCGAGCGCAAGCTGGACGCCGCCATCAGCGACCGCCGCGCCGGCGCACCCGCTGCGCGCAGCACGTCCCGCACTGCAGCCGTGCGCGCCAGGGCATCCCGCCCCGGCGCCTCGAGGACCACGTCCAGGACAACGTCCCGGACACCCAGGCGCTCGGCGCCGACTCGCTCCGCGACCACCAGGACCGCGGCAGCTCGGACCACGGCACCTCGGGGGCGCCGCCCCGCGGCGGCCGGCGCCAGCAACGGCCGCACCCGCACCGCGACGGCGGCCCGGGGCCGCCGGGCGGCAGGCACCACGACCGGCAGAGCCGCCGCCAGCACCACCGCGACCCGCGCGACCCGCGCCCGCCGCAGCTCCGCGGCGGCACCGTCCACCCGCACCCGCCGTACGGCGACCCCGGCCCAGCCGGCGGCCAGGCCGACGGCGCGCAAGCGCGGCCGCATCACCCTCGCCGGGAGCGCACCCAGCGAGTCCTGACCTGCGGGCTGGCGGGGGCGGCAAGCCCCCGCCAGCTCAGCCCGCCGCCCGGCTGATGACCGCGGCGGCCTCGTCCATCTGAGCCAGGGAGACGTCCAGGTGGGTCACGCAGCGCACCGTGTGCTGCCCGAAGGCAGTGAGCAGCACACCGTCGCCGGCGGCCCGGGAGATCACCTGGTCGGCGGGCCGTTCGGTCTGGAGCAGGACGATGTTGGTCTGTACCTGCTCCGCGTCCACCTGGAGCCCTCGTGCATCGTGCAGGGCATTGGCCAGCCGCCGAGCCTTCTCATGGTCCTCCACCAGCCGCGGAAGCTGGTGCTCCAGCGCATACAGCCCAGCGGCCGCCAGCACCCCTGCCTGGCGCATCCCCCCGCCCAGCCGCTTGCGCCAGACGTGGGCCCGCACCCGGGCGTCCCGACTCCCCACCCAGAGCGACCCCACCGGGCAACCCAGGCCCTTGGAGAGGGAGAAGTTGACGCTGTCGGCGCAGTCGGCCAGGTCGCGCAGCGGAATCCCCAGCCTGGCTGCGGCGTTTCCCAACCGGGCCCCGTCCAGGTGGACCAGCATGCCCATCTCCCGGGCGGTGCTGGCGGCGGCCCGGAGCTCCTCCGGCGCAGCCACCGTCCCCCCCCGGCGGTTGTGAGTCTGCTCCAGGCAGAGGAGTGAGGTGCGGGGCTCGTGGCCCGGATCGTTAAGGCGCTCCAGCTCCCGGAGCTGATCGGAAGTGGGGCAACCGGCATTGCGGGCGTCAAAGTTGCGCAGCTGGACCCCACCGATCACCGCTGCCCCGGCCAGCTCGTAATGGAGGATGTGAGCCTCTTTGTCAACCAGCACCTCCTCCCCGGGCTGAGTGGCGGTGAGGATGGCGATGAGGTTGGACATGGTGCCGCTGGGGCAGAGGAGAGCGGCCTCCTTCCCCAGAAGGCGGGCCACGTCGGCCTCCAGCCGGTTGACGCTCGGGTCCTCCCCGTAGACGTCGTCCCCCACCTCGGCCGCGGCCATGGCGGCCCGCATCCCCTCGGACGGACGGGTCACGGTGTCGCTGCGGAGGTCGATCACCCGACCATGCTAGCGAGAGCTCAGCTTCGGGAGGGCGTCTCCGCGGCGGCCACGTCCAGGAATTCCACCCGGTCACGTCCGCCCCTCTTGGCCGCGTAGAGCGCCCGGTCGGCCAGGTCGAGGAGGTTGCGGGCGCCCCGCGTGCCCTCGGGGAAGGTGACCCCCCCCACGCTGACGGTGATGGAGAGCCTCTCCCCGGAGTCCAGCTGGACCGGGGTGTGGGCCACCGCGGTGCGGATCTTCTCCGCCACCAGCTGGGCCTCCTCGCGGCCGGTGTTGGCCATCACCACCACGAACTCCTCGCCCCCGTAGCGGGCCGCCAGGTCGGACTTGCGGATGGTCTCCACCATGACGCTGGCGAAGGCGCGCAGCACCTGGTCTCCCGCCTGGTGGCCGTGGCTGTCGTTGACCCTCTTGAAGTGGTCCAGGTCGAGCATGAGCACGGACAGCGAGGAGCTGGCGCGGTCGGCCACGTTGACCTGCTGGTCCAGGTAGCCGATCAGGAAGCGGTAGTTGTAGAGGCCGGTCATGGCGTCCGTGGTGGCCTCCCGCTGGGTCACCGCCAGGCGGACGCTGCGCTCCACCGCAGCCACCACCTGGGTGGCCACCCCCTCGCAGACGGCGTGGTCCTCCTCGACGTAGGGGGCGTGCTTGTTGGCCACGATGAGGATCCCCAGCTCCCGGCCCTCGGAGCGCAGCGGCACCGAGAGGCAGTCGCGAAGCCCCAGGCGATCCTCCAGGGCCCCACGCTCCGAGGGGGCCACCAGGGAACGGGCCACGTAGCGAGGCTCCCGCAGCAGCCGGGAGAGCAGGCCGTCTCCGGATTCCAGCTCCACCCAGTCGAGGGCCGGCCCCGGCACTCCGGCGGTCAACAGGTAGCCCGACCCCTGGGTGGCCTGGGGCCGCACCAGGATCATCGCCATCTGGACCGTGAGAAGCTCCTGCAGGCTGTTGAGCACCTGACCCAGCGCCTGCTCCAGCGGGACCCGGCTGCTGAGGGTGGCGGCGATCACCGACCTGCCCGTCGCCGTGAGCAGCTGGCGGTGGAGCTGGCGGCGCATCAGCTCGAAGTTGGCCGCCAGCCGGGCCACCTCGTCCGCACCGGTGACCTCGATGGGCTTGGCATAGGCGTTGTTGCCCAGCTCTCCCACCGCCTGGTTGAGGCGGCGAAGGGGGCGGTTGAGGTAGCGCTCGGCCACCAGGAGGGCCACGATCATCCCCAGGAGGAGGACCGCCGCCACCGCCAGGGCCAGCGGGGCGGCCAGCTGGGCTGCCGTCGGGCCGATGGGGGTCGTCGGCACCACGGTGAGGAGCCGGGTCCCGGAAGCGCCGCCCAGGGCGGGCAGCAGCACCGCCGCGGCGGCGTACTGGGTCCCCGACAGCTCCACCAACCCCCTCTCCTCCCGTCGCCCCAGGAGGCCGCTGAGCTCTTTGGGCAGCGGCTTGCCCGAGGGGACGGTGAGGCCTCGCCCGCTTACCCCGAGGAGCGCCCTCCCCCCCTGCTCCAGGACCAGCAGGGCTGAGGGCTGGGAGGCACGCACCAGCTGTTGGGCGAACTGCAGGGTGGAGGAGGTCACCGGAGTCGCCACCACCACGGAGGCCACCACCTGCCCTCCGGCCAGGACCGGCGCCCGAGCCACCCCCAGCATCTGGGTCCCACCGGGCGCCCAGAAAGACCCTCCCGACCGGTGGGCGCAGCTGCTGGAGGGCAGATTCAGGGTGCGCAGCCGGGCGGCGGGGAGCTGGCCCGGGTACTGGGCGAGAACGGCCCCCGCGGGGCTGAACACCAGCACGGTGTCCCCGGGGGCGGCATCGGCGTAGGCCCGCACCAGCTCAGAGAGCTGCGAGCCGGGTTGGGCCACCGCCTGGACGAGGGGCGGCGCGGCCGCCAGCTGGCAGGCATACGAGGTGCTGGCCCCTGAGGAATCCAGCTGCAGCAGGCGCCCGCCCAAAATGGCCATGCCGGAAGCCTGGGAGACCAGCTGCCGGGTGGAGGCTCCCGCGGTGGCGAACCAGGCCACCGCGCCGGCGGCGGCAGCGGTGGCCACCCCCACCACGAGGAGGGTAAGAGCGTAGCGGAGGGTGAAGGAAGCCCTCCGCCGGCGGCGGCTGACCCCGGTCCGGTTGGCCAACTCAACTTCCCATAAACGGCCACCCGGCGAGGTCGCCGGCAGGGCGGATCGCCTGCGGACGGGCCGGGGATGCGCGGCCTAAGCCTATGATTCCCCACCGTAGCCAGCGGCGGACTCTGGTAGGCGAACCTGGGGTAGCGATGGGGTGACACCGACCACACTTTCCGATGACATCGCGGGGCCGGGGCCGGCGGTGGCCCTGACGGTTCGGGCAGCGGCAT
Source organism: bacterium (assembly GCA_021816695.1). GTDB lineage: Bacteria > Chloroflexota > Dormibacteria > Aeolococcales > Bog-877 > JAJYXT01. The sequence goes on along the minus strand of JAKAXE010000025.1, from coordinate 25,772 downwards.
GACCGAGGTGGTGCTCGCCTTCCTGGACGGCGAGCTCATGCATGGGGCGGTCGCCGCGCTGCAGCTGGACGATCCCTTCCTGGAGGTCGAGCTCCACGGCCTGGATGGCAACAACCGCCAGGCGCTGGTCCCGGCGGCCTCGCTCCGCCAGGTGGACCAGGTCGAGGTCCGGGCGCTGGATGCGGAGGTGGAGGTGGAGGCGCTCCCCAGGGTCGCGCTGCACTTCCAGGACGGCCAGGTCTTCCGAGCTCACGTCCTCACCCCGGCGGCGTTGCAGCGGTACGGCGCCGTCTGGGACGTGGTGGAGGCCGGCACCCGCGAGCACCGCACCTTGGCCATCCCCTACACCGCCCTGAAGGCCGCCTTCTACGTCCGCCACTGGGACACCCGCCGGCCCCAGGACCGGGGCGGGGACGATCCGAGAGACCGGGAGCGGGCCCGCCTGGCGGAGATCATGTCCCGGCGCAGCCGGGCGGCCGTCTCCGAGCCGGGGGAGCGCTCCTCGGGACTCTTGGCCCGACTCGACCAGGACGAGACGGGCAGAAGGCCGTCGTCAGGGGGCTGAGCTCACCACCGCAGGGACTGTTACCGGTAGCGGAAGGTGATCCGGCCCCGGGTCAGGTCGTAGGGGCTGAGTTCCACCTTGACCTTGTCGCCGATCAGGGTGCGGATGTAATGCTTGCGCATCTTTCCCGATATGTAGGCCAGCACCGTCTGCCCGGTCTCCAGCTCCACCTTGAAGACGGCGTTGGGCAGCGGCTCGACCACCGTGCCCTCCAGCTCGATGGTCTCCTCCTTCCGCTCCTCGACCGGGGTGGTGCGGGCCGTACGCGGACGGCTCGGCCCGCGGCGGGGGCGGGATCCCATCGAACGTCTTGCCAAGTGTCACCTCCAGATTCCGGGCCGGAAGACACCGCCCAGGTTGGGTGATTGTACTTCCTGTCAGGAGAAGGCGCCCCGGGCCAGGAGCCTCCCCCCACCGGCGTGCCTCGGGCCGACCACATGGCTCAGGGTCCCGAAGCCCAGCAGCTCCAGGTCCACCCGGTCGCCCTCCTGGAGCAGCCGGCCCCGCTCCTGGCCGCTTCCCCCCTCCACCGTCCCGCTGCCCATGACCTCCCCGGCGGCCAGCGGCTCAGCCGCGGAGGCGTGGGCCACCATCTCGGCAAAGGACCATCGGGAATCCTCCATGCGGCCGGCCGCCACCTCCACCCCATTCACGTAGGCCTGGGCCTGCAGCCGCGAGGGGTCCGGCACCTCGTCCGAGGTGATGAGCCAGGGGCCGAGCCCGGTGGCGAAGTCCTTGGCCTTGGCCGGGCCCAGCCGGACCTGCATCTCCTCCCGCTGCAGGTCCCGGGCCGAGAAGTCGCAGAGGAGGGAATAACCGCAGATGGCGGCCTGGGCCTCCTCCGGGCTGAGATCCGGGCCGGCGGCGAAAACCACGCAGGCGAATTCCAACTCGTAGTCGAGGGCATCGGTGTAGGCCGGCCAGGGCACCTCCGCCCCGGGGGCCAGTAAGGTGGCCGGGTTGCCCTTGTAGTAGGCGGGCCGGGTGTACCAGGGAGCCGGCACCTCCTCCTGGCGGCGCCGCGCCCCCGCCCGGACGTGCCCCTCGAAGGCGTAGAAGTCGCGCAGCAGGGGAGCGCGCAGCAGCGGCAGGCGGCGCACCTGATCCTCGGGCCAGGCCAGGGGAGCCCCTGAGGGTGCCGCGCCGGAGGCTCCCTCCGAGAGGGCCAGCTCCACCGCCTCTTGGACCATCTCCAGCCCCCGTTGACCTCCCCGGAGCAGCCGGGCGAGGTCGGGCGGGAAGGTGGCCGCGGCCCACTCGGCCGCCGAGCCCGATCCCTGGCGCTCCCACCAAAGCTCCCCGGCGGCGGTGACGTCGATCAGGTGGGGTGTCGCCTGGCGCGGGTCGGCCTGGAAGGCGACGACCCGCGCCGCCGGCCCCAGGGGGGTGTCAATCTCCACCGTGGCGAGACGCACTGCTGGCCTCAGTCGTCGATGTGGGGCATCCAGGACTCAGCGTATTCGACGATCTCCGACGGCCCCGCCGCCTCCAAGGGATGCAGCGGGCGGAGCGCGTCGATCATCACCGCCACCTCGTCATGGTGGGTCTTGGTCCCCTGGCGGTCACGCTCGATGGCCTTGGGCTGGGGCCCGTGGTGGATCCCCTGGGGATGCCAGGTCATCATCCCGGCGTCGATCCCGGCCCGGCTCATGAACGTCCCGGCATGATAGAAGAGCACCTCGTCGTAGTCGATGTTGCGGTGGTAGAAGGGCAGGCGGACCGCCCCGGGGTCGTCGATTCCCTCCACTCGCCGGGGCGCGAAGGTGCAGAGCACGAACCCCGAGGTCTTGAGGGTGGTGTGCACCGACGGAGGGAGGTGGAACCGCCCTGAGGTCACCGGGCGGATGTCCGAGACGTTGAGGGCGAAGGCGGAGAGGTCCCCCTTCCAGCCCACCGTGTCCAGCGGGTCGAAGGGGTAGAAGACACGGGTCCACTGCCCCTCCCGCTCGATCACCATCTCCCACTCCGAGTTGGCGTTGGGAGCGGTCCCGGGCAAGGGCAGCTCCGGGAGGCGGAGGACCGCCCGGTCGAAGGGGGAGTGCTGGCCCATCCGGTCCGCGCCCGGCAGCTGGGGCATTTCCGCCGAGGCGATCACCAGCAGGAAGCTCTCCTCGCCGGTGGGGAAGAAGCGGTGGGTCGTGCCCCTCGGGAGCACCAGGTAGTCCCCCTGCTGGTAGGCGAGGACCCCGAAGTCGGTCAGCAGGGTGCCGGCACCGCGGTGGACGAAGTAGATGAGGTCCACGTCGGCGTTGCGGTAGCAGTAGGGCATGGCCTGGAGTCGCCGGGAGACCGAGATGCGGACGTCCTGGTTGCCCAGCACCGGGGCCACCGGGGCGGCCGGGTCGCCGGCGTCCGGCGCCGCCACCTGGCGGAGGTCGTAGGCGCGGGGGCGGAGGGGGCCCTCGATGCGGAGCCACTCGGTGGGAGCGTGGGCGTGGTAGAGATGGGAGGCGGGCCCGAAGAAGCCCTGGCGGGCAAACTCCTCCTCGATCGTGCCCTCGGGCAGATCGCAGTGGGCCTGCCGGCTGAAGGTGCCGCGGGACTGTGGGAACATCAGCTACCTCCTGGCGTCGGCTCCGGGTCGGAGTTCACGTGGCAAGTCTGCCAGAGTGGGGCGTGACCGCACCGGCCCAGCCGGCGGCGGATCAGGGCCGAGGTCGGGACCGGCCAGGAACCCGCGCCGGGTCGCGCTAGACGTCCTGGATCCGCCCCCCCAGGACGGGCACCGACCGGATCAGGGCCGCCGTGTAGGGATGCTGCGGCGCCTCGAAGATCTGGTCCACCGGCCCCTCCTCCACGACCTCCCCGCGGTACAGGACCAGGACGCGGGTGCAGACGTGCCGGATCACCGCCATGTCGTGGGAGATGAAGATCAGGCTCAGCCCCAGCCGGTCCACCAGGTCCGCGATCAGGTTGAGCACCTGGGCTCGCACCGAGACGTCCAGCGCGCTCACCGCCTCGTCGGCGATGAGAGCTGTGGGCTCCGGGGCCAGCGCCCGGGCGATGGCCACCCGCTGCCGCTGTCCCCCCGAGAGCTGGTGGGGGTAGAGCCGCTCCGACCCCGTGGGCAGGCCCACAGCCTCCAGCAGCTGCTGGACCCGGCGGCCGTGGTCCCCCGGCACCCGCAGCGCCCGGAGGGGCTCGGCCACCGACTGGCCCACCCGCAGCCGGGGGTCCAGGGATCCGAAGGGGTCCTGGAAGATGATCTGGACACCCTTCCGCAACGAGACGAGGTCCTGACGACGCCCGCTCAGGACAGAACGCCCCTGAAAGCGGACCTCCCCCTGGTCCGGGCGCTCCAGGGCCACCAGGATTCGGGCCAGCGTCGACTTGCCCGAGCCGGACTCCCCCACCACCCCCAGCCGCTCACCCTCCCAGAGGCGCAGAGAGACCCGGGAGAGGGCGTGGACGGCCCGGCTCCGGGAGCCGTAGGTCCGACTGACCGCCACCGTCTCCAGGAGCGGCTCACCGGCCAACGAAGGTCCCTGCGATGGGCGCCGCGCCAGGCTCAAGCGGGAACCAGCACGCGAAACGGTGGCCGTCCCCGACCAGGGGTGGAACCTCCCGGCACCGGGCCTGCTCGCGCGGGCAGCGTCCCCGGAAGACACAGCCCTCGGGGAACCCACCCAGGGAGGGGACGGAACCGGGAATCGTGGGGAGCCGGCCGGCCGCCAGCCGGCTCCGTGCCCCGATCCCCGCGGACGTCTGGAGCAGGGCCGCCGTGTAGGGATGGCGGGGCGCCTTCAGGATCTCATCGGTTGTGGCCGCCTCCACCAGGGTGCCCCCGTACATCACCAGCACCCGCTGGCAGACGGAGGAGACCACCGCCAGGTCGTGGCTGATCAGGAGCAGGGCCGAGCCCTCCTCCGCCACCAGCCTCTGCAGCAGCGCCAGCACCTGGGCCTGCACCGTCACGTCCAGGGCGGTGGTGGGCTCGTCGGCGAGGATCAGGGCGGGATCGCAGGCGAGGGCGATGGCGATCACGACCCGCTGCCGCTGCCCCCCGGAGAGCTGGTGGGGGAAACGGCGCGACTGCTCCTCGGGGGAGGGGAAGCCGACGCGGGCCATCAGCTCCAGCATCCGCCGGCGGGACTCGGAGGAAGACACCCGCCGGTGCGCCCGAACGGCATCGATGATCTGCTGGCCCACCCTCATGAGCGGGTCCAGGGCGGTCATCGGCTCCTGGAAGACCATCGCCATCCGGGCGCCCCGGATGGCCGAGAACTCGCGGTCCGAGAGCCCGACCAGCTGACGGCCCTCGAACTCCACCGAGCCCTGCACCGCAAAGCCCTCAGGTTGGAGCCCCATGAGGGTCAGGGCGGCCACCGTCTTCCCCGAGCCGGACTCCCCGATCAGTCCGACGCGCTCGCCGGCCGACACCTCGAAGTCCACCCCCCGGAGGACGGGCAGGCCCTCCGTGTCCACACTGAGGCCACTCACCCGCAGCAGGGTCACGACCGGCCCCGCAGCGTGGGGTCGAGGAGGTCGCGCAGGCCGTCGCCCAGGGCGTTGAAGCCGAGGACGCTGAGGGCGATCGCCAGCCCTGGCCAGACCGCGAGGAGGGGATCCTGGTAGAGGTAGCTCTGGGCGTTCTCCAGCATCCCTCCCCAGGTGGCGGTCGGAGGGGGGGTGCCGAGGCCGAGATAGGAGAGGGCGGCCACGGCCAGCACGGTGACCGAGAGCAGCAGCGACACCTGGACGATGATGAAGGGGGCCACGTTGGGCAGCACATGGCGGCGCAGGATCGCCAGCGGGGAGCGCCCGTAGGCGCGCGCGGCCTGGACGTACTCGCTGGCCAGGACGGGCAGGGCCGCGCTCCTGGTCACCCGGGCGAACGAGGGGATGGAGGCGACTCCGATGGCGACGGTGGCGGTGACGGTGGAGGCTCCGAAGGCGGCCACCAGGGTGATCGCCGCCAGCAGGGCGGGGAAGGAGTAGACCAGGTCGGCAAGGCGCATGATCGTCTCCCCCACCGCTCCCCGCCGGGAGGCGGCCAGCAGCCCGGCGGGGACCCCCACCAGACCGGCGATGAGCACCGCGCCCACGCTTGAGAGGAGGGTGAGGTCGGTCCCGGACATGAGCCGGGAGAAGACGTCGCGACCGTACTCGTCCGTGCCCATCAGGTGGGCCGCGCTGGGCGGCAGCAGCTCCTTACCCGTGGAGATGGTCAGCGGCCCGTAGGGGGTCCAGAAGGTGGCCACCATGGCGACCAGCAGGATCCCGCCCACCACCAGGCCTCCGAAAACCGCACTGGGGCTGCGGCTGACCAGCCGGCGGACCGGACCGCGGGCGGCAGCCGGGCGCAGCCCCAACTCCACGCTCACCCGCCCACCTCCAGCCGCGGGTCCACGACGCGATAGAGCATGTCGACCAGCAGGTTGGTGACCACAACCACCGTGGCCACCAGCATCACGATGTCCTGGACGGTGATCAGGTCACGGTTGGCCACGGAGGAGAGGAGCAGGCTGCCCACGCCCGGCAGGGTGAACACCGCCTCGATGACCACGGCGCCGATGATGAGGCCGGAGAGCTCCAGCCCCAGGACCGTAAGCACCGGGACCGAGGCGTTGCGGACTCCGTGGCGGACCAGGGCCCGGCGGGCGGGCAGTCCCTTGGCACGGGCGGTGCGCAGGTAGTCCGCCTGCATCACCCCCAGAATGGCGGTGCGGACGTAGCGGGAGAGGATCGCCCCCTCCACCAGGCCCAGCGAGATCGCCGGCAGGACCAGGGAGCGCAGCGCCCCCCCAACGCTCTGCGACCAGGGGATGAAGCCGCTGGCCGGGAGCAGGCGCCAGTCCACCGCCACCACGATGATGAGCAGGATCCCCAGGACGAAGTTGGGGATGGCGATGCCCACCTGCGTGGCGGCCGCCAGCCAGGTCCCGGAAGCGCGTCGGTGCCGCAGCGCGCTGAGGATCCCGGTGGGGACGGCGATGGCCAGCCCAAAGAGCAGCCCCAGCGCCACCAGAGGCCCGGTCACCGCCAGCGCCGCGCCCAGCTCGGGAGCGATCGGCTGGCCCGAGATGTAGGAGTTGCCCAGGTGCAGCGACAGGAGGCCGCCAATCCAGTGCAGGTACTGCAGGGGAAGGGGCTGGTTCAGCCCCAGCTTGATGGTGAGCTCCCTGACCGACGCGGGGGTCGCCTGGGTGCCGAGGATCACCTGGGCGGGGCTACCCGGCAGGATGTTGAGGACGGCGAAGACCAGGACCGAGGCACCGAAGAGGGTCAGGACCGTGGCCACCAGCCGGCGGGCGGCAAAGCGCAGGAAGGCCAGGTCCCGTCGGTCTTGGGCATCCTCGGCCGGCAGCGGCGGACTGGCGGCCGAGGCTGGAGCCTCGACGGCCTCTACCCCCGGACCCGGGGTGGGCTACCGCCCGCTGGCCCGGCCATCAGCCCCTCAGGAGGTGTACCCCAGGGCCCTGGCGGAGGCCGGGACGCTGCCCCCGATGCCGACGTAGGTGAGGTTGAAGGACTCGGTGTAGGCGGTGGAGGAGAGGCCCACGACGTCCTTCTGGGCCACGGTCAGCTCAGGGATGATGTAGATCCAGTCGTTGACCGCATCGGCAGTGATCTGCCTCAGCACCTTGCGGTACCCGGCTACCCACTGAGCTTCCGTGGGCGCTGCGTTGGCGGCGGTCAGCTCCTGGGCCACCTGGCTGGTCTGTGCATAGTGCCAGTAGTAGCCGGCGGTGCCGTAGTTGCCGATGTCCCGGCCCTCGGCGTGATCGATGATGGTGGCCTGGTAGTCACCGCCCTCGAAGACCTGTGAGATCCAGAGCGGGAAGTCGATCGTGCTCACGGTGACCTTGATGCCCACCGCCCCCAGCTCCGAGACGATCAGGGGCGCGGCCAGCTGAGCGTAGAAGTAGGGGGGCAGGGTGAGGGAGAGTGAGAACCCGTTGGGATACCCGGCCTGCGTCAGCAGCTGCTTGGCCTTGGTGGGGTTGTACGGGTAGGTGTTGCTCAGGTTGAGGTAGAAGGGGTCGGCCGGGACCGTGTCGCTGCCGGCGGCCAGCCCGTAGCCTCCCGACGCCGCCTGGATGATCGCCTGCTTGTCGGTGGCGTACAGGATGGCCTGGCGGACCAGCTTGTTCTGCAGCGGGCCGTAGGCGTTGTTCAGGGTCATCTGCACCTTGCCGTTGGTGAGACCGGCGATGACCCGGTAGGCCGGATTCGACTTGAAGAGCTTGAGGTCCTGCGGGGTCGAGAGGTTGTCGATCATGTTGATCTGGCCGCTTTGGAGGGCCGAGTTGAGGTCATTGGGGTTGGTGAAGTAGCGGAACACCACCCCGGCGACGTTGGGCTTGTAGCCCCAGTAGAGGTTGTTGCGCGCCAGGGAGACGCTGTAGTTGGTGGTCTCGCCGGTGACCTTGAAGGGGCCGGTCCCGATGGGGTCGGTGGCCATGCTGGAGACGGTGGAGGGATCCAGGATCACCCCGTTGGAGTAGGCGGCCAGGTTGTACAGCCACTCCCAGCTGGGACTCTGCAGCGTGACCCTGACCTGGTCGGAGCCGACCGCGGCCACCGAGGAGACGTCGAAGATTTTGGTGTAGGGATAGGTGGAGCCCGGGGCATAGACACGCTTCAGGCTGAAGACCACGTCGGCCGGGGTGAGCGGATCCCCATTGGAGAACCTGACCCCCTTGCGGATGTTGAAGGTGTAGCTCGAGGGGGCGCCAAAGCTCGGCGAGGAGGTCCACGAGGTGGCCAGCACCGGCACGATGCTGCCGTTGGGCGCGAGCTCCACGAGGTGCTGGAGGACGTTGTAGTCGATGACCTCGTCGATGGCCTGCGAGGCGTTGGCGGTGAGGTCAAGGGTGGGCGGGAAGACGTTGGAGGACCCGATCGTCAGGGTCTTCAGCGGCTGGGTCTTGGGGGAGGGGCTGGAGCTGCACGCGGCCAGCACCAGGGCCGCGGCCACCAGCAGGGCCCCCGCTCGGAGGAAGCGCCAACCCGCCCTGTCAAAGCCCATGCCTGCACCCCCTCTGGGACGCCCAATCATCACCCGGGATCCGGCCCGGATGGCTTGAGATTGTAGCCGCTGGAGCGGCTCCCTTACGATCGTGGGCAGGAAGAGAATCAAGGAGGCGTGGTGCGCACCCTGAAAGTGGCGGTCATCCCGGGGGACGGGGTGGGCCCGGAGATCTCCGAGGCCTGCCAGCCGGTCATCGAGGCTGCCGCCGCTGGAGCCGACATCGTGCTTGAGAGCACCAAGCTGGACTGGGGTGGCCAGCGCCACCTGCAACTCGGCGCCCCCATGCCCGAGGACGGGCCTTCCATCCTGCGCCAGTTCGACGCGGCCCTCTTCGGCGCGGTGGGGCGCCCGGACGTGCCCGACCACCAGCTGATCTGGGGCCTGATAATCCGGCTCCGCCAGGAGCTGGGCCTCTCCGTGAACCTCAGGCCGGCGCTCACCTTCCCCGGCGTCCCCGGACCGCTCCGGGGCGGTCCCACCATCGACCTGCTGGTGGTCCGGGAGAACACCGAGGGTGAGTACGCCGGGGCGGGGGGCCGGCTCCGCAGCGGCGACCCCGGTGAGGTGGCGGTGGAGGTTGCCATCCATTCCCGGTCGGCCATCTCGGACGTGGCACGCTTCGCCTTCGAAGCGGCTCGGCGGCGCCGCCGCCGGCTCCACCTGGTCACCAAGTCCAACGCCATGCGTTTCGGCTACGTGCTCTGGGATGAGGTGGTGGCGGAGGTGGCCGTGGACTACCCCGAGGTCAACTGGGAGCGGGTGCTGGTGGATGCCATGGCCGCCCGCGTGGTCCAGCGCCCCGAGGAGCTGGACGTCCTGCTCTGCAGCAACCTGTTCGGCGACATCCTCTCTGACCTCACCGCGGCCCTGGTGGGGGGACTGGGCATGGCTCCCAGCGCCAACATCCGGCCGGGGCAGCGGCTGGGGGTTTTCGAGCCGGTGCACGGCTCCGCCCCTGACATCGCCGGCCGGGGAATCGCCAACCCCAGCGGCTACCTCCTGTCGGCGGCCATGATGTTCGACCACCTGGAGGCGGGGGCAGCCGGAGACCAGATCCGCAGCGCTCTGGCCCATGCGCTGGAGCAGCCCGAGCTCAGGACCCCGGACCTGGGCGGGACGGCCACCACCACCCGGCTGGCCTCCGCGGTACTGACCCGGGTGCAGGCGGGGGAGGCCGGCCCCACGTGACGCAGAGCCCGATCCCTCCCGTGGACGCCAAGGCCGTGGTGGAGCTGGCCCGGGAGCTGATCCGGATCCCGAGCGTCGCCGGGCGAGAGGGAGGCGAGCAGGCGGCAGCCGAGCTGGTGGCCAGGACCATGAGCGGCTTCGGCTGGCGCCCTCACCTGACCGAGGTTGCCCCGGGGCGCACCAACGTCGTCGCCACCGTGGACGGCGGCGGTGGTCCGGGGCCGACTCTGGCGCTGGAGGGCCATCTGGACGTAGTGACAGAGGGCGACCGCACGGCATGGACGGTGGATCCGTTCGGGGCGGAGATACGGGACGGCCGCCTGTACGGCCGGGGAGCGGCCGACATGAAGGCGGGGGTCGCGGCCATGCTCCACGGCGCCCGGGCTCTGCAGCGGAGCGGATCGTTCCCCGGGCGACTTCGGCTCCTGGCCCTGTGCGATGAGGAGGGGATGATGCTGGGGGCCAAGAGGGCGGTCGCCGATGGCCACCTGGAAGGCGTCTCGGGGGTCATCATCTGCGAGCCGGAGGGAGGCGAGATCTGTCCCAGCTCCAAGGGAGCGCTCAGGCTGCGCTTCGACCTGGCGGGCCGGATGGCCCACGGCGCCATGCCGGAGCTGGGGCGGAGCCCCATCCCGGTGGCCAGCTCATTGATCCAGGAGCTGGCCGAGGTGCAGGCCGCCCTCCAGAGGGATCCGGGGGCCCACCCCACACTGGGCATGGCCTACCTCACCCCCACCGTGGTGGTCGCCGGGTCCCTGGACCAGATGAACGTCAGCCCGGCGCGGGCCACGCTGGCCGTGGACGTCCGCACCATCCCGGGCGTCGACCACGCCCGGCTGCTGGAGGACCTCCGCTCCCGCTGCGCTCGGCTGGGCCGGACCCACGAGGTGGCGATCGAGCTCACCGTGATCGATGACCGGCCCCCCGTGGAGATCGGCGCCGAGGAGCCGCTGCTACTGGCCCTGGGACGGGCCCACTCTGAGCTCTGGGGTCATTCCGCCCCGCTCGGGGGTGTGCCCGGCACCACCGACGGCACCATCATCACCCGCGACACCGGCATCCCGACCGTGGTCTATGGACCCGGGGGCAAGTGGATCGCCCACCAGGCGGATGAGTTCGTCGAGGTGGAGGAGATCCCGAGGTACGCCGACACCTACGCCCGTGCCGCCCAGATCTTCCTCTCGGGGCCGGCCGCATGAGCGGCGCCTGGAGCCCTGGCCCCACCGACTCACTCCCAGACGTCCGCGGGCTTCTGGTGGGGCATGCTCAAAGGGTGGGCGACGGCTGGCTCACCGGAACCACGGTGATCCTGGCGGGGGTCCCCGGGGCGGTTGCCGGGGTCGACGTGCGGGGCGGCGGGCCGGGTACCAGGGAGACCGACCTCCTGGACCCCCGCAACCTGGTGGAACGGGTCCAGGCGGTGGTCCTGAGCGGGGGGAGCGCCTACGGCCTCGCCAGCGTCGACGGAGTCATGCGTGGCCTGGCCGACGACGGCCTCGGCTTGCCGGTGGGTCCGGAGCAGGTGGTCCCCATCGTCCCGGCGGCGATCATCTTCGACCTGGGGCGCGGCGGCGAGTTCCACAACCACCCGGGCCCCGAGCTCGGACTCGAAGCCTACTTCAGGGCGCGGGACGGAGATGACGGAGGCGCTCAGGGGTGCGTGGGTGCCGGCACCGGGGCGGTGGCCGGTGGCCTCAAGGGAGGGGTGGGCACTGCCAGCAGCCACCTCAGCGACGGGCCCACGGTGGGCGCCCTGGTGGTGGTCAATGCGATGGGTTCGACCGTGGACCCGAGCACCGGGCGGCTGTGGGCGGCGACCGGGGATCCCGGGCTCAGCCGGGCGCTGCACGGTGCCCACCCGGCTCATCCCGCCGTGACCCCGGAGCCAACTCCCGGGCTCAACACCACGGTCGGGGTGGTGGCCACCGACGCCCCCCTCACCAAGGCCCAGTGCCGCAAGCTGGCCGAGGCCGGCCAGGATGGGATGGCACGCGCCATCCGTCCCTGCCACACCATGTTCGACGGAGACACCGTCTTCGGCCTCTCCACCGCCGACTCCGCGCAGGCGACATCTCCTGCCGACCTCAACGACCTGCTGGCCGCCGCCGCCGACTGCCTCTCCCGGGCGGTCGGCCGGGCCATGCTGGCCGCCACCTCCACCGTCACGGCGGCGGGAAGTTGGCGCTCCTACCGAGATCTCCACCTCTCCCGGACCGGCGGAGAAGGCTGAACTGGAGGACAGAACCAGATGAGCATGTTCCAGCCCCCGTACCCGGAGGGGCTACCCGTGGGGCCGGACTGGCTCCCCGCCCCCGAGCTGCGGCCTGTCCTCTTCCCCTACGACCGGAGCGAGGTGGCCCTCGCTCCCTGGGGCTCGGCCCAGATGGCGGCGCAGGCGCTGGAGTTCGCCCTGGGGGTGGCTCCTGCAGTGGAGGAGCTGCCCAGCCACCTGCGCCGGGCCGTACTGCGGGAGGTGCACTCGGAGCTGGCGGCCCGGCGCCATGACTTCGAGAGCCTTTTGGTGCTCGAGTCCGGCAAGCCGCTCGTCGACTGCCGCACCGAGGTAGAGCGCTCGCTGGTCACCCTGGAGGTCGCGGCGGAGGAGGCGGGAAGGCTGCACGGGGAGACGGTCCCGCTGGACCTGAGTTCCCAGGGCGAGGGGCTCCTGGGGTTCTGGATCCGCAAGCCCATCGGGGTGGTGATCGGGATCGCCGGTTTCAACTACCCGCTGCTCCTCGCCAGCCACAAGATCGCCCCGGCAGTGGCGGCCGGCTGCCCGGTGGTGGTCAAACCTGCACCGCAGACCCCGCTGGCCACCCTCTGGCTGGTCCACCTGTTCCGGACCGCGCTTCGGCGCGCGGGGGCGCCGGAGGAGGCGGTGCAGCTGGTCACGGGGGACTCCGAAGTGGGCCGCACCCTGACCACCGATCGCCGGGTCGGCGCGGTCTCCTTCACCGGGTCGGCCCGGGTCGGGCACCAGATCGCCCGGGATGCCGCCCCCACCAAGGTGGTCCTGGAGCTGGGGTCGAACTCAGCCCTGGTGGTCTGCGCGGATGCCGACCTGGAGCGGGCCGCGGACTCCGTGATCCGGGGCGGCTACTACGCCTCCGGGCAGGCCTGCATCTCGGTCCAGAGGGTCTTGCTGGTGGAGGCGGTGAGAGACCACTTCCTGGAGCTGCTCTCGGCTCGGCTGGCCAAGGTGGTGGTGGGTGACCCCCGCCAGGAGTCCACCCGCGTCTCGGCGCTCATCGACGAGCCGGCGGCCCTTCGGGTCGCGGCCTGGGTCCGTGAGGCCATCTCCGGAGGTGCCCGCCTGCTGGCCGGCGGAGAGGTCTCAGGGGGGATCGTGGCCCCCACCGCCGTGGCGGATGTCCCGTCCGGGATCCCGCTCTGGGACGAGGAGGTGTTCGGCCCGGTGGTCTGCATCCGGACGGTGGTGGGCGACCGGGAGGCGCTGGAAGAGGTGAACCGCTCCCGTTACGGCCTGCACGCCAGCGTCTTCACCTCCTCGCTGGCGACCGCCATGGAGGCGCTGAGCCGGTTGAAGGTGGGCGGGGTGGTGATCAACGATGTGCCCGGGTTCCGCGCCGACAACATGCCCTACGGAGGGGTGAAAGACTCCGGCATCGGGCGGGAGGGCCCGCGATTCGCGGTGGAGGAGCTGACCGTGACCCGGATGGCCATCATCCGGCCCGGCTGGCCGGAGGCCGCAAGTTGACCGGCATCGGTCGGGAGCGCTACTCCGACCTCTTCCGCCTGGACGGCAGGACGGCGATGGTGGTGGGAGCCGGCGGCGGCCTGGGCCGGGAGGCCGCCATGGCCCTTTCCGCCCAGGGAGCCAAGGTGGTGTGCGCCGACATCGATCCGGCCACGGCGGCGGAGACGGCCGGCCTCGCCGGCGCCGCCTGGATCGAGCTCGATGCCCTCGACGGGGAGGCGGTACGCCGCGCAGCCGCGGCCAACCCTGACGTGGAGGTCCTGGTCTTCACGGTGGGCACCAACGTGCGCAAGCGGCTCCTCGACTACACCGAGGCGGAGTTCCGGCGGGTGGTGGACCTCAACCTGCGCAGCGCCTTCCACCTGGTCCAGGCCTTCGGCTCGGTGATGGCCGAGCGCGGGCGCGGGAGCATCATCGGCTTCACCTCCATCCGCTGGGTGACGGTGGAGCCTGGCCAGGGGGTCTACGCCGCCACCAAGGCCGGCCTGGTGCAGCTGCTCCGCACGGCGGCGGCCGAGCTCGGCCCGAGCGGGGTGAGGGTGAACGCGATCGCCCCCGGGGTGGTCCGGACCCCGCTCACGGCCCAGATTCAGGCGGTCCCGGAGTGGGACCGGGCCTACGCCGAGAAGACCGCCCTCGGTCGGTGGGCCGGGCCGCCGGAGCTGGCGGGCGCGGTCCTCTACCTGGCCGGTGACGCCTCCACCTACGTGACCGGTTCGGTGCTGACCGTGGACGGTGGCTGGACCGCCATCGACGGCCGCTACGAGCCGCCGCGGTAGTCGTGGCCCCGCTCACCCAGCCACCCCCAGGCGCCAACGCTCCGAGCGCGGAGTTCCGACCCACGCGATACCGGCCGCCCGGAGGCTCCACCCGGGCGCTGCTGGTACGCCATGGCCTGCAGGCCGCCTACCGTCCCCATGAGGGCCCCGCGGGCCAGGGTGACCCCCCACTCGCCCCCGGGGGGCGGCGGCAGGCCGAGCGGCTGGCGACCCGGCTGTCGGAGGCGGGGGTCAGCGGCATCTGCACCAGCCCCGCCCGCCGGGCCCGGGAGACCGCGGAGCCACTGGCCCAGCTCCTGCAGCTTCGACCCGTCGTGATCGAGGGGCTTCGCGAGGTGTGGCTCGGGGAGTGGGAGGGCGGCGCCGTACACCAGCGGCTCCGGGAGAACCATCCGGCGTGGGCCCGGGTTCTGCAGACGGGGCGGTGGGACGCAATTCCCGGGGCGGAGACCAACGAGGAGCTGCACGGGCGCGTCGCCGGGGCCATCCTGGAGGCGAAGGCGAGGTTCCCGGGCCAGGTGGTCGCGGTCTTCACCCACGACGGGGTGATCGCCGCCGCCCTGGCCCTGGCTGCCCGCGCCAGCTCCTTCGCCTTCGCCTCCTCGGACCACGGCTCGATCTCCGAGCTGGTCCTGGAGTCCCAGGAGAGCTGGAGGGTCCGCTCCTTCAACGACACCTGCCACCTCAGGGCCAGAGAACCCCGGGAACCCCGGCGGCCATGACGCTCTCGCTCACCGTACTGGGCTGTGACGGGGGCTATCCGGGCCCCGGTGGCGCCGGAAGTGGCTACCTGGTCCAGGCTGGGGGCCGGAGTCTCCTCCTGGACCTGGGACCGGGCTGCCTCGCCCGCCTCCAGCAAGAGGTGGCGCTGGACGACCTGGACGGCGTGGTGATCAGCCACGAGCACCCCGACCACCGCCAGGATCTGGAGGGGCTGGCGGTCGCGCTCCACTTCGCAGAGCGGCCGCGGAGGATTCCGGTCCTGGCACCCAGGGGCATCCGCGACCTCATGTATTTCCGGGAGTGGGAGGAGCTCCAGTGGGTGGATGTCGCCGACCGGGACCAGCTGGAGGTGGCGGGGATGCGCCTCGGGTTCTCCCGCACCGACCATGGACCGGAGACACTGGCGGTTCTGGTGGAGGCCGCCGGGGTCCGCCTCGGGTACTCCGCCGACACCGGACCCGGGTGGTCGATCGGGGAGCTGGGCGAGGGGCTGGACCTGGCCGTCTGCGAGGCGACCTGGACCTCCTCCCAGGAGGGACGGGCCCAGCACCTGAGCGGCCGCCAGGCCGGCGCCATGGCGCAGGAGGCGGGCGCCAGGGCGCTGCTGATCACCCACAGGTGGCCGACCATACCGACATCCGAGGTCACCCAGGAGGCGTCCCGGGCGTTCGGCCGACCGGTGCTGACAGCTACTTCCGGGCTCAGGCAGCAGGTGGCCGGGGCGGGAACCTGATCCCAGAGGGCCCCGGGCTGGACCTCAGGCGAAGGTGATGGTGGTCTTGATGTCGTCCGGTTGCCGCTGGAAGGCGTCCTGGAAGCTCTCGGCGGGGACCCTGCGGGTCACGATCTGATCCAGGACCCCCGGCCAGCGCCGGCTGGCCGCCCCCAGCATTCGGGCCGCGGCCTCGAAGTGCCTGCGGTTGGCGTTCACGGTGCCGAAAACCAGCTTGTTGCCCAGGACCATGTCCAGGTTGAGGGCGTCGGTGTCCACGCTCACAGTCCTACTACCCGCGGTCACCGAGCTGAGACAGCAGACGCCGTCGTGGCCGGTGGCGGAGATGGCGGCCATGGCCACCGCCGAGACACCCGTGGCCTCGAACACCAGGTCCAGGTTGCCCAGCTCGGAGGCGATGCCGGCGACCGGGTGCTGGTCGGCGTCCAGGAGCTTGGCGCCGATGGCCCCGGCCACCCGGGCGGAGGTCGACTGCGCGTCCGCCTTGGCCACGATCGCCACCTCCAGATCCCGCAGCCTGAGGAAGACGGCGGCTAGAAGGCCGATGGCGCCCGCGCCGCAGACCAGCGCCTGGCGCGGTTCCCAGGGCATCCGGGTCCGCTGGATGGAGAAGGCCTGGATCAGGCCCTTCTCGACGATAGAGCTGGGCTCCATTAGGACCCCGATGCGGCTTAGGGTGGCGGGCAGGGGCACGAGGTAGTCGGGGTGCTCGACATATTGCGCGGCCATGTATCCGTCGCGCCCCTTGATCCCCCGCTCGGTGTAGTGGCCGGTGAGGCAGTTGTCACTCTGCCCCGAGGCGCAGGGAAGGCAGCGTTCCGGGCAGGGTCGGCGCACCGTCGCCACCACCAGCTCCCCCTCCTTGAGCGCGGACCCCTGCGGGGCGGACACCACCCGACCGAGGTTCTCATGCCCCATGACCAGCTGGTCACGCCCCTCTGGCGCGGCTCCGTACCCCTCGTTGGCGATCTCCTGGTCGGTGCCGCACACTCCCACCTCGACCACCTGGACCAGCGCCCCGTCTGCGGGACGCCCATCGGCCGCCTGCACGTCCTGCCATCCGGAGGGGTTATCGATCTCCCCGAGATGAACACTGCCCTTCACGCCCGGGGTGGTGACGATCGCTTTCACAAACTCCTCCTGGCCGTCTCCGGGACGGCCCTCAGTCGGGGGCGAACGAGATCTCGACCAGGTCGAGTGGCCGGCGGATCAAGAGGTACACGACGGCCCCCACCAGTGTGACCAGGCCGCGGTCGAAGGCCCGGTTGAGGATGGCGATCGCCGCCGCCGCCGCCCCCGCCACACCGAAGGCGATCAGCAGGAAGGTCATGGTGCCCTCGTAGGCGCCGATGCCCCCGGGCAGAAGGCTGATACCCCCGGCCAGGTGGGCGACGGCGTAGACGAAGGCCGCCTGGTAGAGGCCGAGGTCCACCCCCACGCTGCGCATGGTGAGGTAGAAGACGGCGATGGCCACCACCGCGGCCACCGGACCCAGGAGAGCCGGCGCCAGGGTGGCCGGTCGGCTGGCGATGAAGCTCACGTCCCTCTGCAGGGCGCGGATGTCCGGGGCGTAGCGGGAGACCAGCGGCAGGTGCTCGGCCACCCTCATCGCCACTGCGAAGGCCCGAGGCCAGAGCAGGATCACCGAGATGGCGAGAATGCCCACCAGCGCCGTCACCACCGCCTCCTGGGCCCCCGGAACCTGGGAGGCGCCGGGGATGGCGGCGGCGATCAGGCCGACCGGATAGAGCAGCTCCTGGACCACCACGGTGGCCGAGGCCTCGCCCAGGTTCACCTTGGCGTGCCGACGGAGGATGAAGGCCCGGCTCAGCTCCCCGAGGGGAAGGATCGAGGTGGGTTGACCGGCGAGGTAGATCAGCACGGTCTCCAGCGCGCCGTGGTCCAGCTTGAGCGGCTTGAGGAAGAGGTGCCACTGCCAGCCCTTGAGTACGTAGTAGCCCATGGCCAGGAAGAGGATCAGCGGCAGGTACGCCAGGTGGAAGCGGGAGAGCGCCGTCCCCAACTCCTGAGGCCGAACGTACAGCACCACGAGCACGAGGATGGCCACGCTGACCAGGGCAGGAAGGAGCCGGCGCGTGATCCAGTGAGGCCACCTGGTACGGTCGCTCGAAGCTGGCACGTTCTCAGAATACCCAACGCGGGGTCGGAATTGCGGAACCAGCTTGCCCGCCGGGCGATCGGTGTCGGTATACTCCGGGCGATCCGGTGGCCTGGCCACCTCCAACAAACTCAGGTGTGAAGCCGTGTCAGCGCTTCTCGAGATCCACGACCTAAAGACCTACATCCGCCAGCGCAAGGGCGAGGTTCGGGCTGTGGACGGGGTCAGCCTCTACATCGAGGAAGGCGAGACCCTGGGCTTGGTGGGCGAGTCCGGGTGTGGCAAGACCATGACCGGGATGTCGATCATGCGGCTCCTGCCCCCGGGCGGCTACATCGCCGGGGGCAGCATCGTCCTGGACGGCAAGGAGCTGGCCACGATGCCGGAGCGAGAACTCCGCAAGGTGCGGGGCAACGACGTGGCGGTCATCTTCCAGGACCCCATGACCTCGCTCAATCCGACAATGACCATCGGCAAGCAGATCGCGGAGATGGTCCGCATCCACCGCGAGGTGAAGCAGCAGGAGGCTCTTGACCGCGCCGCCGAGGTCCTGAGCCTGGTGGGAATGCCCAACCCCAAGGAGCGGCTCAAGGATTACCCGCACCAGCTCTCCGGAGGGCTGCGCCAGCGGGTCATGATCGCCATGGCGCTTTCCTGTGACCCGAAGCTGCTGATCGCCGACGAGCCGACCACCGCCCTGGACGTCACCATCCAGCTACAGATCCTGGAGCTTCTCTACAGCCTCAAGCAGCGCCTCAAGATGGCGGTCCTGCTGATCACCCACGACATGGGGGTGATCGCCGGGCGGGCCGACCGGGTCAACGTGATGTACGCCGGCAAGATCGTCGAGGCGGCGCCCACGGTGGATCTGTTCGAGTCCATGCATCACCCCTACACCGAGGCGCTGCTGGCTTCTATCCCCCGGCTGGACCAGCGTTCCGACACCCGTCTCTACAGCATTCCCGGGTTGCCCCCGGACCTCTCCCACCCGCCCACCTGGTGCCGCTTCCAGCCCCGCTGCCGGTACGCCACCGCGAGGTGCCGCGAGGAGGAGCCGGAGCTCACCGGGGAGACCCCGGAGCACCTGTACGCCTGCTTCAACCCGGTCGGCAGAGCGGGCGCCCGGCCCCAGCCGGCGGTGGCCCAGTGAGGATGGGCGCTGCCCGGTCCGTGTCCCAACTTTGAGGATCTGAGCGCATGACCGCCACCAGCCCCGCCCCCGCCGCCGAGACCGAGCAGCGCCGCCCCGCGTTCCTGGAGCTCCGCCATGTGGTGAAGGAGTTCCCGGTCACGGCGGGAGCCGTGCTGCAACGGCGGATCGGGAGCGTGAAGGCGGTCTCCGACGTCTCCTTCACCATCGAACAGGGGGAGACCTTTGGCCTGGTGGGGGAGTCAGGCTGTGGCAAGACCACCATCGGCCGGCTGATCGTCGGCCTGGAGAAGCTCACTGCGGGGGAGATCTGGTTCGAGGACCAGGAGATCTCCCGGCTCAGGGGAGCCGATTTCCGGCGGATGCGCCGGGACATGCAGCTGATGTTCCAGGACCCCTACGCCTCCCTGGATCCCCGGATGCGGGTCGGGGGGATCATCCGCGAGCCCCTCACCATCCAGAAGATCGGCAACCGGGAGGAGCAGGACTCCCGGGTGCGGCAGCTGCTCCAGGAGGTGGGGCTCAGCCCGAAGTCCGTGGAGCTCTACCCCCACGAGTTCTCCGGCGGCCAGCGCCAGCGCATTGGCCTCGCCCGGGCCCTGGCCCTCAACCCCAAGCTGATCGTGGCGGACGAGCCGGTCTCGGCCCTGGACGTCTCCATCCGCTCGCAGATCCTGAACCTGATGAACGGCCTGCAGGAGACGCACGGGCTCACCTACCTGGTGATCTCCCACGACCTTTCGGTGGTCAAGTACCTCTCGGACCGGATCGGGGTCATGTACCTCGGCAAGCTGGTGGAGATCTCGCCCAGCGAGGAGATCTACGAGAGGCCGGTCCACCCCTACACCCTGGGGTTGATCAACGCCATCCCCGAGCCGGATCCCAAGAGAGAGCGCTCCAAGCAGATCCAGCCGATCACCGGGGAGTTGCCGTCGGCCCTCAATCCGCCGTCCGGATGCCGTTTCCGCACTCGCTGCCCCCGGGCCCAGGAGATCTGCGCCGAGGAGGAGCCGCCACTGCGCCCCTTCGGGGACCGGCACCTCGCCGCCTGCCACTTCCCTCTCCGGCAGCCCACCGCCGCCTGATCCGGCCGAAAATCCCCCCGTGAACCAGTAGGACCAGTCCGGATCCTCATCGTTCGCCCGCCACGGCAGTAGGTGACGGCGACGAGCTGAACGGAGGTGGGGCCGAAAGGCGGTCCCGCACCACGCTGGCCGCGATTGCCCCAAGGACCGCTGCGTCCCCAGTCTGTACTCAGCCGGGCGCGCCCGCCCGCCCGGCCCCGACGACGCTGGCTATGTGGTCCCCAGTGGGCTGGCGGGTGGCGACGTTCACCCGGTTGAAGGCGTTGATAGCGGCGATGGCGACGACGAGAGCGGCAAGCTGCCGCTCGTGGTAGTGGCGGGCGGCCTCGTCCCAAACTGCGTCAGGCACCGGGTCAGCCCGGTCGGCCAGCCGGGAGGTGGCTTCGGCTAGCGCCAAGGCGGCGCGCTCCGCGTCGGTGAAGTACGGCGCATCCAACCAGGCGGCGACGAGGTGGATGCGTTCGTCTCCCTCCTTGAGCAACGCGAGCTCCCGGGAGTGGATGTCCACGCACACGCTGCAGCCGTTGACCTGGCTGGCCCGCAAGGTGACCATGGCCAGTGTCGCATCGGGGATCCCGGCGCCCCTGGCCGACTGGGAGAGCCCTCGGAGTGCCTCGAGCGCACCGGGGACGATGAGCGCTGGGTTTTGGGTGCGTGCCTGCTTCATGGTGTTCCTCCTCAGCTGCTGGTTGTGGGTAATCTGTCGACGCCTGCCGGTGTGGAACGTCAGTCCGGCCGGACCACGGCGGCGAAGTCGGCCACCGGACCGAGGTGGACGAGCTTGTCGGGGTTCACGATCGACCTGACCGCGCGGATCTGACTGCCGGTCGTCTCCAGCGACCAGACACTGACGAGCCGCTGCTGATCGTCGAGCACCACCGCGTCAGGGCCGCCGTTCACCTCGACCTGGCGCAGCGTGACCGAGGGACGCCGGGCGAGGACCCGCGTCCAGCCGAGCATTATCCGGGCCACGTGGCGGCGCCCGTGCACCGAGCGCGCCACTGCGGGCACCCTCCCGCCACCATCGCCGGTGAGGACGACATCGCTGGCCAAGAGCGTCTCGAGCCCCGCCAGATCACCGTCGCGAGTCGCAGCGAGGAACCTCTCGGTCAGCTCCTTCTGTCGCTCCGGCGTGGTCTTGAACCGGGAGCGGCGCTGCTCGACGTGGCGCCGGGCGCGGCTGGCGAGCTGGCGCACGTTGCCCTCGCTCTTCTCGATGATGGGCGCGATCTCCGCGTATGCGTAGCCGAACACGTCGTGCAACAGCCAAGCCGCTCGCTGCTCGGCTGAGAGGCTCTCGAGCACCACGAGCAGCGCCAGCGACAGCGAGTCGGACAACTCGGCTTGCTTTGTGGGATCGCTGCCGACATCCGTGAGGATCGGTTCCGGCAGCTACTCGCCGACGTAATGTTCTCGGCGCCTCCGCGCCGAGCCCAGCTCGTTGATCGCTAGCCGGGTCGTCACCGTCGCCACGTAGGCGTTCAACGCGGCTATATGCTCACCGCCCTCCCGGGCCTGGTGGACCCGCAGTAGCGACTCCTGGACCACGGCTTCGGCGACGCTGCCAAGCATCCGGTAGGCGATGGCGAAGGACACGCCGCGCATCCGGCCCAGATCGTCATCTTCGGACGTCACGTTGCCAGCTCCCCTTCACTCTAGCCCACGGCCCATATCACCTAGAGACAAGATAGGCAGCCCGTCTGTGACAGCGTGCCGCCGCACCGCCAGAATTGGCGTCGCCGTGCAGGCGGCCGCCCACCACGGACGCTGGCGCCCGGGCTGGATCCGGGCGTCCGGCGGGAGGGGCGGTGAAGCTCAACCTGCGAGGAGCATCCGGGCACGGCGACGCGGCGTGTCCCGGACGGCAGCGCAGGAGCTCCTCGCTGCCCGCTCCGAACAGCTGGCCCCCAGCGTCGAGCACGTTGCATCCCCCTGGAGGATCTGCAGGCCTGCAACCACCTCGGCGGGCTCTACGGCAGCTCCGGACACCGGCGGCTCCAGCGGTTCCGGCTTCCCAGCGGGTTCTTGGAAGGGCAAATAGCCCCACTGGTGGGGGCCGCCGATCGCAGCCGCGGTCGGTGCGGGTTCCCCCTCCTGGGGATGCCGCTAAAATTTGCCTTCCCCCTGCGAGAAGCCTTGAGCCAGGCAGCGTGGCAAGGGCGACTCACAGCGCTTGCCCGCGGCAACAGATGGCCCGGGGTTCCACCCGCCGCTGCTTTCCCGAGCGCAGCCGTCCTCCGCTCGCAAGCCATCACTTGGAGGAAGACCCGATTGCGTCGTTGGGTGCCGCAGAACCTCAGGGACCTGCTCTCGGTCCGCGACTTCGTCCTGCTCTGGTCGGGCGGCACCGTGTCCCTCTTCGGCGATGGCATCTACTTCGTGACCATCGCCTGGGAGGTCTACCGGCTCTCCAACGCTCCCACCGCTCTGGGGGTGGTCTCGGCGGCCTTCGGACTTCCGCAGGTTCTGCTCCTGCTGCTGGGTGGCGTACTGAGCGACCGGCTCGACCGTCGGCTGGTGATGTTGCTGGGCAATGTGGTGAGCGGGGTCATGATCGCCGGCCTGGGCACCCTTGTCCTCCTTCACCAGCTGAGGCTCTGGGAGATCGTTGTGCTGGTGGCGGTATATGGGATCAGCCAGGCGTTCTTCCTCCCCGCCTCCCGGGCGATCGTTCCCAGCCTCATCCGGCCCGACCTCGTGCCTCAGGCAATGGCGGTGGAGCAGTTCGTCCAGCCACTCACGTCGGGCCTACTTGGCCCGGCCGTGGGGGGCGTCCTGATCGCCGCGGGCGGCACCGGCCTTGCCTTTCTCCTCGACGCCGGGACCTTCATAGTGGCGGCCGCCGCGCTGGCGGCGATGTCCTCCTCGCAACCGGTGCCCACCGTGGCGCCGCCTGTACCGGCGACCGGCCGGTTCGCCGTCCTGGGGGAGATACGGGAGGGGTTCCGCTTCGTCCGGGGACTTCCCTGGATCTGGGCTGGGCTCTGTGCGGCAGGGATCGCCAACATCGCCCTGACCGGCCCCCTGACCGTCCTCATCCCCTATCTCATCAAGTACCGGCTGCACTCCGGGCCCGAGACCTTGGGGCTGTTCGGGGCCTGCGGCGGCTTGGGGGCGATCCTGGCCGCGATGTACGTCGGCTGGCGGGGCGTTCCCCGCCGGGCCGTCAACTGGATATTTCTTAGCTGGACGATCGGCACGGCCGCCCTCGTGCCCATGGGGTTGGCGGGAGCCGCCTGGGAGCTACTCCCGCTCTCCTTCATCACGGTCAGCGGCATCGCCCTCGGCAACGTGATCTGGTTCTCCCGGATGGGAGTGGAGGTTCCTGGGCACCTGCTGGGCCGAGTGGCCAGCCTGGACATGATGGTGTCCTTCAGCCTCACGCCGCTCTCCAGTGCGGCGACCGGCCCCCTGGCAGCGGCCATAGGCGCACGTCAGGTGCTCATCGTCGCCGGAGCCGGGGGCGCCGTGATTCCGCTCCTCTTCCTGCTCCTGGTTCCCGGGCTCCTCGGCAGCCACCGCCCAGTGAGCCCGTCCACCTCCTAACGTCCGTGCCCGGCAGGGGCATCGTCAACTCAGCGAATCTCGCCAGGTCCTAGCTGAGCTTGGCGCCACGGACCTTGGTCAGTTCGGTCCAGCAGCTCCGGGGCCTGGAGACTTGGAACGTTGGGCGCGAACAGCCAGCCCATGCCATCCCCCCACTTGGTCCGGGCGCCCACCGGACACGGATAGGAAGCGGGTCCGGGCCGGTGAGCCAGTCGCCGACCCGGACCCGCTCAGAACTGGAGCGGGCTCAGCGCCGCTGCAGTCGAACCTCCAGGGCGTCCCTGAGGGCGTCGCCGACGAAGTTGAAGGCCACCACGGTGAGCACGATCGCCAGCCCTGCGGGGTAGATCAACCACCAGTAGCCGGCGTATATGTAGCTGAGTCCATTGCTGAGTTCGCCACCCCAGTTGGTCGCCGGCGGGGGAACTCCGATTCCCAGGAAGCTCAGGGTGGCCACGGCGATGATCGCGTCGGCCACCTGGAAGGTGGCGTTGACCACGATGACACCGACGGTGTTGGGGATGATGTGGCGGAACAGAACTCTTCGGGTGCTGCCCCCCATCACCCTGACCGCCTGCACGTACTCACGCACGCGCAGGCTGAGGGTCTCACCCCGCACAAGCCGGGCCGGTACCAGCCACGCTACCAGCCCGATTACCACGATCAGCTCCAGGGTGGAGGTGGTGAAGATGGCTCCCAGCAGGATGAGGGCCACCAGGAACGGGATCGCCAGCAGGGCGTCCACGATCCTCATCATGACCGTGTCGATGATCCCCCCCGCCAGGCCGGAGACCGCTCCCCAGATGACCCCGACGAGAACCGCGATGATGGCGGCCGCGAAACCCACCTCGAGGGAGCTCTGCCCTCCGAGCATCAGCCGCCCGAGGTTGTCGTACCCCACCTGGTCGGTCCCCAGCGGGTGGGCGGCGCTGGGTGCCAGGTGAGCGATGTTGGGGTTGTTGAACACCTGCTGGGTGCGGTAGATGAAGGGCCCCACGAAGCTGAACAGCAACATGAAGAGGATGATCCCCAGGCCCACGATCGCCAGCCGGTTCTCGAAGAAGACCGACAGGATGAGGCGCCACATGGACCCCGAGCGGTAGCCCTCACCGCCCTCCGGCAGCGCCCCAGCTACGGGCAGGTTGGCGGTCGGGTCAGCGGCACTCATTCCTTTCCCTCACAGAACTCAAGCGGTGTGGTTCCGGGCCGGCTAGACATAGCGGATCCTCGGATCCGCCACGGCATAGAGGATGTCGGCGATCAGGTTGCCGATCACGGTGGCCAGGGCGACCACGACCACGAAGCCGAGCAGGGTGGGGAAGTCGTCGCTGACCGCGGCGTTGTAGTAGAGAAGCCCCATTCCCGGGTAGTTGAAGACGTCCTCGGTCACCACCGCGCCGCTGACGATCCCCCCGATCGAGAGACCGACCAGGGTGATCACCGGGATCAGCGCGTTGCGCAGGACGTGGATCATCAGGATGGCCTGGTTGGAGACTCCCTTGGCCCTGGCGGTGCGCACGTAGTCCTGGATCATCTGCTCCAGCATCGAAGAGCGCATGTAGCGGCTGAAGAGTGCGACCGTTACCGCGGTCAAGGTCATGACCGGCATCACCATCCCGTTGAGATCGGTCCACGGGTAGCTCTGGTTCTGCGGGGCCTCGAACGGCAGCCAGTTCAGCGTCTGGTTGAAGAGGATTATCAAAAGGATGCCCAGAAGGAAGGTGGGCATCGAGTAGAAGATGAAGCTGAGCCCGGTGAGCACGTAGTCGTCGGCCCGGTTCCGGTGCACCGCCGACCAGATCCCGAGGGGCACGGCGATGATCACCGCCAGCACCAGGGATGAGCCGACCAGGAACAGCGTCTTGGGAAGGCGCTGCCCGATCAGCGCGGTCACCGGCTGGTTCAGCTTGTACGAGAAGCCCAGGTTGAAGTGGGCAAGGTTCCAGACCCAGAGCCCGTACTGCACATAAAGCGGCTTGTTGAAGCCCAGCTCCTCGTTCAGCTGTTTTATGGTCGACGGGCTGGCCCTGGTGCCGAGGATGGCCCGCACCGGGCTCCCGGGGAGCAGGTGGAGCAAGATGAAGGTGATGATCGTGACCCCGATGAGGACCACGATCGCCTGACCGACCCTCCGGATCATGTATCCGATCACGTTCGTCTCACTCCCTTGCGCCGCTTCCTAGTTAGGTGG
>JAKAXE010000024.1 GCA_021816695.1 bacterium | reverse complement strand
CTTCAGGGAGTGCCACCACGCCGCCTCGGAGCCCTGCCCGATCGCCGCGGGGGAGGAGTTGGAGCGGCTCTTCCAGCGCATCATCCCGGCTGAGGAGGTGGCCGCCATCCTGGTGGAGCCGATCCAGGGCGAGGGCGGGTACGTGGTGCCCCCCAAGGGCTTCCTGGCCACCCTGCGGAGCATCTGCGACCGCCACGGGATCCTCCTCATCGCCGACGAGGTGCAGAGCGGGGTGGCTCGGACCGGCAAGTGGCTGGCCATCGACCACGACGGGGTCGTCCCGGACATCCTCCTTCTGGCCAAGGCGCTGGCCAGCGGGCTCCCGCTGGGGGCGATCGTGGCCAGCCGCCAGCTCATGGACCGCTGGCCCGCGGGCGCCCACGGCACCACATTCGGCGGCAACCCGATCTCCTGCGCGGCGGCCATCGCCACGCTCGACGTGATCGAGAAGGAGAACCTGCGCGACCGGGCCGCTGAGCTCGGTGACCGCATCCAGGCGGCAGCCCGGGGCTGGCAGGAGAGGGTCGGGGGCCCGAGTGATGTGCGCGGCCGGGGGCTGATGATCGGGCTGGAGTTCCTGGACTCGGCCGGCCTCCCAGATGCCGAGAGGGTGGAGGAGATCCGGGCCACCTGCCTGCGTCGCGGGCTGCTGCTCCTCTCCTGCGGCCTGGACGACAACGTGATCCGGCTGATCCCCCCGCTCACCCTCGGCGACGGCGAGCTGGCGGAGGCTCTGGAGTTGATGGAGTCGGCGATCGCCGGCGTGGAGGTCAGGTGATGGAGCAATCCCCGGCCCTGGAGGCCAGGACCTACGGCAACCTCATCGGCGGGGAGTGGCGTGCCGCCCGCGGGGGCGACACCTTCGACTCCCTCAATCCGGCCCGCCGGAGCGAGGTCCTGGGTCACTTCGCCCGCGGCTCCGCCCTGGACATCGAGGACGCCGTGTCGGCAGCGGTGGCGGCCCAGCCCGGCTGGCAGCGCACCCCGATGCCGCTCAGGGCCGAGATCCTGGCACGGGCCGGACGGCTCCTGGAGGAGCGCAAGGAGGAGCTGGGCCGGCTCATGACCCGGGAGATGGGGAAGGTCCTCACCGAAGCGCTGGGTGACGTCCAGGAAGGCATCGACATGGCCAAGTACATGGCCGGACAGGGCCGGATGCCGGTGGGGGAGGTGGTCCCCAGCGAGCTCCGCGACAAGCGCTGCTTCGCCGAGCGGGTGCCGATCGGTGTCGTCGGGTGCATCACTCCCTGGAACTTCCCCATGGCCATCCCCTGCTGGAAGCTGATGCCGGCGCTTTTGGCGGGCAACGCGGTGGTGTTCAAGCCGGCCGAGGACACCCCCCTGGTGGCCATCCGCCTGGCTGAAATCCTGGTCGAGGCCGGCCTGCCCGCGGGGGTGCTGAACCTGGTCACCGGGCTGGGCGACGAGGCCGGCGCGGCGCTGGTGGCCCATCCCCGGGTTCGAGCCATATCCTTCACCGGCTCCATGGAGGTGGGGAACCAGATCGCCGCCACCTGCGGCAAGCTGGGCAAGCGCGTCTCCCTGGAGCTGGGAGGTAAGAACGCCATGCTGGTGGCGGCGGACGCCGACCTGGACCTGGCTGTGGACGGCGCCCTCTGGGGTGGGTTCGGGACCGCCGGCCAGCGGTGCACCGCCACCTCCCGCCTGATCGTCGACCGGGAGGTCTTGGGCGACTTTCAGGAGCGGCTCCTGGATCGGGTGGAGAAGCTCCGCCTGGGCGACGGACTGGACCCAGACACCGACGTCGGCCCGGTCATCAACTCCAAGCAGCTGCGGCGGATCCACTCCTACACCGAGATCGGCAAGCAGGAGTCGGCGCGCCTGCTCACCGGCGGCCAGGTGGCCGAGGACGGGGAGCTGAGCCTGGGCAACTTCTACCTGCCCACGGTCTTCACCGACGTGCGCCCGGAGATGCGCATCGCCCAGGAGGAGATCTTCGGGCCCACGGTCTCGGTGCTTCCCGCCGAGGACCTGGCGGACGCCGTTCGCATCGCCAACGGCACCCGGTACGGGCTCTCACTGGCGGTGTACACCCGAGACCTCTCCCGCGCCTTCTGGGCGGTGGACCGGCTGGAGTCGGGGATCGTCTATGTCAACGCCCCCACCATCGGAGCCGAGATCCAGCTCCCCTTCGGCGGGGTGAAGGGCACCGGCAACGGCCACCGGGAGGCGGGGACCACCGCCCTGGACGAGTTCACCGAGTGGAAGACCGTGTACATCGACTACTCCGGCCGACTTCAGCGGGCCCAGATCGACACCGGGCAGGGCTGAGCGGTGGTCGACCTGGAGCTGAGCCCGGAGCAGCTGCAGTTCCAGCAGACGCTTCGGGAGTTCGCCGCCCGGGAGCTGGCGCCGGAGGTGGCGCGGCGCGACCGGGACGCCGAGCCCGACCCCGAGCTCTTCCACAAGCTGAACTCCATCGGACTTCCGGGGGTGTCCATCCCCCAGCGGTACGGCGGGGCCGGCCTGGACTGGATCGCTCTGGGGCTGGCGTGCGAGGAGCTGGAGTACGTGGACGCCTCCTGCCGCACCGCGCTCTCCGTGCACGCGGGTCTGTGCAGCACCGGCGTGTACCAGTGGGGCACCGAGGAGCAGCGGCAGCGGCTGCTCCGCCCCCTCGCCGAGGGCCGCTGGCAGGGCTGCTTCGGCCTGACCGAGCCGGACGCCGGCAGTGACGTCCGGGCGCTGCGCACTCGGGCGTACCGGGAAGGGGACCTGTACCGCCTCCGGGGC
This sequence comes from bacterium, assembly GCA_021816695.1. GTDB lineage: Bacteria > Chloroflexota > Dormibacteria > Aeolococcales > Bog-877 > JAJYXT01. The sequence continues at coordinate 27,712 of JAKAXE010000024.1, read as the reverse complement.
CAGAAGGTCTGGATCTCCATGGGGGATCAGGCCGACCTGATCCTGATCTTCGCCACCGTGGACCCCGAGCTGGGGACCAGGGGGATCACCGCGTTCGCGGTGGAGCGGGGCGCGGCCGGGCCCGGACTGCGCACCGAGCCCATTCACAACAAGTACGGCCTCCGCGCCAGCGACACCGCCATCGTCTTCCTGGACGACGCCCTGGTGGCGGCCGAGAATCGCATCGGGGAGGAGGGGGAGGGCTTCAAGGTGGCCATGTCCTGCCTGGACAGCGGACGCTACTGCGTCGCCAGCGGGGCCGCCGGCACCATCCGGGCCTGCCTGGACATGAGCGTCGCCTACGCCCGGCAGAGGCAGGTGCAGGGACAGGAGATCGGGCGCTTCCAGCTGGTCCAGCAGATGGTGGCCCAGATGGCTCGCGACTACGACATCGCCCGGCTGCTCTGGCTCCGGGCCGGGTGGGCCAAGAACCGAGGGTTGCGCAGCTCGCGGGAGTCGGCACTCGCCAAGTGGGTCAACTCCGAGCGGGCCAACCGCTGTGCCGATGACGCACTGCAGATCCAGGGGGCGACCGGCTTCAGCGAGGAGAGCCCCGCGGCCCGCTTCCTGCGCAACAGTCGGGCCACCCTCATCTACGAGGGGACCAGGGAGGTGCAGACCCAGCTGACCGGGGAGTATGCGCTGGGATACCGCCAGGACCGGCCGGTGCGCTGCCCGCTCCCGTCCTGGCCCAACGAGTAGCCGCCGAGCGCCATGCTCCCCCTTCCCCCGCTGCCCGCAGCGGCCGCCGCCGGTTGGCAGGAGCACCTGTTGGAGCGTCCGCAAGGCCCACTCCGCTATGTGACCGCCGGGACCGGCCTTCCCCTGGTCCTCTGCCACGGATTCATCGGCTCGGCGGAGAACTTCGAGAGCTGGGTGGAGAGGCTGAGCCGAATCCGGACGCTCGTCATCCCCGACCTTCCGGGCTTCGGAGCGTCAGCGCCGCTACCCGGGTCCCATCGCAGCCGGGACCTGGCCCGGGAGGTGCGGGCACTTCTCGACCATCTCGGGGTGGGGGAGTTCGAGGCGGGGGGCCTCTGCCTCGGCTCCACGGTGGCGCTGGAGCTGGCCGCCGGTGACCTGCGCCGGGTTAGGGCGCTTCTGCTCCACACGCCGCTGCTGTCCCCTGAGCTCACCTCGCCGACCTTCCGGGCGCAGGTGGCCGCCCTCGCGGTGCCCGGGGTGTTCGCGGCCCTGGGGGCGGTCGGCCGCTGGCGCCCCCTGGCCGATCTCTACCGGCGCGTCCTGGTCGAGGGTGGCGAGGAGATCGACAAGCGCTCGGCTCAGGTGAATTTCGACAATCAGCTTCGGGCCAACCCTCGGGCGGCCCGGGAATGGCTTCGGGACGGCGCCCGGCTCGACTTCCGGCTCTTCCTCCGGAGGATGCCGCGCCCGGTGGCGGTCCTGGCGGCGGCTGACGACCACCTTCTGCGGGTGGATCGGCTCCGGGACTTCTGCGCTCCGCTGGCCCAGGTTCGTCTCCGGCTGCTGCCCGCGGCCGGCCACGGTTGGAGCCCGGAGTTCATGGTCCGACAGGTGGCGGCGCTGGAGGAGCTTCTGGCCTGAGCCGGATGGTGCTCTTCGTGGCTGCCGCCGTCCCCCTGACGGATGCCTCCCTAAGCTGGCTCCGGGAGGTCGCCCGCGCCGCGCCCGAGTCCCGGGTGGTGCGGGGCGAGGGGCTCCATCTGACCCTGCGCTACCTCGGCCCCCGGGACTGCCAGGACCCCTCGGGCCTGGTGGCCGAGTTGCGGAGACTGGTCGTCGACGTTGGGCCGTTCCCGGTCCGCCTGGAGGGGATCGGCGCCTTTCCCAGCCTGGAGCGACCCCGGGCCATCTGGGTGGGGGTCACGGAGGGCAGGGCCGAACTGGTGCGTCTGGGCCGGCTCCTGGCCCCGGGTCAGCAGGAGATCACGCCCCACTGCACCCTGGCCCGAGTCGGTGGAAAGATCTCGCCCACCTCCCGGGACCGGCTCCGAGAGCTGGAGAGGGTCGGTCTGGCGCCCCTCGAGTTCCGCTGCGCTTCGGTGGGGCTGTTCGAATCCCGCACCGCTCCCCGCCGTCCAGCCCAGTACCGGTGTCTGGGGGAGCTGCTCCCATCCGGCTCAGCGGCCGAAGGGACGTCCCCAGAAGGGATCGAGTAGGGGATACCTGCCGGACCGGCAGAGCTCCCGAAACCGCCGCCGAAAGGCCGCCACCTCCCCGCGATCCAGGAGCCGGAGGAGGCCGGCCTGCAGCGCGCCGAGCCGGCTGCGGTCACCGAGGAGCAAGGCCAGGTCGGCCATGGTGGCCTCCGGCACCGCCTCGCCGCCCAGATCGGCGAGGACGGTTCGCAGCTTGAACTCCGCGCTGAAGGTGACGCCGTGGTCGATCCCGCGCAGGTGCAGTTGGGGATCCAGCAGGAGGTGCGCCGCTTTGCGGTCGCCGTTGTTGACCAGCACGTCCAGGGCCGCGAGGCGGCGGAGCTCCTCCTCCAGCCGGAGGGGGTCCGGGGCGGCGTCCCCGGGCGGCTCTGCCACCCACTCCTGCATTGACCCCGGGCCGAGCGGCCCGTCCTGGCGGGCCACCGTGGGAGGTACCAGCCCCCAACCCAGCGCCCTGTCCACCAGGTAGGTGGCGGCCTCCCTCCGGTACAGGGTCTGGGGCGGGAAGTCCCACAGTGGACGCTCCCCGCGGACCGGCTTGTATATCGCGGTGAGCGCCGTGCCGTCCATCTCCAGCTGCACCTGAAAGACCCGGTTGCTCCCCGCCAGCACCTCGGCGATCCTGGTCACCTCGCCGCGCTGCAGAATGGACTCCGTCCCCGCCACGTCGCCGGGCCGCACCTCAGCCATCTGAGCCAAGAGGTTATCGGCCCCGGCCGACAGTCCGGAGATCGCCTCTAATGCAGGCGGCTCCCGTGATCGGCCACAATAGACGGGATGCACCTCCCCCACCAGGGACCTGCGCGCGGGGATGGTCGGCCGTGATCCAGGGGCTGGAACACTTCCTGACCGTCGCCGGTTACCTGGCGCTCTTCCTCCTCACCGTGGCCCAGTGCTGTGGCTTCCCCGTCTCCAGTGAGGTGGTGCTGCCCTTCGCCGGGGTGCTGGTCTCCACCGGGACTCTGGCGCTGCTGCCGGCGGTGGTCGTCGCCCTGGCGGCGGAGCTGGTGGGCGGCCTCATCGCCTACGGGGTGGCCGCCTTCGTGGGACGGGCTGCCCTGGTGGGATTCGGCCAGCGCTTCAAGCTCAAAGAGAGCCACTTCGAGGCGGCCGAGCGCTTCTATGAGCGCCGCGGGGTGGCTGCGGTGGCCATCGGCCGGGTGCTCCCGGTGGTGCGCAGCTACACCTCGTTCCCGGCCGGATTCGCCAGGATGCCGCTGCGGTTGTTCATCCCTGCCACCCTCGCTGGGGCCTTGGTCTGGGACTTGGGGCTGATCGTGGCGGGGATGGAGCTGGGCAAGCACTTCTCGGAGATCGGCAAGGTCATCAAGCCGCTGGAGTATGTCATCGCGGTTCTGGTGGTCCTGGCGATTCTCTACCTGGTCTACCGCTACATCACCCGGCCCGTCCAGAAGGCCACCGATCGGGAGATGTAGTAGACTCACCTTAACGTGAGCGTAAATCGCGTGGCGGCGAGTGCCGGCCGCCCCGACCGCTACAAGTGGATCGCCCTCTCCAACACCACCTTAGGGGTGCTGATGGCGGTGGTGAACTCATCCATCGTGCTGATCTCGCTGCCCGCCATCTTCCGCGGGATCCACGTCAACCCCCTGGCTCCCGCCAACGTCAGCCTCCTCCTATGGATGCTCATGGGCTACATGGTGGTCACCGCGGTGCTGGTGGTCAGCCTGGGGCGGGTGGGGGACATCTTCGGCCGGGTCCGCATGTACAACCTCGGGTTCCTGGTCTTCACCGTGGCCTCCATCGGGCTCTCCGTGGTGTTCTTCCAGGGCACCACCGCCGCCCTGACGCTCATCGGCCTCAGGGTGGTCCAGGGGGTGGGGGGCGCCCTCCTGATGGCCAACTCGGCCGCCATCCTTACGGACGCCTTCCCCAGCAACCAGCGGGGCATGGCGCTTGGCATCAACGTGGTCGCGGGCATCTCCGGATCCTTCATCGGGCTGGTGCTGGGCGGCCTGCTCTCCGGTGTCGATTGGCACCTGGTCTTCCTGGTCTCGGTCCCGCTGGGGCTCTTCGGGACGGTCTGGGCCTACCTCAAGCTTCGGGAGATCGGGGTCGTGAAGAGGGCCAGGATCGACTGGCTGGGGAACGTGACCTTCGCCGTGGGGCTGATCTCGGTCCTGGTGGGCATCACCTACGGCATCCAGCCCTACGGCGGCAGCAGCATGGGGTGGACCAATCCCGAGGTGCTGGTCGAGATCATCGGCGGTCTGCTGGTGCTGGGCCTCTTCGTTTGGATCGAACGTCGCACTGAGGAGCCGATGTTCAACCTCGGCCTCTTCCGCATCCGGGCCTTCACCGCCGGGAACCTCGCCTCTCTCCTGGCCTCCATCGGTAGGGGCGGGCTGATGTTCATGCTGATCATCTGGCTGCAGGGGATCTGGCTGCCCCTGCACGGCTTCAACTTCGTGGAGACGCCGCTCTGGTCGGCCATCTACATGCTCCCGCTGACGGCCGGTTTCCTGGTGGCTGGCCCCTTCTCCGGCTACCTCTCGGACCGGTACGGTGCCCGTCCGTTCGCCACCGGCGGGATGCTGGGGGCGGCGGTGAGCTTCGGCCTTCTGTCCCTCCTTCCCGCCGACTTCTCCTATCCCGTCTTCGGGGCGCTCCTCTTCGTCAATGGCTTCGCCATGGGCATGTTCTCGGCGCCCAACACGGCGGGCATCATGAATTCGGTCCCGGCGGAGCAGCGGGGGGCGGCCTCCGGGATGCGCTCCACCTTCCAGAACTCCGGCATGACGCTTTCGATCGGGCTGTTCTTCACCCTCATGGTCCTGGGGCTGGCGTCGGCGCTGCCCTCTTCTCTCTACCACGGGCTGCTGCAGCAAGGGGTGCCGCAGGCGGATGCAGCCCGGATCTCCCACCTCCCTCCCGTGGGGAGCCTGTTCGCCGCCTTCCTGGGCTACAACCCCATGGCGAGCCTTCTGGGGCCGGTCCTAGGCCACCTGCCCGCCTCGCGCGCGGCGGTGCTCACCGGGCGCAGCTTCTTCCCCGATCTCATCTCCCGTCCCTTCATGACCGGCATGCGGGTCACCTTCTACTTCTCCGCGGCCATGATGCTGGTGGCTGCAGCCGCATCCTGGATGCGCGGAAAGCGCTACGTCCACGATGAGCAGCGCCTGGAGGTGGCGGCGGCGGTCGGACATCCGGTGCTTCGTGCGTCCACTCCCACAGGCCCGGTACGGACCATCACCATCTCGGCCAGCTACGGAGCCGGCGGCGACGAGGTCAGCCGCCGTGTGGCTGAGCTGCTCTCCCTGCCGTTCCTCGACCGGGCGATTCCGGTCGAGGTCGCCGAGGAGCTGGCCGCCCCGCTCGACCAGGTTCTCTCCGAGGAGGCCTCGGGCCACAACGGGGTAGGGGACGTGCTCGCGGGGCTGGCGCGCGGGGTCGGCCCGGTGGCACCGAGCCCGGCCAACGACGCGGAGGGGGAGGGGAACGCGGAGCGCTTCCGCCGCCAGACGGAGGCGGTGATCCGCCGGCTGGCTGCCCAGGGCGGGGTGATACTTGGCCGGGGGGCGGCGATCATCCTGGCCGATCGGGACGACGTCCTCCGGGTTCGGCTGGACGGACCGGCCGAGCGCCGGGTCCAGAGGGTGGCGGAGCTGACCGGCATCGACCTGGCGACGGCGAGGCGCGATCAGCGTCACACGGATCGGGCCCGGCAGGTCTACCTGCGCCACTTCTACGATGCCGATCCCGCGGATCCTGGCCTCTACGACGTATGGATCGACACCACTGCGGTGGGGCCGGAGGCTGCCGCTCGGATGATTTTCGAGGCGGTCCGCGGGAGGGTGCCCAGTGCCGTCACCAGCTGAATCCCTGTCCGGCCAGGAGCTGAGGATCGGGGAGGTGGCCGCCATGACCGGAGTGACAACCCGCACCCTCCGCTATTACGAGGAGATCGGGCTCATCTCCCCCTGCTCCCGTCTCAGCGGCGGGCAGGAGCGCCGCTACACCGAGGTGACCGTGGCCCGGGTGCGCCGCATCCGGGAACTCCAGGAGGTGCTGGGGTCCGGGCTCTCCGAGATCCGCGAGGCGCTGGTCGCCGAGGACCGCATGGAGGCCCTGCGCCAGGCCTACCGGCGCAGCACCTCGCGAGGAGGACAGGCCAAGGTGCTCCGTGAGGCGGTCGAGGTGGCCGAGCGCCAGCTGGCCCAGATCCAGCGGCGACAGGACCAGCTGGGAAATCTCCGACGTGAGCTCGAGGAGCGGCGCACCCGGCACCTGCAGCGGCTGGCAGAACTGGAGGCAGCGGATTAGCCGAGCGGTTGCCCCTGGCCCTGCGAGCCGCCGACTCGCGATCAGCGGGTGAATGTCACCTTGGTGAGGCCGACAGGGTGATCGGGGTCGCGGCCGGCTGCGACCGCCAGGTGGTAGGCCAGCAGTTGCCCAGGAACGATGTTGACAATTGGGGAGAGAGGTTCGGGCAGTGGTGGCAACCCGATCGTATACACAGGTCCACCTGCCGTTACCGCGGCACTAACGGGGCCCTGCGGCACGGATAATTCAACCGGGACGTTGGTAAGGTTCACTACCCGAGCTCCTCTGCTCAGGAGGGTGCGTCGCAATTCGGCCATGCTGCCCTCCGTCGGGCCCGAGGCAGAGAAGCAAAGCACCCAGACGCCTTGGTCGAGCATGGCAATTGGCCCGTGGAGGAGGTCCGCGCCGGAGTAGGCTAGGGATGGGACTGCCGCGGTCTCCTGGATCTTCAGAGATGTCTCGAGGGCCGTGGCTAGGTTGTAGCCTCTCGCCACCAGCAGCAAACGCGGCGCCGGAGCCAACTGCCCCGCCAGGGTCGCCATGGCACTCTCGGTGGCAAGGCTGTCCTCAAGCGCAGCTGGCACCTCGTCAGCAAGACTCCCGAGGAGAGCCCCGTCGCCAGCCCATGTCGACCAGAGTAGGGCCAGCACCGCGAGTTCGGCCGTGTAGGTCTTGGTTGCCGCTACCGCATGCTCGGCCCCGGCCCTGGTCTCCAAGACCCAGTCCGAGGCCTCGGCCAGAGGACTGGTCGGGTTGTTTGTGATCGCGACCGTACGGGCTCCCTGGCTGTGGGCAGCGGCCACGGCTTCGGCTACGTCCGGCGTCTCTCCACTTTGGCTAATGCCGACCACGAGAGAGTGGCGAAGGCTGAGTCGGGACCTGTAGAGAGTTGTCGCGCTGGGGAGGGCGAGTCCACTGGGCAGCCCCGCCAACGTGCTGGCGAGATACTGCCCATATACCGCCGCGTTGTCGCTGGTTCCTCGGGCCACGTACAGGACGAAGTGCAGCGGCACGGACTTTAGGGCCCGCACCAGGGCGCGGTAGTGCTCGCCGCTGCCTCCCGTCAGGGCAGCGACCACTTTCGGCTGCTCCTGGATTTCCGAGCGCATGTGCCTCACGAAGCGTAGCCTAGCGGCTCTCGAGTCGGTTGCACATACTTAGCATATAGAGTATGCTCACCCCCGACAGTCCGAGTGGCTTGATGGGGGACGACTAGGTGACAGAACGGAGAGGGCTGCCGGCCGTTGGGTTGGGTGTCCGGTCGAAAGCACTGCTGGAGCGGGCCGAGCAGAGCCTAGCCGGAGGGGTGGGCAGTTCGGCGCGCAGCACCAGGGCGGGCTGGCAGCCTTACCCCCCGTTCATCGCGTCTGGGCAGGGAAGCCACGTGACTGACGTGGACGGAAACGACTTCATCGATTACCTCCTGGGCCTAGGCCCTATGCTCTTGGGGCACCGCCCACCACGGGTCACCGAGGCCGTGGTGACCGCGTTGCGTGAGATGGGGACGGTATTCGGTCTCCCCTACGCTCTTGAGGCCGAAGCCGCAGAGCGAGTGGTGCAGGCGGTGCCGGGCATAGACCTGGTTCGTTTCGCAAACTCGGGTAGCGAGGCGGTGGGGACAGCGGTTCGCCTTGCACGGGCTGTTACGGGGCGTCCTCTGATCGTCCGCTTCGAGGGCATGTACCACGGCTGGATGGACACGGTTTACTGGAGCAACCACCCGCCCAAGAAGGAGGCCGGCCCCAGCGAGAGACCCCTGCCAGTGCCAGCCGGACCGGGGATTCCCAGTTCACTCGCTGACACGCTCGTCGTCCGGGGCTGGAACGACGTGGCGGCCATCGACCAGGTTATGGCGGAGCGAGGCCGAGACGTCGCCGCCATTCTCACCGAGCCGCTGATGCTCAACACCGGGTGCATTCTTCCCGAGGACGGCTACCTCAAGCATCTCCGCGAGCTCACCTCAGCGCACGGGAGTCTACTCATCTTCGATGAGGTCATCACCGGGTTCCGTCTGGCTCTGGGCGGCGCCCAGGAGTACTTCGGGGTGCTTCCCGACTTGACGACCCTGGCCAAGGGGCTGGGTGGAGGCTTCCCCGTGGCCGCAATAGGAGGTAGTCGGGCGATCATGGACTGGATCGCTGAGGGTCGGTACTCTCACTCCGGCACATACAACTCCAACGTGATTGCCTGCGCTGCCGTGAAGGCCGCGGTGGACGAACTGTCTATCCCCGGCACCTACGAGGCCCTTCGAGCGCGCGGGAGCAAGCTGATGGATGGCTTGCGTGCCGCAGCCCGCGAAGCCGGGGTCCCAGTCCAAGTTCAAGGTGTCGGACCGGTCTTCCAAGTTTGGTTCAGCGATTCCCCCATCCACAACTACCGCCAGGCCGCCGCCTTGGCTGACCACGAGCGCTTCCATCGCTGGTGGCAAGAGATGTATAGCCGCGGGATCCTATTCCATCCCAGCCAGGACGAGAACCTCTTTCTGTCCACTACCCACAGCGACCTGGACATCGACCGCACCTTGGAGGCTGCTTCCGAGGCCTTCCGGGCGTGCGCGGTCGCTCGATGAGCCGCGGCCCGGAGGGGCGCGGGAGGATGATGGGCGTTGGCGCAAGGCAGCGCGGCGGTGGCGGTCAGCTGCGATATGAGAAGGTGATCGACCTGATCGAAAGGCTGATCGCCGATGGACCGCTTGCTCCCGGGAGCCTGCTTCCCAGCAATGGCGAGCTCGCCGAGATGGCGGGCGTCAGCCTGATCACCGTCCGGAGGGCAGTAGACGAGTGCGCGCGTGCGGGACTCGTGGTACGGCACCAGGGGGTAGGCACGTTCGTTGGCCCTCCCCGGCTAGTGAGCGATCCCGCCCGAGCGGGCGGGCTACTTAGTACCCTGACCGGCAGCGGCGGGCGGCTCTCAGTCTCCACCCGCGTGCTCTCAATCGAGCGCTGCATTCCCAGCGCCACCATTGCGCGTCTTCTGGAGGTGCAGCCGGTGGAGGCCGTCTGGCGAGTGGAGCGACTGCGGCTCATTCGGGGTCGACCGATGATCTACGAGCAGGCCCTGGTACCGGTGCGCCTGGCGCCGGCCATCGATGCCGATCTGCTCGCCGCTGGCGCCTCTCTCTACGCATTCCTTGAGGAGCGCTACGGGCTCCACGATGACAGTGAGGAGTCGTTCCTCGAGGTGTCTGAGCCAAACCGCCGGGAGCGCCGTCACCTGCGCCTCGATGGAGGATCGCTTGTGGCCCGCATCCGCGGCGTGACCCGCGACCGCGGGGGCACACCCTTCGACGCCTACCAGCAGGTCTACTCCGCCCGGCACTTCGCCTTCTATCTGGCGGGACGCGCTACCCGCCAGCTCTTGCGCAGCACAGACATCATGGATTGGGAAGTGCGGCCACTCGGTGAGGTGACCGAGGGCCCAGCGTCCACGGGAGGGTTCTGATGGCCACTGCCGAAGTCGGCACGCAGTCCCGCGGTTTGCGGTCGAACGCACTCGCTATGCGCGACGTCGTGGTCATGGCACTTGCAAGTTCCGGACCCACCCAGAGCATTGCGGTCAGCCTTGCGGCGATCGTCGCCGCCAGCGGGTACGCCGGAATATTGCCCATCTTCATCTGCCTGATCCCGATGCTCGGGATCGCCATCGGCTACCAGCGGCTCAATGCTTGGCAGCCAGAGGCTGGCGCCACCTACTCCTGGGTGGGCCGGGCAATCAGCCCATATGCCGGCTTTTTCGCGGGTTGGATCATGCTCCTGTACTACACGGTCGGCACCACTAGCCTCACCATCCCGCTGGGCACCTACCTCCTTAGCCTAATCAACAACTCTCTACCCAACAACAACGTGGCAGTGGGAATCACCGGTTCGCTGCTAGACATTCTGGTGCTGGTGGTCGCTGCGGTCGGGATCAAGCTTTCAGCACGCTTCCAGTGGGGCTGGGCATTCTTCGAGTACGCGCTCCTGATGCTCTTTGCCGGCATCGCCCTCTACAACATCTATGGGCGCAATCTCCATGGCTCGGTTCATCTCACGGGGAGCTGGTTCACGATCTCTGGGGCCGGAGGGATGAGTGGTCTAGTTGCTGGCATACTGATCGCGATCTTCCTCTACTCGGGATGGGACACCGCCGCGTACGTTGGCGAAGAGACCCGGGACAAGAAGGCGGGAGCAGCCGCGATCACGAGTGTCGTACTCCTATTCTTCATCTATGCGCTCGCGGTGTTCGCTTTCCAAGGAGTGGTGCCGAACTCCCAGTTGCAGGCTCACGCCGGAAATATTCTCGCCTTCGTGGCCAGCCGATTGGCCGGGTCATTGTGGGGCAAGCTGATGGTGATCGCTGTCCTCGGTGGCACCCTCGCATCCCTCCAAGCAGCGATCGTGTCTTCGTCACGAATCTCGTTCGCAATGGGCCGCGACCACGTCTTCCCCAAGTTCTTCGCCGGCACGCATCCCCGATACGAGACCCCATGGAATGCCACAATCCTACTCGGATTGCTGAACGTCGCCTTCCTCTGGGGGTCTCTGGAAATCGGGCCCATTGGCACCGCGCTTTCCGACATCATCAGCACCTTGGGACTCTATGCGGCCATTTTCTACGCGCTAACGGCGTCGGCGGCCATCTGGTACTTCCGGCGGACCATTGCCTCATCCACGAGCAACCTCTTGATCGCCGGCTTTCTCCCCGGGCTGGGTGTGGCTTTCATGCTCTTCGTGATTATCTATTCCCTGGCCAACCACACCCTCACGGGAGTGGAGCTGATCTTCGGCGTGGGCCTCGCCCTCTTGGGGCTGGTGCTGGCTGTGGTCTCCAGAGTCGTCACCAGGGCAACGTTCTTCACCACACCACTGGCTAGCGATAACAGCAATCCTGATCTTTCCGGGCCCCGCGCTCGCTGATGACCTCTCGCGGGGTCGTGCTAGGACTTGACCTCGGGACGTCTGGCCTCAAGGCAGTGGTTGTGGGGGAGGGATGGACGGTGCGGGCTGCTCGACGGCGCGCTTACCCGACAGCGCGTCCTCGTTCAGGTTGGGCGGAGCAAGATCCCGCGGGGTGGTGGCGAGCAGTGGTCCGGGCAACTTCATCGTTGTCACCGGCGCTTCGGGGTCAGGTCACGGCGATCGGCCTCACCGGAATGATCCCGACGCTGGTGACCCTGGACAAGACGTTCCAACCGATCGGCCCAGCGATTACCTGGGAGGATGGGCGGGCCCAGGCGGAAGGGGAGCAGCTCCGGGCTCGGCTCGGATCGCAAGATCTCTACCGGCGAACCGGTCAGTGGCTGGACGGGAGATACCTCCTTCCCCAATTCCGCTGGTTGACTTCTAACCTACCGGAGCGAGCCCGCCTCACAAGATGGGTTGCCGGGGCCAAGGATCTCGTCTTCTATTGGTTGACCGGGCAGCTAGCGACGGACCCAAGTACTGCCACCGGGTTCGGTGTCTACGACATCGGCACCGGTGCCTGGGACAGCGACCTCTGCCGAGAGATGGGCTCTGGTTCCGGCCCTCGAGGGCGGCGCCGGTGGGATCTGCCTGAGGTGGTCCAGTCGTCCCACCTCGCTCCCCTCATCGAATCGGCAGCTCAGGAGCTCGGGCTCAGGCCCGGGATCCCGGTCGCTGTCGGAGGGGCCGACTCCGTCGTGGGAGCCCTCGCCGCAGGGGCCAAGCAGCCCGGGGCGGTGGCGCATCTTGCAGGCAGTAGCACTGTGATCATGGGGATCAGCGCTACGCCCGATTGGGACCCTCACCACCGCTGGATCGTGACTCCTCTCGCCGGCCAGCCAGGATGGGGCTTGGAGACGGATCTCCTTTCCACGGGAAGTGCTCTCACCTGGTTGGCGAATATGATGGGGCTGAAGCAGCCGGGGCTGCAGCAGGTGCTTAGGCTGGCCTGGACTTCACCTTTGGGAGCGAGCGGGGTGGTTTGTCTTGCGCACTTTGGGTTCGGGGAACAGGCTGACCTTTGGGATCCGGATCTAATGGGGCTCTTCGCTAACCTTTCCCTTGGCAGCGAGCGGTCCGACCTGGCGAGGGCACTCCTAGAAGGAATCATGGTTTCGACGCGCCGATGCGTGAATCTCGTCAGCTCCGATGCTGGCGGCTCTCCCGCCCCGATCTACTGCGGGGGATGGGGCTCCGAGGATGCACGGTTCCGCCAGCGGCTGGCCGACGCCACCCAGCGCCGCGTGTTCGCCCCGAGGCCCTCGACTGATCAGAACACCGCCAGAGCATCTCGCTCCTCGGGACCTGCTAACCTGGCGTCCGCCATCGGCGCGGCGGTAATCGCTGGTATGTCTACTGGCTGGCCGGTACCCGACAAGGGCGTCGGTAGGCGGTGGGTAAACCGACCTGACCCAAGGTCCTCCTCAGCCTGGGAGAATCTCGCCCGGCGCAACCACGCATGGCGAGTCGCGGCGCAGACGCTGCGGGCCGGGTGAGCCTCTGGAGCGCTAGTAGGCGACGTTTGAACCATCTGGCTGGCTCTGAGCTGTGCCGGTGCGGCTCCCGGGCAGCCGCTGTACGTACGGGAGGACGGGTCCCTGGTGGAGACCCTTACCAGGGTTGGGACGAACGCCTCGGTCGGTCGCGCTGAGAGAACTCGGGCGCCTAGAGCATGCTGTCCCCGTTGCGCAGTGAGGAGACGGCGAGGCGGCGGCAGCTGATTGATTCTGGTCACCATGGCGCCGTCCGGGGGGCGGAGGACGACCAGAGAATCTTGCTCTGCCACACGCTCTCAGGGATGAGGCACCCGCTCAGCACGGGTGGTGCGCCCAGAGGGATTTGAACCCCCGCAAACCCAGATCCGTAGTCTGGTCCTGCCAGCTGGATCATCTCGGCGCTCTCAGCAACAGCATCTGATATGTAGATAGCTGTAAATAAGACCGCTTGACACTGTTAGCGTGATACAGCCTCCATAGGGCGACAGATCCGTCCGAAACGGGTCGGGGTCAACGCGCACGTGGTCCCTGACACGGACGCGTGGATCGCAAGCTTTGCCATCGCAGATCGGAGCCCCCTCCACGTACTCAGTCTTGCCGCACGCCGTAGCGCTCGTTGTGGGTGACCACCAATCCCGCGGCGGTGGTTCTCAACGCAGGCAGGGGCAGAACTTGGGCATCGACCCGCATGCCAGCACACCGCCGGTGTCACGGCAGGCCTTTGCCAAGGCGTCGCACAAGTGTACGGCGTGAACTCGACAGCAGAGTTACCCTCGGAACACGGCTACACGACAGCGCTCCCCGTGCGCGCCCGAGGTCGAGCGTCAGAGCGTTACCCACCTGCGGGTGGCGCCTGGTCTTGGAGAGCTGCGATGCCCCTCGCGGCCGGAATCGAGGAGCTCAATCGAAGTCTGCCTTTGGGCGAGGTTGGGCCGCCTGTCGGGGCGGGGTGCTAGCTTGGGGGCCAAGGAGCGAGGGTCGCGAGGCTGGGGCTGTACTCGCGGGGCGCCCCCGCCGCCCGCAGGAGGATTGGAAACGCAATCTACTAGGGCCGGGCTGCGGCCCGGCACCGTCGGCAAGCGGCAGGCTGGGACCCACTTCCTACTGCTCCGTGCCGCCTGCGGCAGCACCGTGTCCCGAAGTCGCAGGGCTTCCCCCACCACACCCAGGGCAGATGAGCACGAGCCTCCGCGAACGCACGTCAGCGACCAGAGTCCCTGCTGGGAAAGCGTGTTTGTGGCCGTCAAGTAGCGCCTCAAGTTCGCCGTTAGCCCCGGTCCACGACAGGGCGCTGGGCCAGTAGCGAAACATCACTCTCACGATGACCCCCTAGGCGGGAGCCGCGGCGCTCGACCCCCACGCATCCCCGGGCCCCGGAGGTACGGTCAGAGGGGGAGCTCCGGTCCCGAGCCTCACCTTCCTTGAGGGAGGCAGCCAACTATAGGTCAATCTGGTAGTGCCTAGCTGCGGCGGCCACTTTGTCCCAGACGTACTCGAGGACGCACACAGGAGCCCTGGCACGACTGGTGACGTTGCGCCAGGGCCCTTGGCGTCTCCGTTCCAGGATACCGTGGGCCACAGCCGCGATCCTCAATCCTGAGGCCACCTACTCCCAACGCAAGTTCCGCACCGCGAACTTCTAATCGAGATTGGCGCTATCCTCGAGCCGCACCCCATCTCAATCGGGGGGTCCTCTGCCCCCGAGTCGGTCCGGCCCACCCTGGGAAGGTCGTGCCTGTCGGGCCACGGCCCTTGACGCACCCGGTCCCTCCTGATAGATTCACTACGCAATGCGCGAGGCGGCCCCGATTTCGGAAGCAATTCGACTCCAGTTGCCATCGCTGACACGATCCGAGCAGAGGGCCGCGAGGGCGCTGCTCGCCGAGTATCCACTTGCTGGCCTGGAGCCGTTGGCGCGCCTCTCTCGACGCGCTGGGGTGAGCGATCCAACAGTCCTGCGCTTGATTTCGAAATTGGGGTTTGATGGGTATCCCACCTTCCAGCAGCTGCTCAGGGAGGAGGTCCAGATTCGCATCGGCTCCCCGTCGAGTCGGCTCACCGTTGGAATGGCATCTGGCCCGGCTCCAGGAACGGTCGAGGACCCGCTCAACTCGCTTCTTCACAGCATGAAAGAGACGATCGACGGGCTTCCCAGGAGCGAGTTTGATCGCGCTACGGAGCTACTCGTAAACCGGAGGGCCTCAGTAACAGTTCTAGGAGGGTTGGTTAGCTGGGTTCTTGCATCCCATCTGACCTCTCGGCTTCGCCAATTGCGACCAAACGTACAGCTCGCATATGGACCGGGGCATGACGGCGGCTTCTTGGACCGCGCCTTGGATCTGGGGCGAAACGATGTGGTGGTGGCCTTTGACTTTCGGCGATACCAGCGCACAACCGTCGAGTTTCTTAGGGTGGCAGCAGCGCACCGAGCTAAAATTGTATTACTCACAGACAACTTGCACCTGTGTCCTGCCCTGGACGTTGCCGACGTAGTGTTGCCGTTTGCGACTTCTGGGCCACCACCTTTCGACTCGCCCATAGGAGGCTTCGCTATTGCCGAGGCCCTGGCAAGCAGCGTCGCTTCGCGCCTGGGCGCTGCTAGTCGCATTCGGATGCAGGACCTCGAGGCGATCGATCAAGATTGGATGTGGGACCGGTCACTGCTTCCGACGGCTGCCCGTCGGACCAGCGCGCGACGGATTGGCCGCCTTCAGAGTCAGACTTCCCTTGGGATCGGAGGGCGCCCAGGCGAGTCCTCGCAATTGCCAAGCCGTCCCGGGAACGCCCTAGTGTCGCTGTCCGCTTCGAAGGCACCGGGATTGAAGGGGCCAACGAGTACTTGCAGAGCGTCCACACGAGAACCATCTTCTGCATACAATCCTGACCGACGGGTGATTGGTGTGGATATCCGGCCACGCGCGAGGCACGGTCAGGGGCCACATGATCTTGAGGTCTAGACACTATTGGGGAACGCGCGGGCCTCTTCGGGCACCGCGCCTTCGCCGGTACCTACGCCGCCCGCTTTGCAGGTACGCATTCACGGAGAATCAGGCTTGAGCCCAATGCACTTCCCGGCCCTCTCAGATGGATACGCGTACCTCGATGGCGCCGGCGGAACACAAATGCCAGAGGCCGTTATAGAGGCCATGGCTGACGCCTCCCGCAGGGGCCTCGCGAATGTCGGCGGAGTGTTTCCCGCCAGCGACCGCGCCGACAGTGCTGTGGAAGAGTGCCGGGCAGCAATCGCGGACCTAGTGTCTGGAGAGCCTGCTGGCGTTGTACTGGGACCGAATATGACGACGCTGACGTACCGCGTGGCATCAGCGCTAAGTAAGCAGTGGGCGCCCGGAGATGAGGTCATCGTTACCCAGCTTGACCACGACGCTAACATTCGGCCCTGGATCCAGGCTGCGGACCGGGTTGGCGCCGTGGTGCGATGGGCCACGATCGACACCTCGACTGGTGACTTGCCCACAGAACAGTTCCAGGCACTGGTGAATGGGAAGACCAGACTGGTTGCTGTAACCGCTGCAAGCAACTTAACCGGTATCAAACCCAACGTTGCCGAGATCGCAGCCATCGCCCACAATCATCGGGCCCTCTTGTTTGTAGACGGCGTCCATGCAACGGCGCACCAAGTCACGGACATTAGAGCACTGGGTGCTGACTTCTATGCCACGAGCGCATATAAGTGGTATGGACCGCATGTGGGGGCTATTATCGCGGACCCAGGACTGCTCGAGCGCTTCGAGCCTGACAAACTCCTGCCCCAAAGCGACGTTGTTCCTGAGCGATATGAGTGGGGCACGCCGTCCTTTGCCAACCTGGTTGGAGTGGCCGCAGCCGTAGACGAGCTTGCATCACTATCGGGCGATATTGGAACCCGCCGCGAGCGGATCCGCCAGGCAATGGGAACGGTTGAGCAGCGGGAACAGACGCTTTTTCTAGACCTGCTGAAAGGGCTCAGTGAGCTTCCTTCGGTCTCCTTGTACGGTCAGTCGAGCTTCAGAGCGCCAACCGCGTTTTTCAGGGTTGCCGATTTGACACCTCAGCAGCTGGCCGGCGCCTTGGCGCGTCGGCAGGTCAATGTGTGGCATGGAGACAACTTCGCCATTGAGCTCTGCCGTGCGCTTGGGCTGGACCAGACCGGAGGAGCCGTGCGCGCAAGTCTCGCTATCTACAACCAGGCAGAGGACGTACATCGATTGGTCGCCGCCGTTGGGGAAATTGTCGACTCGCTCGCAACCAGCCGACACCGTGAATGAACTGAATGACTAGCTACATCATACGGCGCTCCCTGCAAGCCGTGGTTGTGGCGATGGGCGTCACGGTGATCGTATTCATTCTCCTGCATGTCCTTCCCGGAGGTCCGGCACGAGCTGTTCTTGGGCCGAGAGCGGACCCGGAGCGTATCGCCGCTTTCGATGCTGAGTTCGGCCTGAACAAACCTCTTCCAATTCAATTCGGGGTGTGGCTCTCTCAAGTGCTACGCGGCAACCTGGGCTACTCGTATAAATTGAATCAAAGCGTCGATGCACTTCTTGCAGAGAACCTCCCGCGAACGATCGCGTTGGTTGGGATGTCCACGTTGCTTGCGCTCATTATCGGAGTCCCCCTTGGAGTGTACCAAGCACTTCGCCGGAGCCGCGCAGATGACTTTGTGTTGAGCGTTTTGGCTTTCGTGTTTTACTCGACTCCTGCATTCTTTCTCGGCCTGATACTGATTCTCGCATTCAGTGTGGCTCTGCCCATTTTGCCCCCGTCGGGACCGAGCGGAACTCAGGCCCTGTGGAGCCAGTTACCAAACATGGTGTTGCCAGTACTGACGCTCGCGCTTGGTATCGTGGCGCTGTTTAGTCGGTATATGAGATCGTCTATGATCGATACGTTGCTCTGTGACTATCTAACGACCGCCCGGGCGAAAGGAGTCAGGCCTAGTTCTATAGTTGCAAAGCATGCCGTCCGCAACGCGTTGCTGCCGATAATTACACTGCTCGGACTTGCGCTTCCAGGCATCATCGGCGGCGCCCTCATTACGGAGGCGATCTTTAACTACCCAGGCATGGGATATTTGTTTTGGCAGGCGGCGCAGACCGAAGACTTCCCGGTCCTCACCGGCGTAACCTTAGTCGTTGGGGTGTCAGTTGTGGTTGGATCACTGCTCGCAGACGTGCTGTACGCCGTCGTAGACCCGCGCGTCCGGTACTGAGCAATGCCAACAGCAATTGACACTGTTGAGCGGTGGGCCGGTAGCGGGCAGCCCCCAGTAGACGGTGGGCCGGCTCGGACAAGCCCGACCAGCGAGGTCGGCGAGTCACGCCTCAGGCACGTTGCTGAGGTCGCCAGCGCCCACAAGAGTGCAGCGCTTGGTCTACTCGTGGTGGTGGCTCTCGTCCTATTCTGCTGGATAGGTCCGCTGGTCTATCGGACAAATCAAGTTGCCACCGCACTGCAGCTCGCGAATCGCCCTCCCAGCGTTCGTTTCCCCCTGGGGACGGACAATGTTGGCTATAGCATTCTCGGCCGCCTGATGGCCGGTGGGCAGACTTCTTTAGAGGTGGGCCTGGGAGCAGCTGCATTCGCGCTGATGCTCGGGGTCCTTTGGGGGTCGGTGAGCGGGTACGTTGGCGGGCTCGTTGACTCCGTGATGATGCGGATAGTAGATGCTACGCTAGCGATTCCGATCATTTTCCTTCTGCTCTTCATTGCTAGCATGGTCACGCCATCGGTGCCGCTCTTGATCTTCATTATCGGTCTCGTGTCGTGGCCTACGCCGGCACGGTTGATTCGGGCTGAGACCCTGTCGCTACGTCACCGCGAGTATGTCGACGCAGCTCGCACAGCCGGCGGGGGCCACATTAGGGTAATTTTCCGCCACATTCTGCCGAACGCGTTGGGGACGATCATTGTGAACGGAACGTTTCAGGTTTCGGATGCGATTATTGCCCTTGCGTCGCTCAGCTTTCTCGGGCTGGGCATTCCCCCGCCCGCAACCAATTGGGGAGAAATGCTTAGCAACGGAGTCAACTATGTATTTGAGGGCTATTGGTGGCAGGTATTACCGGCCGGGCTCGCAATAGTTGTGATTGTCGTTGCGTTTAACCTGGTCGGCGATGGCTTGCGTGACGTATTTGAAGTGAGGCTTAGGAGGAGGTGAGGAGGCTATGACGAAGTCGGCATCAGTCCCTGTGGTTGTTGGCCCAAGGCGGACAGCGCGGGCGTTTAGGGTGGGTAGGGGAGTAGCCGCTGCTGTGGGCATGGTTTTGTTGCTTGCCTCCTGCACGCAGTCCGCAAGCACGCCGTCCTCTACCAAGTCACCTTCGAGCACTGTCTCGTTCGCACTGCCCGTTAACCAGATTCCGAACTATCCATTTCCGCTCGACTCAGCCGCCGTGTACTACTTTGCGAACACAAACGATCTTCAGCAGTTGATGTACCCTCCGTTGTATTGGTTTTCCCAAGGCAGCGCACCATTGGTCAACGCAAAGGCCAGCTTTGCAAACCTGCCTGTATTCTCTAACGATAACAAGACAGTGACGATTACGCTGAAGCACATAATGTGGTCGAACGGTAGGCCGCTCACGTCTCGCGACGTTGAGTTTTGGATGAACCTGCTTATAGCGGAAAAGTCAATCTGGGCTGACTACGTGCCAGGAGCGTTCCCGGACAACCTTGTCTCCGAGCAGTATCCTAGCGCGACGAAGATCGTCTTCACGTTTAATCACAGCTACAATCCAAAGTGGATCCTTTACAACGAGTTGAGCCAGATCTACCCGTTGCCTCAAAGCGTGTGGGACAGAACCTCTGCAAGTGGGCCGGTTGGCAACTACGACTTGACGACGTCCGGTGCGCAGGCGGTGTACTCATTTCTGAACGCGCAGTCGCAGAAGGTAGCCGAGTTCACCACGAACCCACTTTGGAAGGTGGTCGATGGGGCGTGGCTGATTAAAACCTACAATCCGACGACTGGGTACATCGTATTTTCGAGAAACGCAGCATTCTCTGGGCTTCAGGCAGGGTCGGACCGCGTCACGACCCTGGAGGAGTTTCCGTATACGAGCGCGCAAGCTGAGGTTGACGCTCTGCGGGGCGGATCGATCGATTACGGGTACCTTCCCGCCAACGACGTCGGGCTGGAAGGTTACTTTCGGTCTCACGGTTATGCTATTGCCCCACTCACTAGTTTCACAATTTCCTACATCGCAATTAACTTCACCAATCCGACCATGGCGCCAGTGTTTGATCAGCTGTACGTTCGCCAGGCGCTTCAGTACCTGGTCAATCAGCCACTCTATATCCAAGAAGCCTGGGGCGGTAACGCATATCCGACTTATGGTCCGGTTCCGACGCGACCGTCAGAGGGGCTATTCAGTTCCGCCGAACAGCATTTTCCCTACAACTACAACCCGGGAAAGGCCAAGTCACTGTTGTCAGCTCACGGGTGGGCGGTAGTTAATGGAGCGTTGACCTGCGTTCATTCGGGAAGCGGAAGCGGCGACTGCGGAGCTGGTATACGCCAGGGGATGTTACTCGCTTTCAGCTTTCCCTATGCCAGTGGGTCCGCCCCAATGGCCACCGAATTTGAGGCCTACAAGTCCGCGCTTAGCAGCGTAGGAATCGACGCGACGCTTACGCAGTTGCCGACCAGCCAGATTCTGGCTAATGACTTTACCTGCAATTCATCGACTCAGGTTGGCTGTTCTTGGGGGCTGACCGACCCTAATGACTTTTGGACCTATGATCCGGACTACTTCCCGACCGGTGGCGAGATTTTCGGCACTGGAGCCGGATCAAACGAAGGCGGGTACAGCTCCCAAGGTGCTGACGCCCTAATTACGCAGACGCATACCTCGCCGTCGTTGTCCACGTTTTTCGCTTATGAGAACTACATCGCAACGCAGCTTCCGGTGATTTGGATTCCCACTCCGTACTACCAAATTTCGGTGATCTCGAACACTATCAGCGGCGCGGTGCCGCAGAGTCCGATTGCGTTTATTTATCCCGAGCGGTGGCAGGTCAAGTAGACCGGCCGCTGTTCTAGTGACGGAGGGATGTAGCCTGTGAGTCAGGAAGCAGACTCCGAGTGTGAGGTTTATTCACTGGATCGGAGCTGGAAAGGGCCATGCGAAATCGTGCCGCAGTGGGAAGATTACTGCTGGACTTTCGGCGGCTGCAAGGCTCGGTGGGAGATCGAGCCCGGTGTACCGGTTTCGCTTTTTACGGAGGACTGCTTTGGCGGACGCGTTAGGTCGGCTGCGCATCTGCCGAGCAAGGTTGTGCAGTATCCATATCTGAATCCGCAGACTGGGCCATTTTTCGTGAAAGGCGCTGAGCCTGGGGACAGCATTGCGGTGCACTTTGTCAGCATTGCTCCCGCGCGGGACTGGGCTGTTAGCTGCACTGTACCCCTTTACGGGGCGCTCGTAGGGACTAGTGCGACAGCGATGCTACACGACGCGTTGCCTGAGCTGACGTGGGTGTACCGGGTGAATCGGCAGGACGGTTTGGTGTCGGTGAGGGGCCTACGTAGTCCGTGGACCGTGAGTCTTCCGCTCGCCCCGTTTCACGGGACGGTGGGGGTGGCACCGCCGGCAGGCGAGGTACGCAGCTCGATTGTTCCAGACATGTTTGGCGGCAATATGGACACTCCGGAGGTGTGTGCCGGGTCGACTGTGTATCTTGGGGTGAATGTTCCTGGGGCGCTTCTGAGCCTCGGCGACGGGCATTACGCGATGGGGGAAGGTGAAGCTTGCGGCTCGGCAGTCGAGGGTGCAATGGTGACGACGATTGTCGTCGAGGTGATAAAGGGTCACTATTGCGAATGGCCTCGCATAGAGAGCGACGAGGCTGTGATGGTGGCCGGTTCCGCGCGGCCGCTGGAAGATGCCTACCGGGTTGCTCACGCTGAATTGATAAAGTGGCTCGTTGAGACTTTGCGCTTCGATCGCCTGGACGTACTGCAGGTTCTGTCGCAGTGTGCTAAGTCGAGGATCGCCAACGTGGTTGACCCGAATTACACGATCGTTGCGAAAATGCCAAAGTATGTGTTGCCGAGTGATGTGTCGTTCATGGGCGGAGCGCACGACCACTTGTCGGCACTAGCGGTCCGTGCTATGACGCGCGAGGCTTGAGAGGATGCGGTCCGGTGAGGTGTCCGGTCCGGCGTGGGCGCTAGTGGATGTGCGGGAGTGGTTCTGTGAGTAGGGCGACTCCAGCGGGCTTTGGGCGTGATTCGTCAGTGGATGGGTCACTTCTGATCCTGTTGGGGCCTGAGGCTCCGCGCCTTGGTCGTGATTTAGTGCGAAAGGTGTGCTCTGAGCAGTTCGGGCTGGAGGGCGATCTGACGCAATTGGGCGGTGATCGTGACCAGAACCTATTGCTACGGACGGGCGCTGGAGATCGTTTCGTCGTGAAGGTCGGAAATTCTCAGGACGATGCTCCTGTGTTGGAGATGCAGGCGAGTGCCGTCCGTCGGGTGCGTAGTGTCGAGCCGTCCGTGCCGCTTGTTGATCAGGTGCCCACCGTGGATGGTTCTGAGTGGGCTGCCGTCGCTAGCGACGCCGGAGCGGTCAATGTGATCAGGGTGTTTCGGTTTGCCGTGGGGCACCATCTTTCGGCGGAGTCGGCGAGTCTTACGGCAGTCGGAGATCTGGGGCGAGTGTGTGCCCTTTTGGGGCGTGGGCTCAGAGGGTTGTTCCATCCCGCTGGCGGCCGGGATTTAGCGTGGGACGCACGGCGCGTTCTTGAGTTGGCGCCGCTTGTGAGCCTCGTCGAGAGCTCGGCGCGGCGGGCGGTGGTCGAGAAGGCCCTAGTGGATTTTGAAAGAGTGGCCTTGCCGCGGTTGGACCAGTTGCGGGCGCAGCTGATTCACAATGATGTTAGCTTTGGGAACGTGCTCTTCGATGATGAGCATCGCGTGAGTGCAGTCCTGGATTTTGGCGACTTGATACATGCTCCTCTCATTTGTGACTTGGTCGCTCCGGCGGAGCATTTGTTGCAGCGCCCGGACGGTCTGCGCGCCCTGGGTACCCTGGTCGACTCCTACCGGGTCGTGACCCCGTTGGAGGACGAGGAGGTAGAGCTTCTTCCAGTTCTGCTGCGTGCGCGCTGGGCTGCGCTGGCGCTCATTTCGCTTTGGCGCCTCGAGCGGTCACCGGGTATGGCGGAGTACGTGTCTCGGTGGCAAGCCGGTGTCTGGGAGATGTTCGAGAGGGTCGATCGGTTGGGTGAGCGGCCGTGGTGCCAGCAGGTGCTGCGTGCTGTGGGTGCGGCTTCGGGTTCGGGAACTCCAAGGCGTGTCAGCACGGCCAGTTTAGCTGTAGCTCGCCAGCGCGTCTTCGGCCCTGCTCTCTCACCCCTCTTTTATCGCAGTCCCCTCTGGCTGGTTCGCGGCGAAGGGTCGGTCGTGTTTGATGTTGACGGACGCCCTTACTTGGACTGCTACAACAACGTCCCCGTGGTTGGTCACGGCCACCCTCAGGTAGTCGCGGCCATCGCGCGGCAGGCCCGACTGCTGAACACCAACGTCCGATACCTCCATGAGCTGCCTCTCGAGCTGGCCGACAGGCTGGTCGAGTCGATGCCTAGTGGCTTGGACCAGGTGCTGTTCGCGAACTCAGGCAGTGAGGTCAATGATCTGGCCTGGCGGATGGCGCGGTCTTATACCGGGTCGGATGGCGCGGTTGTGACGCGGGACGCATACCACGGAGCGACGTTCGCCACGGCCGCTCTCTCCCCGGAGGAATGGCGGGGCGAGGCGAAGTTCGAACATGTTGTTCGCATTGAGCCCCCAGATGGGTACTACGGCGCCCATCGGCGTGAGCAAGTCGGCTGGGCCCTTCGATATGCCGCCGAAATAGACCGAGCTGTCGATGAGCTGGGTGTCCGCGGTCAGGCCCCCGGTGCCCTCTTCGTTGACACTGGCTGGAGCAGCGAGGGGATCCTCGCTCCCCCCCCTGAGTACCTGGTGGAGCTCTGCCGCCGCTGGCAGGAGGCAGGAGGTCTTGTGGTCGCGGACGAGGTGCAGATGGGGTTTGGGCGGTCTGGGTCGGGTCTCTGGGGATTCCAAGTACACGGTATTGTCCCGGACCTAGTGACGATGGGAAAGCCCATGGGCAACGGGCATCCGGTAGCGGCCTTGGTCGCCAGGCGGGATATTGTCGAGCGGTTCTCCGAGAATGGGAGGTGGTTTAGCACCTTCGGAGGCAACCCGGTGGCCGCCGCTGCTGCTCTGAGTGTCCTCGACGTCATAGAGAGGCAGGAATTGGTGGCCCACGCCGGAGCGATGGCGCAGCGACTGCGAGTGGGGCTGGAGCGGCTGGTCGGGCGACACTCTAAGATTGGCGACCTCCGCCAGATCGGGCTCCTGGTAGGCGTTGAGCTGGTGGAGGATCGGACGACCAGAGCACCATTCGCTGCGGCAGACGTGGTCGAAGGCATGCGAGGCAGAGGTGTCCTCATCGGGTCGACCGGCCCCCGGGGTAACGTGCTTAAGATCCGACCTCCGCTGGTCATTAAGGAGGAGGAGGTCGACCAGCTTGTGGAGGCCTTGGACGCGACGCTGACTTCCCTTGGGTGAGGACGTGCGAGTTTAGAGTCGATCAGATCAGTGCAACGGTTCATTTTGCGCAAAGGTCACGGTCGAACTCGAGCGTGAGCGAGCGACCCTGAGGCCACCACATTTGATATCGGGCCTCAGGGATCATTTCTTGTCGGGCACGACTTCCGCTAGGGGACTGCGGTGTCAGACAGTGGACCCGGCGACGCCAAAGCTCGCTGCTCGTAACCGTGAATGTGCACCACCCGTTCAACGGCCGTGATCCACGGCGGTTTCTGCTGCAGGTGCGGCTTTTCGCTCGCCTTGTCGCTACTCCTGGCGATTCCGATGGCGGGGTGTGCCTCACCTCAGAGTCGTTCGTTGTCACCGTTCACCGCTCCCTCGCCGGCGAGTCCTTCCGCCCCAGGCACTTCTCTGGTGCGCGTCGCTTTTATGAATGTCAACGAGGGGTGGGCTGTCACGCAGAGCGTGGCCGGGGCTAACTCCCTCTGGCACTCCGGCAATGGTGGTAGGACGTGGGACAACGTCACTCCTCCCGGCGCCAATCCCCCCGGAACGTCGCTGTTGGCGGGCACGGACCAGCCGATCCAGGGAGCGGCCTTCCTGAGTGGGATGGATGCGTGGGCCCCGATCATGACCCCCACGAACGGGTCCGACGCAGTGTCGGAGGCGATCTACGCCACCGAGGATGGCGGCGACAGCTGGACGAAGGTCTCGAGTGTCTCCGGCGGGGGATCGCAGCTGAGGTTCCTCGACGCCACCCAGGGCTTCGACTTCGTCGACGCGGGCGTTGCCGCAGGGTCGTCGGGCATGGCGCTTTTGGCGACTGCCAGTGGTGGGCGCACCTGGCAGGTCGTGGCAAGTGTGAGTCTTGCGGGTCCCCCCAGCGATGGTCTCTACGCGGGCTGCGACAAGACCGGAGCCGGATGGGCGTCACCGAGGGTCGGATGGATAGGTGCGCAGTGCAGCGGAGGGCGCTCCCTGTACTTCTTCCGCACCACGGACGGGGGCTTGAGCTGGGCGGCTCAGTCGCTGCCTCTGCCGCACAGCTTGCCGGCCGAAGACGGCTATGACTGCATGTGCATCACCACCCCACCGGACTTCTTCGGGTCCTCGAACGGAGTTGAGCTGACGACATTCTTTCCACCGCAGGTTGGTGCCCAGTATGTGTACCGGACCACCAACGGAGGCCAACAGTGGCAGCCGGCTCCGGTGCCCACGGGGTTCGGGGCAGTGGACTTCGCAAATTTCGCCAATTGGTTCGCGGTCAAGGGTCGTCAATTGGCGTGGACCCGGGACTCCGGTGGCCAGTGGTCGGTCGTACCTTCCCGGATCAATCTGCGGGGGGCCGTGATCGACTTCGTGAACTCCGAGGTCGGCTGGGCCGTCACCTCTCCGGCTGGACCACACCCCCATCTGATGGAGACCACGGACGCGGGCCGCCACTGGTCTCGGCGCACGTTTCCGCAGTGAGACGGGGCTGGTCAAGTGTGTTGGGGGTCCGCTTTGGCCGGCCCGCTCTTCCGGTGCCATCCGAACTGTTGACTCTCCGGACTTCACACCCGAAAGTGCGAGGGGCGTTGGGGAGTTGTGCGTGCCTGGACCGGACCAGATAAGCTGCACCTGTGGCAAGGTACGTCCTGGACCGCGACAGCTCCGAGCCGCTGTATCAGCAGCTGGCGGCGGCGTTGCGGCTGGAGATCGAGGAGGGTCGGCTGCCTCCGGGGGTGGCCTTTCCCTCGGAGCGCAAGCTCATGGCCCGGTACCACGTGACCCGGGCCACGGTGCGCAGTGCCCTGGGGGTGCTGAAGCAGGAGGGGAGGGTGGAGTCCGAGCACGGCTCCGGGAGCTTCGTCCGCGACCCCAAGGCCGAGCGCCGGCGGGTGGAGGCCAGGGCGGTGGGCACCGCTCGGCCGCGGGTAGCACCAGCGGGGGATCCGGCGTCTGAGCCATCCACTGAGCGGGCCTTCAAGATCCAGGGGCTTGTGGGAGACCTCACCCGGAGGATTCCGGTCACCCCGTGGGTGGCGGACCTTCTCCAGGTGGCTCCGGGCACGGTGGTGCTGGTCCAGGAGGGGAGTGGGATCGATCTCACCGGGGCCCCGATCCTGGCCCGGGCGTGGCTGCACCCGGAGGCGGAGGAGAGGGCCCAGATCCGGGAGGAGGAGCTGAGCGGCTTCTGGCTGCCGGACCTTCTCAAGCTCAAGGGGCTGCCCGGGGAGGACGGGGAGGACGTGGTGGAGGCCTCCATGCCGACCCCCCACCTGAAGGCGCTGCTGGCGCTTCCGGACGGGGTGCCGGTGCTGCAGCTGTACCGGGTGATGCGGGAGCAGGAGCAGGTGGTGGCGGTGATCGAGAGCCACCTGCCAGGCGACATGACGACCCTGGTCTTCCCCAGGGTGCCCGAGGGGTTCTGAGAACCCTTCCCTGACCTCCGGCCACTTGGGGCCGCTTTCCTCCGACGGACCTCCCCGCGGCCTTGATGAGTGGTCCGCGCCACCTCTTGACTTCCTTGGCGGACCTGCTAACCTGGACCGGTCCACATGGGCCGGAGTACTGGCCGGTTCAGGAGGTGGGAGATGTCAAAGGAGCTTCAGAGATCACGGGACGGGGATGACGCATAGCAACAGGGAGGTGGACGGGGGAGAGGACCTCCTCCAGGAGGTGAGTCGTGGGCTCGAGGACGCGCGCGAGGCAGCTCCTCCCAGCTGGCCCCAACTGCCGGGCGTGGTGGACGAGGTGGTGGAGCTCACTGGCCGCGACCTGGGCGATGACCGGGCCGCCCGCGCTGCCCAGCAGGCGGCCAGCGGGCGGCTCGGGGAGATCGCCAGGCTGGGGCGGTCGGTGGGGGTCCACCTCGTCTGCTGCACCCAGCGCCCGGATGCCGAGGCGGTGCCGGGGCAGCTGAAGGCCAACCTCCAGGGAACAGTCGCCTTCCGGGTCCGGGCCGCCGTGAACAGCTACATTCCCCTGGACAGCGACAAGGCCGCCCTCCTCGCGCCCCATCCGGAGCGCGTCATCTGGCAGGAGGAGACCATGGAGGAGTTCCCGGCGGTGGACTGCTCTCTGGAGGAGAGCCTCCAGCTGCTCCTCGCCAGCTGGTCCGGCAAGGCCTCCATCCCACCACAAGTGCCTGTCTCACAGTGGATGCTCCTATAGGTTGTCAAGCTCAGGGACGAGATCAGCGGCAGTAACCGGATCGTCGGCGCGGAGGCGCCTGGAGTTGCCCTCATGCGGCCACGGCGAGGGCTGCCG
>JAKAXE010000023.1 GCA_021816695.1 bacterium | reverse complement strand
CAGTGACCTGGTGTTGGCGGGTCAGCAGAGCGCCGGGGTGACGGAGATCGACCCGAGCAACGCGAGCGTGGTGACGCGAGTCTCCACCACCCCGGCGACCGAGGCCGTGAGAACGCCGATCTCCGATACGGCCACCATCTCGCGGCTGGCGGAGGACTCAGCCCAGATCCCGTGCACCGACACTGTCTCGTTCCAGATGGTTTTCGGCTGCCCGGCAACGCCCAACACCGCGCCTGGGGCGGGCACAGTGCTGTTCGACCTGGGCTCCTTCCTGCTTACCATCACCGCCCAGGGGGCCGCCTACGTGGGAACGGCAGTTGGCGATCCGGCGTCTGCCGGTACCTAATATTGGAACGTGAGCTTCAGCGGGGACGCCCACGATGCTCCGATCTCCAACCACGGCCGAGAGCCGGTGGTCCTAGGCCCGACAACCGCCACGATCGCCGCCACCCCCAGCCCCGGCGGAGCCGTGGGCACCACCCTCACCGGCACCGCCACCATCAGTGGCCTGTTCAATCCGGTGAGCTCGGACCAGGTGGACTTCTCCCTCTACATCGACAGCAGCTGCTCGGCGGGGGCTCTCGTCCAGGACCTCGGCAGTGTTGGCCTGGGCTCCCCCAACAACGGCGTCTGGACCGTCCAGTCCCCTGGAGGGGCCAAGCCGAGCGTGGCCCAGACCTACTACTGGGGCGTGACCTTCACCCCGGCTGAGGATCCCAACAACCCGAGCGCCACGGTCTGCGGTGAGCCCGTCACCCTCACCTCGGCTGGCGGGGTCCTCGGGGCGAGCACCGGCTCGACCCCGACCACTGGGGCGGGGCTGCTCGTCCCCGGTCTCCTGGCCAGTCTCTTCCTGCTGCTCGGTGGCTTCGTGCTCAGCATAGGCCCGCGACTGCGGAGGCGCGCCTCCGTCTGACGGCGAGGAGGACCGCCGGCCCCGTCCCAGGGGCCGGCGGTTCCCCGCTGGGACGCCGGAGTTGCTACAGTCAGCATGCCCTGCGGGCGAGGGAGTCTGGCCTGGTGCGGGCCAGAGCCGGCGGGCGGGATGGAGTGCTAGATTCTGCGATGGGCTTGGTGCCGGGATGGGTTCCACCTGCGTTCCGCCGGTGCCTGGCCACCCCCTCAGGAGCTAACTCCGCCTCCGCTCCCACCCAGCGGCTCACTGAGGAGGACTGAGACATGTCGGCATGGCGCGGACTTTGCTCCCTGGGGCTGGGCGGCACCACCGCCGTCCTCCTGCTCACATTGGCACCGGCAGCGGTGCGTGCGGATGGGATCACCACCTTCAGCTGCACGGTGAACGGTCAGAGCAACACCATCACCACGACCTCCAGCTTCACCCCCGACCCCATCGCCGCCAGCAGCTTCTTCGGTGATTCCGAGGTGGCCAGCACCCCAAGCTCGCTGCCCAGCGGCTGGCTGGGGATCTCCGGTTCTGGCCCGGTGACGGGGACATCCACCAGCCCGGTGACCGCCGGCGTCTTCGCGGCCGGCTACGGCGATGAGACCCAGCTCTATGAGCAGGTGAACACGAGCACCGCGGGCGCCAGCCCGAACGGGTCCCCCGGCGCCTATGACGCGGCCACTCCGGGGCTCAGCTCGCTGCCCTCAGGTACGGTCACCAACCTCGCGGGCCAGACCAACTCCGGGCCGGGCCTGCCCTACGCCCAGGTGTACCCGGTTTCCGGTGGTTCTCCGGACTTCTCCACCCCTCTCATCCCCGGGGGTGTGCCCACCTCCATCTACTTCGAGAGCTACACCACCAACCCCACCGCCTGGATGCCCAATGACAGCCAGCCCGAGTCCAGCTGCGGAGACCATGAGTACGCGGTCCTGGACTTCAACGTGGCCACCTACCTGGGACACGAGCTGGTCCCGGGCCAGACCTATGCCGCCTACCTCCTGGTGCGTGACACCGACATCTCCGGCCCGCTGGCCAACCACCTCTGGTACTTCCAGGCCCCAGCGCCCGCCCAGCTGAACACCCCCACCCTGACCACCACGCCCACTCCCGCCTCCGGCGCCCCCGGGTCCTCGATCCATGACCTGGCCAAGGTCTCCGGGCTGAAGGAGGTCTCGGGCAGCCTGCCCACGAGCGACACCGTGGGTTTCCAACTGGTGAGCAGCTGCCCAGCTGCCGGAACCGCGCCCACGGCAGCCCAGGTGGTGGCTAACCTCGGTACGGCTCCCGCCACCCTGGCCCCGCAGGGCTCCACCTACACGGCCACGGCCACCTCGGCCTCCTTCCAGGTCACCACCGCGGGGACCTATTACTGGGACGTCAGCTTCTCCGGTGACAGCCTCAACACGCCCATTGCCTATCAGTGCGGAGAGCCGGTGACCGTATCCAGTGCGGGCGGCACCCAGGGCGCGAATCCCGGCGGCGGCGGATCCGGGGGGGTCCTGGGGGCCAGCACCACCACACCCAACTCTGGTGCTGACCTCGCCCTGCCGGCGCTCATCGGGCTGCTCCTGGCCGCCATGGGCGGCCTTACCCTCGCCGGCGCACGCCGGCTCCGGCGCGGCCAGCCGGCCTGAGTAGACTTCAATCCAGTCTAGCCGGGACTCCGGGGGCGACAGGGTCGTCCCCCGGGGTCCTGCTGCGCGCCCAGTGTCTGGGAGGACCCATGACCGATCTCGATCCTGACTTTCTCGCCCTGCCACTGGCCGACCTGGAGTCGGCCGCCCTGGAGGCCATGGCGGCGGTGCCGCAAATCGAATACGGCGACCTGCGAGTCCATCGGGACCGGGTGGAGGGGATCCACGTCCGCGACCGGGACCTCATCTCGCTCACGGACTCCGAGCCGCTGGGGTTCGGGATCCGGGTGGTGGTGGACGGCTCCCTGGGTTTCGCTGCCTCCAGCGATCTCAGCCCGGAGAGCGTGGCCCGCGCCGTGCGGGAGGCCGCAGCCGTCGCCAGGCAGCTCCGTCCGCTGCTGGACGAGCGGGTCCGCCTGGCCCCCGAGCCGGTGCACCGCGCCACCTGGGTGGCCCCAGTCGAGGTCGACCCATTCGGGCTTCCCACCGACGCCAAGGTGGGTCAGCTTCTGGAGTGGTCACGGGCGGGACTGCTGGCGGGGGCGCGGTTCGCCGAGGCCTACTGTCTCTCGGTGAAGGAGCAGCGGCTGTTCGTCAGCACCGAGGGCACGCGCACGGTGCAGCAGCGGGTTCGGGTGCATCCGGTGCTCGAGGTGGGGCTCATCGATGAGCAGGGATCCGGGCTCATGGAGACCATGCGCTCGACAGCCCGGCCGGTGGCCCGGGGGTGGGAGTACGTGGAGCAGCACCACTTCGCCGACGAGGCGCCGCAGCTGGTGGAGTGGCTGGCCGAAAAGCTGGCCGCGCCGTCGGTGGCCGCTGGGCCCCACGACCTGGTGCTGGACCCCTCCAACCTCTGGCTCACGATCCACGAGTCCGTGGCCCACGGGACCGAGCTGGACCGGGCCCTGGGCTACGAGGCCAACTTCGCGGGTACCACGTTCGCCACCCCCGACCTGGTGGGAAGCCTCAAATACGGGTCGCAGGCCATGCACGTCACCGGTGACCGGCAGGAGCCCTTCGGCCTGGCCACGGTCGCCTTCGACGACGAGGGGGTCGAGGCACAGAGGTGGGACATCATCCGTGGGGGGGTGCTGGTGGGCTACCAGCTGAACCGGCAGATGGCCCTGCGCTTCGGTGACGGCCGGTCCAACGGCTGCGCCTTCGCGGACAGCTGGGCCCATCTGCCGCTGCAGCGGATGCCCAACGTCTCCCTTCAGCCCGACCCCCAGCACGACACCTCCCTGGAGGAGCTCATCTCCGGGGTGGGGGAGGGGATCTACGTGGTCGGCGACAAGTCCTGGTCCATAGATCAGCAGCGTTACAACTTCCAGTTCACCGGACAGCGCTTCTACCGCATCCATCACGGGCAGTTGGCCGGCCAGCTCCGCGATGTCGCCTACCAATCCAAGACCCCGGACTTCTGGGGGCGGCTGGAGGCGGTGGGGGGGCCCTCGTCCTGGGTTCTGGAGGGAGCGATGAACTGCGGGAAGGGTCAGCCCGAGCAGGTGGCACCGGTCTCTCACGGTTGTCCCCCGGCGATCTTCCGCCAGGTGAACGTCCTGAACACCCGCAGGGAGGGGAGGTGATGTCTCCGGAGGAGGTTGTCGAGGCGGCGATCGGCGAGGGCGAGGTGGCGGTGGCCCTGGCCAGCTCCACCGTCTCCCGGAATTTCCGGCTGGCCAACAACACCGTCACCACCAATGGGATCGAGACCTCCATCTCCTGCGGCCTGGTGGCGGTGGATGGCGACGCAGTGGGGGTGGAGACGGCCGACGTCCAGGGCCGTGCCGGGCTCCTGGCCCTGGCCCGGGCGGCTCGGGAGGCGGCGCGTACCAACCCACCCGCTCCTGACGCCATGCCGCTGCTCTCCCCGGAGGAGGCCGCCGCGCCCGAGCCCGTGGAGGTGGACTCGGGGTGGGACCTGGGTGGGTTGGTGGAGCCGCTCCGGCGTGCGGTCGAGGAGAGCCGGAGTCGCGGTGAGGTGCTGTACGGCTACGTGCATGGCGCGACCTCCCATGAGGCCCTGGGGTCCCGGACCGGGGTGCGGCTGGCGGCGGCCTCCCGCTTCGCCTCCGTCTCACTCACCCTCAAGTCCGCCGACCTGAAGCGCAGCGCCTGGTGCGGGCGCATGGCGGAAGGTCTGGAGGGGATCGACGTGGGGGCGATGTATCGGGGCTGCCGGGAGCGCCTCGCCTGGACCCAGCGCCAGGTCAGCCTGGAGCCCGGCCACTATCAGGTGATCCTGGAACCCTCGGCGGTCGCCGACATGGTGGTGCGCCTGGCCTGGGAGATGCACGCCAGGGGCGCGGACGAGGAGCGCACCGTGTTCGCCTCCAAGTCCGGCTCCCGAGTCGGGGAGGCGATGTACGCGCCCTCCATCACGCTCACCTCCGACCCCAAGGCGCCGGGGATGCGGGTCCCCGGCTTCGTCAGGGTGCTGGGCTCCAGCGAGTACGGCTCGGTCTTCGACAATGGCCTTCCCGCTCCCCAGACCACCTGGATCGAAGGGGGTGTCCAGCAGGAGCTAGTCTGCCCGCGCCGCTGGGCCCGGGACCACGGGCACCCTGTCCGTCCCGACCCCGAGAACCTGCGCCTCGCCGGGGCCGGCGCCACCCTGGAGGAGATGATCGCCGGCACCGAGCGGGCCCTGCTGGTCACCTCGCTCTGGTACATCCGGGACGTGGACCCCGCCACCCTCCTGCTCACCGGCCTGACCCGGGACGGGGTCTTCCTGGTGGAGAGGGGCAAGGTGGTGGGAGCGGTCAACAACTTCCGCTTCAACGAGAGCCCGGTCGGAGTCCTGAGCCGGACGGTGGAGGTCGGCCGGGCGGAGCTAGCGCTCTCCCGGGAGATAGGGGACATGACCTTCGTAGAGGTGCCCCCCCTTAGGGTGGAGCGCTTCTTCATGTCCTCGGTGTCGGACGCGGTCTGACCGGAGTGCCAGCGCCCGGCGAACGCCGGCTCCAGGCGGGCGAGGTCGACCTAAATGTGCGCGAGCGCCCCGGCGGCGCGCCAGAGCTGCTCTGCCTCCACGGCCTGGCCAGCAACGCCCTCTGGTGGGATCCGCCGGGCGAACTGCTGGCCCCCCGGCACCGGGTGGTGGCGGTGGACCTGCGCGGCCATGGGTTGAGTGACCGACCCGAGCGCGGATACGGGTTCGCCGACGTGGTCTCCGACCTCGTGGCGCTCCTGCCCCAGCTGGGGCTGCAGCAGCCGGTGGCGGTAGGGCACAGCTGGGGGGCCAGCGTGGCCCTGGAGCTGGCGGCCGCGCAGAGTTCGGTGCGCGCGGTGGTCTGCGTGGACGGTGGCGCCCTGGATATCCGCCGGGTCTTCGGGTCGAACTGGGAGGAGGCGGAGGCCAAGATGCGGCCTCCTCAGCTAGCGGGACTCACCGAGGCTCGCGTGCGGACTATGGTGGGCCGCTCCGGGCTGGGGGAGGAGGTGGGGGAGGAGGAGGCCACCCGGATCCTGCTGGGCAACTTCGAGGAGGGGGCCAAGGGACTGGCGCCGCGCCTGGACCTCCGCCGGCACATGGAGATCGCCCACGCGCTGTACCAGCTGGACCAGGCGCAGCTCCTGGGACGGGTGGCGTGCCCAGTGCTCTTCGTCATGGCGGTCAACGACGAGGGCCTGGCAGGGGCCAAGCGCGCCGCGGTCGAGGAGGCCCGCTCCCGCCTTTCCGCGCCGAGCGAGGCGGTCTTTGTTCGCGGCATCCACGATCTCCCGGTGCAGCGGCCCCGCGAGGTGGCGGCGGCCATCTCGGCCTTCCTGGACCGGCTGCCCTAGCCGTCCCAGCCCGGCGCGGCTCGCGGGTCCGCCGGGCCACCTCCAGCCTGCGATCCTTGGCACAGCTCGGTTCCGTGCCTGATCCCCCGGAGCCCCAGGACTCCGAGCCGTATAGCCGTCCTCCCCGGACCGCCGGCGACCCGAACCCGGCGCCGCTTCCGAACACGATGGTGGCCAGGCTCACGGGGGGCGGTCATGGCGGCGTTGCCCGGGCCAGCTGCTGCGGGTGCACCCCCAGGGCCGGCTCCGCCCGGCGGTCTCAGCCTGCACTTTTGCGGGCACCCGGCGGATGTCCGTGATCCCCGCCCGCCTCTCAAGGCCGGAGGCGTGCTCAAGATGCTGTTCGACATCCGGCCCGCTGCGCCCGATAAGGCGTCGCGCCCAAGTGACAATGCCGGGGTACGCCATGGGTCAGAAGCTGACCCTCCGGCACTGGGTCCGGTACCCTTGTCGCGTGCCCGGTTTCCCCTTCGCCGAGGTGGACAGGCTGCCCTTCACCTCGGACCTCGAGGCCGACCGGCTGCTGGTCCAGGAGCCCCTGGCGCTCCTCGTGGGATTCCTGCTGGACCAGCAGGTGCCCCTCCAGCGCGCCTTCTCGGCCCCCAAGGAGTTGCGCGAGAGGGTCGGTTCGCTGGATCCGCAGGCGCTTCTCCAGCTGCCCCCGGGGGCCCTCGAGGAGGCGTTCCGCCGCTCCCCGGCGCTGCACCGCTTCCCGCAGATGATGGCGGCGCGATTGGAGTCCGCCCTGCGGCTCCTGGCACGGGAGTACGGGGGCGATCCGAGGCGGATCTGGGAGGAGGCGTCCGACGCCACCGAGCTCCGGAGGCGGTTGCTGGCCCTGCCCGGGGTGGGCCCGATGAAGGCGGAGACCCTCCAGGCGCTGCTGGCGCTGCAGCTGGGGGTGAGGCCTCCCGGCTGGGAGGCGCTCCTACCGGACCATCCGACTCTGGCCACGGTCCGCAGTGAGGAGGAGCTTCGCCACTACCAGGCCCACAAGCGGGAGAGCAAGCTGGCCATGCGTTCGTGAACGAGAGGGGGCTCCGTGAGCTGGCGGCTGCCACGGACCGGGTCTGCCTTCTGCTCTGGGTGCTGCGGTCGGCCGAGCCCGAGATCCTGGAGCTGATCGACCGGCGCGGGTCCCACGGGTATGCGCACTACCTCACCAGCCGCCTGGGACTCCTGCCGGAGTCGCGGTGGGCCGCTGTGGTGCGCATCGTGCCCCCGTCCCTCGTCGAGCACCTCCTCCCGCGCTGCCAGGAGCTGGGTCCGAGCGCCTACGTCCAGGAGACGCTGGAGGCGGCTTCCGCAGCCCTGAGGCGACGGTACCCCGAACCGCTCCCTCGGGGGATGGGCCGCTTGGTACGGGGCGAGGTGCAGGGGGAGCTGGGGGCCGCCTTCGCCGCGCTTCCCCGTACCGGCGACCAGCAGCGGGACTTCCTGCTGGACTCCATGGCGCTTCGTGAGGAGCGCAGTTACCTGCACTTCCAGGCTGGCGAGGAGGCCGGTTGGTCCGACCTGCAGCTCATGCTGGTCACCGCGGCCTGGCGGGGCAGGTCGCCCCTGAAGGTGGCGGCTCAGTTCCGCTGGCCCGATGACGCTGCCCAAGCCGAACTGGAGGGGCTGGCCGCCCGGGGGTTGATGGAACTCGATGGCGGCCTGACCCTCAAGGGACGGGAGGAGCGGGAGCGGCTGGAGAGCGAGACCGACTCGCGGGTCGCGGCCGCGCTGGCCGCCCGGGGAGTCACCGATGCCTCTGCCTTGATCTCCCAAGTGGCCCCTGTGCTCCAGGAGGGCCGACCGTGAATGCGACCGGAGCGTTACCTGCCCGCCCGGCTGCCGGTTCTATCCTTGTGGATGTAGCGGCCCCCCTCCGCGGGCTGGAGATGGAAGATGCGCCGGAGTAGGCTGGCCTGGGGCGGGTTGGGAGTGCTGGTGGCGGTGGCCCTGGCCGCCGACCTCTCTCTGGGGTACGTCCAGAGCCATACCCTCTCCAGCCAGCTGCGGGCGACCAGGCTGTTGGTGAGCCGGGACGCCAGCCTCGGCCTCGCCTCCCAGGACGCGAGGCAGCTCCAGGAGAGGCTCTCGACCATCGACGTCTCCTCGTGGTGGGACCCGGCATTCCTCGCCCAGGGGCAGTCGCAGGCCCTGGGTGAGGTGCGGGCGGAGGCCAGGCACCTGTTCCGCCTCGCCCTGGAGCGCGACCGGGCCGCCGCCCACGCCACCCTCGAGACCTATCTGAACTACGTCTCGAGCAATTCCGCCTGGCTTTCCGACCCTCCCAACGCCAAGACGCTCACCTCCCAGCTCGAGTCCGCCAGCACTCCCGGGGCGCTGCTAGCCCTGGAGGCCCAGCTGGACCTGAAGATGCAGCAGGCCCGGTCGGCGGTGAAGTCCGCCCAGGCCAGGGCCGCTGCCACCGTGAGCCTGGCCCAGGCCCCCGGAGGGCTGTTGCAGCAGGCCTCCGAACTGGTGGCGATCGCCTCTGCGGACAACCTCTCCAGCCTCGGGGTGCCGGCGGATGCCGCGGCGCTGAAGGCGGCGCTGGCCACGGGTGCGACCGGAGGCAGCCAGAGCGCGGCCCTCACCGCGACCCTGACGGCGCTCAGGGCGGAGATCGGTCTCAACGACCAGGTGGCGTCCCTCAACCATTCGGTGATGGACCTGGTGGACCAGGCTGCGGCCGAGCAGACACCGGGCTCCAGCGGGTACCTCTCGCAGTACCAGGCCGAGCAGCCGGTCTTCACCGCGGCGGAGACGGCTGCCCAGCTGGTCGCGGTGCAGACGACCCTCAACTCACTGCAGTCCGCCGCCCAGCAGAGCCTTTCCGCCGACTCCTGCGGTCACACCAGCCTGCCGGGCAAGTCCATCTACATCTCCCTCTCCCTGCAGGAGATGGTCTTCTACGACAACGGTTGCGCGGTGAACGCCACCCCCGTGACCACCGGTCGGCCTCTCCTCCGGACTCCGACCGGGACCTTCCACATCTTCGACAAGCAGTCGCCCTATGTCTTCATCTCCCCCTGGCCACCGGGGTCCCCCTTCTGGTACCCCACGAGCCCGGTGAACTGGGTGATGGAGTTCGCCCAGGGTGGCTACTACATCCACGACGCCCCTTGGGAGCCCACCGACCAGTACGGGCCGGGAAGTGAGAACCAGATCCCCGCAGCCAGCCACGGCTGCGTCCAGACCCCCGGGGCGGTGATGGCCTGGGCCTACTCCTGGACACCCATGGGCACCCCGGTCGTGATCACCAACTGACCGCCGTGGACCCCGATCAGGAGGGGGAGGAGCCCTTCTCGCCCAGCCCGGCCCTCCTGGAGCAGCTCGCCTTCCGCAGCCAGCTCCGCTACTTCTTCCGCCGGGCGCTCACCGCCCTCGACGCCAGCGTGGCCGACCATGGCCTCTCCCCGATGGGTTACCACGCGGTGCTGGTGCTGGGCGGTGCGGGACCCCAGGGCATGTGGGAGCACGAGCTGGTGGACAACCTCAGCTCCAGCTCCGCCCACACCTCGGTACTCACCCGCCAGCTGGTGGCCCAGGGACTGGTGGCTCGAGACCGGGAGGGACCGGACCGGAGGCGGGTGACCCTCCGCCTGACCTCCAGTGGTTGGAGGGTGCTGGCCGCCATCGCCGAGGAGCACCAGCGGCGGCTCCACGAGCTGGTGGAGGGGTGGGATCCCCGGGCCTTCGAGGGGCTCCTGGAGCGGATCATGTCCGTGTACCTTGGGCTTGAGGGTCGGGTGAGCGTGGAGACACTCCTCCCCACCGAGATCGCCTGAGGGCCGGACCAGGCAGGGCCTCCGATAATTGGAGGAGGTCACGACCCCATAGGGCAGCGCCCTCAAAGGGTGCCCCTGGTCGCGCACCGCGACAGGAGGGGATTCATGCGAAGGCCTGAGATCCCGCCCTCCCTGAGGGCACAGATGGACGGACCGGCCTATCTCGGCCCCGCGACCTTCTCCAAGGTGGTGGGGATCACCGAGGAGGAGGAGCTGGACAGCTGGCGGCCGGATGCCGCCGTGATCGGCGCTCCGTACGACGATTCCACCACCTACCGGCCGGGGGCTCGCTTCGGCCCTCGGGCCATCCGGGTGGCCAACTACCAGACACCGGAGTGGCATCTGGACCTGGAGGTCTCCCCCTTCACCGACCTCACGGTGGTGGACTACGGGGATGCCGTCTGCCCTCCAGGGGATGTGCACGCCTCCCACGAGGCCATCCGCCGGCGGGTCTCTGAGGTCGCCAGCCGGGGGATTGTGCCCCTGGTGCTGGGGGGCGACCACTCCATCACCCTGCCCTCGGCCACCGCGGTGGCCGACGCGGTGGGGCGGGGCAGGCTGGGGATAGTCCACTTCGACGCTCATGCCGATACCGCCGCCGAGAGCTTCGGCAACCCGCTCTCCCACGGCACCCCGATGCGCCGGCTGGTGGAGTCCGGAGCCGTCCCGGGGCGCAACTTCGTCCAGGTGGGGCTGCGGGGCTACTGGCCACCCAGGGAAGTCTTCGACTGGATGCGCGGGCAGGGGATGCGCTGGCACCTGATGGAGGAGGTCTGGGAGGAAGGAATCGCGGAGGTGATGCGGCGGGCGGTGGCGCAGGCGCTGGACGGGCCGGAGCTGATCTACATCTCCGTCGACATCGACGTGCTGGACCCGGGATTCGCGCCGGGCACGGGGACCCCCGAGCCCGGCGGCATGAGCCCGGCTGACCTCCTGCGCGCCATCCGCCAGGTGGCTCTCTCCACCACCGTGGTGGCCATGGATGTGGTGGAGGTGGCGCCTGCCAACGACCCGGCCGAGCTGACCGCCCAGAACGCCAACCGCTGCCTCACCGAGCTGCTCTCCGTTCTGGCCCACAAGAGAGTCCACGGATCGGGAGGGGCTCCGGAGGGCTGAGCCACCGGGACGCGGATGGTCCCCGGGGCGGTCACAGGCGAACCGTCGCCGGGTGCCGCCCCGGGGCGGTCAGCCGCCCAGGAGCCGGCGGATCCGCCGCCAGAGAACGCCCAGCAGCAGGCCGAATGCGCCCACGGAGCTCTCCCGGGGCGCCGGCTGGGAAGGAGGGGGGCCGTCCGGCGCCTCGGGTCTCGACTCCTGCGCCAGCGTCTGCTCCAGGCAGTTGGCGAACTGGGAGAGAAGGCGGTCCGCGACATCCTGCATCAGCCCCCTGCCGAACTGGGCCACCCTCCCAGTGATGGCCACGTCGGACGCGATGCTTCCCACCGACCCTCCTGCGCCGTCCTCGCTCACCGTCATGGTGATGGTGGCGGAGGCGGTCCCGGCCCCCTGGGGGTCGCGCCCCTCACCGCGCATGACCAGCCGCCGCGCCGCGCGGTCCACTTCGAGGACCGTCATTACCCCGTCGTACTTCACGGTGACCGGGCCCACCTTGACCGTGACCCGGCCCTTGTAGGTGCGGTCATCCGCGCGCTCCTGGATGGAGGCCCCGGGCAGACAGGGGGCGATCCGCTCCAGGTCCTCCAGCAGGGGAACCAGAACGTCCGGGGCGATGGGGAGTTTGAGGGTGTTCTGGAGCAGCAAGTGTGGCCTCCTGAGGTGTTGACGGCACCGCGATGATCCCAGAGGGGGACGGGTGGCCGCCAGCCCGGGCGTCAGGGGGCGGGCTCGCCCCGCTCCTCTGGGGGGCGCACCCGGAACACCAGCCAGCCGCCCAGCACCAGCGCCAGGGCGAAGAAGCCGAAGATCAGAGGGAAGCCCAGGTTGCGGCGCAGGCCGTTGCCGTAGTCGAGGAGGGGCCCGGCGATGGCGGTGGCCAGGATCCCCGACCCGGCCGTGGCCAGGTTGGAGATGCCCATGTAGCGCCCTGCCGAGCCCTCCGGCACCAGATCGGCAACGAATGCCCAGTCGACCGAGAGCAGCATGCCGAAGGCCGAGCCCACCAGCGCCCCCAGGAGGTAGACCTCCGGCAGCGAGTTGGCCAAGATCAGCCCCGCGGTCCCCACGGCGCCCACCCAGCAGGCGGCGCGGACCACGGCGCGCCGGCCGACCCGCTGGGAGAAGCGGGCGGCGGGCAGGGTCACCACGATCGCCAGCACCACCACCACGGCCAGCAGGACCGAGGTGGCCCCCGAGGCGCGGTCGGCCACCGCGCTACCTGCTCCCGGGAAGTAGTAGGCCTTGATGTAAAGCAGGGCGAAGTCGGTGAGGCCGGCGATGCCCATCAGGGCCAGCAGGCGGGAGCCCAGGAGCCAGCTGAAGTCCGGGTCCTTTCGGGGGCGGAAGCTGAAGATGCCGAGGAGGGCCCGGCGCCGACTCGGGAGCCGCTGCCGGGCCGGAGAATCGGGCACCAACCACAGCGTCACGGCAAGGGTGAGCACCAGGACCAGGCCGGCGCTGGCCAGGGCGAGCTGGACATGCCCCAGGGCGATCAGCTGGCCGGTGAGGAGGAAGCCGAGGGCGGTTCCCACGAAGACGGCCATCCCGTAGTAGCCGGCGGCCCGGCCCCGCTGGTCTCCCGGCACCTGGTCCGGGAGCAGCCCCTGGTAGGCGCCCTCCGCCGTGTTCGAGCAGACCTGGAGGGCACAGTAGGGGATGAGGAGGGCGGCGTAGCTCCCGGCCAGGGCCAGGCCCAGAAGGCAGAGGAGGTCGCCCACGGTGCCCGCCAGGATGTAGGGCTTGCGCCGACCCCAGCGGACCCGGCAGCCGTCCGAGAGGGCGCCCGCCGCCGGCTGGACCAGGATCGCCAGCACCGCCCCCGAGACCGACACCGCTCCCAGGGCCAGCCCTCGGTGGGCGGCCGGGACCAGCTGGATGATGAGACGGGGAAGGATAAGGGCCCCCATGCCCTGCCAGAGGTAGTTGATCGCCAGCCAGTAGGCGGAGAGGGCGAGCAGCCGGGCAGCGGAGAAGCGCACCGTGAACCGGGAGGCGGTCTGGGCGGCGCTCATGGAGGAAGGCTGGCGCGCACGCTCCGGTCTGTCAACTGTCCCCGTCCCCCCGCCGTCGGGTGGGAACCGCTATCCGGCCAGCTCCAGCGCCCCTCCGAACTGGCTCTCGTAGAGGTCGCGGTACACGCCTGGGCGGGCCATGAGCTCCTGGTGCGAGCCCTGCTCCACGATCCGCCCCTCGGCCATGACCACGATGGTGTCGGCGTTGCGGATGGTGGAGAGCCGGTGCGCGATGACGAAGCTCGTGCGCCCGTGGCGCAGCCGGGCCATCGCCTCCTGGATCAGAACCTCGGTACGGGTGTCGACGCTGCTGGTGGCCTCGTCCAGGATCAGGATGGGGGGATCGGCCAGGAAGGCCCGGGCGATGGTCAGCAGCTGGCGCTGGCCGGCGGAGATGTTGGTGGCGTCCGCATCCAGGAGGGTGTCGTAGCCTCCCGGGAGGGTGCGCACGAACTGGTCCACGAAGGCGGCCCGGGCGGCCGCGATCACCTCCTCCCGGCTGGCACCTTCGCGCCCATAGGCGATGTTCTCGAGGATGGTGCCGGCGAACAGCCAGGTGTCCTGGAGGACCATGCCGAAACGCCGGCGGACCGAGTCCCGCGCCAGGCGGGCCGAGTCCACCCCGTCCAGATAGATGTGCCCGGAGTCGATCTCGTAGAAACGCATGAGGAGGTTTACCACCGTGGTCTTGCCGGCGCCGGTCGGTCCCACGATGGCCACGGTCTCCCCCGGCTGGACCTCCAGGGTGAAATCCTCGATCAGCGGCCGGTCGGGCTGGTAGCGGAAACCAACCCGGTCCAGGAGCACGTGGCCGAGCGCCTCGGGCACCGCCACGGTGTCGGTGGCGGGGGCCTCCTCCTCGGCGGCCAGGAACTCGAAGACCCGTTCCGCTGAGGCCAGGCCGGACTGCAGCATGTTCATCTGGCTGGCGATCTGGCTGATGGGGTTGGTGAACTG
The DNA here is from genome assembly GCA_021816695.1 of bacterium. Taxonomy (GTDB): domain Bacteria; phylum Chloroflexota; class Dormibacteria; order Aeolococcales; family Bog-877; genus JAJYXT01. The sequence continues at coordinate 16,630 of JAKAXE010000023.1, read as the reverse complement.
CCTTGAGTACTGGATGAAGGCCTGGATGTCGCCCAGCGACATCGAGCCGGTGACCACTCGGTAGCCTCCCACCGCGGCGATCGCCACGTAGTTGAGGTTGGCCAGGAAGAACATGGTCGGCTGGATGATCCCGGAGAGGAACTGGGCGCGGAAGCTGGGCTCGTAGAGTGCCTGGTTCTGGCGCGAGAACTCCTCCAGCGTGCTGCGGCTGCGCCCGAACACCTGGACCAGCGCGTGCCCGGTGTGGGTCTGCTCCACCAGTGCGTTGACGGTCCCGGTGCGCTCCCACTGGCGGCCGAAGTGGACCTGGGAGCGGCGGGCGATCAGCAGGGTGGCGCCCAGTGAGAGGGGCACGGTGATCAGCGACACTGCGGCCAAGAGCGGGCTGAGCAGCAGCATCATCGCCAGCACTCCCAGGATGGTGAGTATCGAGGTCAGCAGCTGGCCCAGACCCTGCTGGATGGTGGTGGTCAGGTTGTCGATGTCGTTGGTGACCCGGCTGAGGACGTCGCCGTGGGGGTGGCTGTCGAAGTAGCGGAGCGGCAGCCGGGTCAGCTTGGCCTCGACGTCGCGACGCATCCCGAAGATGGTCCTTTGGGCCACCCCGGCCATGATGTACCCCTGCCCCCAGGAGAAGGCCGCCCCGGCCAGGTACAGAAGGGCGGTCAGGCCCAGCAGCATCCCCAGCTGGTTCAGGTCGATTCCCCGGCCGGGCACGGCGGAGGTCCCCTGGAGGAGCTGGGCGATCTGGCTGTGGCCATGGGTTTTGAGGTAGGCCTCGGCCTGCTGCAGGGTCATCCCCTTGGGGAGCTCCTTGCCCAGCACGCCGTCGAAGATGACGTTGGTGGCGCTGCCGATGATCCGGGGCGCGATCACCACCAGCGCCACCCCGGCCGAGGTGAGGACGGTGGCCAGCACGATGGCCAGGGCCTCGGGGCGCAGGCGCGCCATCAGCTGGCGTAGGGTGGCCCGCAGGTCCCTGGCGCTCTGGGGCGGGCCCGGCATCATCATCCCCCGGGGCCCGCCTCCCCGAGGCCCGCCGCCCGGCCCCCTCATCATGCGGCGGCCTCCTCTCCCAGCTGGGAGGTCACGATCTCCCGGTAGGCGGGGCAGGTGGCGAGGAGCTCCCGGTGGCGTCCGACCCCCACCACCACCCCGGCGTCCAGGACCACGATCTGGTCGGCGTCGAGGATAGTGCTCACGCGCTGGGCCACGATCACCACCGTGCTCTCCAGGGTCTCCTCGCGCAGTGCCGCCCGCAGACGGGCGTCGGTGGCCGCGTCCAGTGCCGAGAAGCAGTCGTCGAAGAGGTAGATCTGCGGGCGGCGTACCAGCGCCCGGGCGATCGAGAGCCGCTGCCGCTGCCCTCCCGAGACATTGGTGCCCCCCTGGTCGATGAGATAGTCCAGCTGACCGGGCATCGCGGCCACGAAGTCCCGGGCCTGGGCGATCTCCAGCGCCCGCCAGAGATCGGTCTCGGTCGCCGACTCCCGGGCAAAACGCAGGTTGTCGCCCACCGCTCCGGAGAAGAGGTAGGCCTGCTGCGGCACCAGCCCGATACCCTGCCAGAACTCTTCGAGGGGCTGCTCCCGCACGTCCACCCCGTCCACCAGCACCCGGCCGGAGGTGGGGTCGTAGAAGCGCGCGACCAACCCCAGGAGGGTGGACTTGCCTGATCCGGTGCCCCCGATGATCGCCGTGGTCCGGCCCGGCAGGAACTCCAGTTCCAGTTCGGAGAGGACGGGCGCCTCCCCACCGGGGTAGGCGAAGGACACCTGCCGGAGGGCCACCTCACCTCTCCTGGCCCCGGGGGACCTGGGGGTCTCCGCAGAGGCGAGGCTGGACTCGGTCGACACCACCTCGCGAACCCGGTCGGCACTGGCCTGGGCCCGGGGCACCAGGATCACCATCATCACGGCCATGAGCACCGACATCAGGATCTGCAGGATGTAGGCCAGGAAGGCGGTCAGGTTCCCGATGGGCATCTGGCCGCTGCCGATCAGCCCTCCCCCGAACCAGAGGACCGCGACGCTGGTCAGGTTCATGATCCCCATGAGGGCGGGCAGGGCCAAAACGAAGATCCGGTTGACCCGCAGGCCGGTGGAGGTGAGGTCGGTGTTGGCCGCCGAGAAGCGCTGGCTCTCGAAGTCATTGCGGACGAATGCCCGGATCACCCTCACCCCGGTGATCTGCTCCCGCAGCACCTGGTTGATGCGGTCGATCTTCACCTGCATCGCCTGGAAGAGCGGGACCGCCCGCGTCAGCATGAGGGAGATCACCACCGCCATCAGCGGCACCGCCACCACCAGGACCAGGGACAGGCGGACGTCCTCACTGAGGGCCATGAAGATTCCCCCGACCATCATGATCGGGGCCCCCACCATGAGAGTCAGAGCCATCTGCAGGAAGATCTGGATCTGCTGGACGTCATTGGTGTTGCGGGTGATCAGCGAGGGGGTGCCGAAGTGGTTCATCTCCCGGGCCGAGAAGGCCATCACCCGGCTGAAGATGGCATCCCTGAGGTCCCGGCCCACCCCCATCGAGACCCTGGACGCGAAGTACACGGCGATGACCGCTACCGTCCCCTGGACGAGGGTGAGGCCGAGCATCACGGCGCCCGTGCCCCAGATGTAGCCCACGTCCCCCTTGGCGATGCCGTTGTTGATGATGTTGGCGGTCAGGTTGGGCAGGTAGAGCCCCACCGCCGTCTGCAGGGCGGTCAGCAGCACCACCACGGCGACCTGGCGGCGGTATGGGGCGAGGGCGCTCCGCATCAGCCGCACGAGGTTCACGGGCGGGATACTCCGTCGGCCGCCGCCACCGACTCCCGGTGGGTCATCATCCGAACTCTAGCCGGGCGATCTGGCCTCGTGCCCCGGAGGGCCCGACTCAGCGGAGCACCAGGAGCAGCCCACTGCGGGGGAGCTCCCGGTAGGGGGTGCGGCTGCTCCCGAGGTCGCCCAGGGCCGCGCTCGGGAGGATGATCCCCAGATGGGCCTGGAGGAGCCGCCGAGCCTGGCCCGGGCGACTTTCCACCTCTGGAAATCCCACGGTCGCACCATCGTCGACGACTCCCAGATCAGAGCCCAGGTCAAGGGCCAGCGCGTCGGCGACCTCCCAGAGGTCCGCTTCCGCGACCACCTGGCTGAGCTCCTGCCAGGGGGGCAGCCGGAGGGTCACCTCGGCGCGCGGCTCGTTGGCCGGGGCGCAGACCTCCAGCCAGGCGGGGCAGCCCAACCAGATGAGGGGCTCGCCGTGAATCTGGGGCGTCCCCCTTCCGCCCCCGGTGGCGTACCTCTCCCTCAGCGGATCGGCCGTGACCCGGGGGGCACCGCCGAGCGAGGCGCGGGCCCGGGCCCCGATCCAAGGTCCGGACGTTCGCAGCACGCTGAGCGAGAGGGTGGTCTCGCCGGTCGTGGGAAGGCAGCATGACCAGCGCGGTTCCGGTGCAGCCGATCCGAACCCAGCTGGCGCCATCTCCAGATCGTACGCGGCCGCGAAATCATTCTCTGAAATCCCCATCCTCGGCCCACCAACGCGGCCGCGGCCGCGGTACCCTTGGCAGGCGCCCGGCGGTTCCGCCACGCTGCGGTCCTGGCCGCCGGTGGTTGCGGAGGCAGAAGTCGTGAGCGCACAGGTGGAGGGCCCGCCCCGGGCTCCCGAGTATCGCGAGACGCTCCTGGAGGGCGTCGACCACATCGAGTTCTTCGTGGGCAACGCCCGGCAGGCCGCCCACTTCTACCAGTCGGCCTTCGGTTTCGACGTGGTGGGCTACTCCGGCCCCGAGACCGGGGTGCGGGATCGCGCCTCGTATGTCCTCCGCCAGGGGGAGGTGGTGCTGGTCATGACCGCTCCCCTGGGGCCGGATGGCGAGATCGCCGACCACGTGCGACGCCACGGGGACGGGGTGCGGACCCTGGCCTTTCAGGTGGAGGATGCGGGAGCCGCCTTTCAGGACGCGGTGGCCCGCGGGGCCCGTCCGGTGGCTGAGCCCCATGTCGTGGAGGACCCCGAGGGAGCGGTCCGTCTGGCCACGGTTCGGACCTTTGGCGACACCGTGCACACATTCGTGGAGCGCGAGGAGTACCAGGGGGTGTTCCTCCCCGGCTACCGGAGGGAGTTCAAGGCCGGTGCCGGCTCCGGGCTCCACGTCGTGGACCACTGCGTCTGCAACGTGGAGCTGACCCGCATGGACGAGTGGGTTTCCTGGTACAACCGCGTCTTCGGCTTCGATGTCTTTCAGGAGTTCGACGAGAAGGACATCGCCACCCAGTATTCGGCCCTGCGCAGCAAGGTCGTCCGCGGGGGCCGAGGCGGGAGCATCACCTTCCCCATCAACGAGCCGGCCAAAGGGCTGAAGCGCTCCCAGATCGAGGAGTACCTCGACTACTACCACGGGCCGGGAGTCCAGCACATCGCTTTGCACACGGGGGACATCGTGGAGACCGTCGGCTGGTTGCGCCGCCAGGGCGCTGAGTTCCTCGCCGCCCCCCGGGCCTACTACGAGTCGCTGCCGGACCGCATCGGGGACATAGACGAGGACCTGGAGAAGCTGCGCGAACTCAACATCCTGGTGGACCGGGACGAGCACGGCTATCTCCTCCAGATCTTCACCCGCCCGGTGGAGGACCGGCCCACCCTGTTCTTCGAGGTGATCCAGCGCAAGGGCTGCCGGGGCTTCGGCAAGGGTAACTTCCAAGCCCTGTTCGAGGCCATCGAGCAGGAGCAGGCCGCCCGGGGCAACCTCTGACTTCAGGAGGTGTCGGGAGCAGGTGACCGTGGCAGCTCAGCCCGAGGAGGCGGTTAGGGGGCCGCTATCGGTCGCTGAGGCGCGTCGCGAGATGGTTGCCGCCGTCCCCCATCTGGGCTCAGAGCAGGTTCCCGTGGGGGCGTCCCTTGTGGGGCGCTATCTCACCAGTCCGGTCAGCGCTCGGGTTACCCTGCCACCCTTCGCCGCCAGCGCCATGGACGGCTACGCTGTCCGGGCCGGAGATGTCACCCGGGTGCCGCTGGCACTTCCCGTGCGCGGTGAGATGCAGGCAGGCAGCCCTCCGGACTCGCTGGAGCTGGCTCCTGGTACCTGCGCCAAGGTGATGACCGGGGCACCCATCCCCTTGGGGGCCGACTCGGTCGTCCCCTATGAGTGGACCGATCGGGGGGCCGAGACGGTACTGATCCACGAGCGGCCCCGGCGCGGTAACGCGGTGCGCAGGGCCGGAGAGGACCTCAGCCCGGGGAAGGAGGTCCTCCCCAAGGGCCGTCGGCTCCGTGCGGTCGACCTGGCCCCGCTGGCGGCGAGCGGGCAGGGAGAGGCCGAGGTGGGCCGGCAGCCCCGGGTGGCTGTGGTGACCACGGGCGACGAGATCCGCCCGGCGGGTTCGACCCTTGGCCCCGGGGAGATTTTCGACACCGCCGGGCCTGCACTGGAGGCGCTGATCGTGGGCGCCGGCGGCCTGGTGGCGCGACGCGCCACGGTGGGCGACGATCCGCTGCTGGTCCGCCGGGAGCTGGAGTCGGCGGCCGAGGCCGCCGACCTGCTGGTCACCGTGGGTGGGGTCAGCATGGGCGACCACGACCATGTCCGGGCCACGGTGCAGGCCCTCGGCCAGCTGCAGTTCTGGCGCGTGGCCATGCGCCCGGGTCGGCCCCTGGCCTTTGGCCACTTCGGGCGGGCCGCCTTTCTCGGGCTGCCGGGGAACCCGGTCTCCGCCTCGGTCACCTTCATCCTGTTCGGGATGCCCCTGCTGGCGGCGATGCAGGGGGCTGCCGACCCCGATCCCCGTACGGTGTCCGTCGAGCTCCTCGAGGACGTCGAGAAGCCTGAGGGGCTGGAGACGTTCCACCGGGCCACCCTCCGCGCCCGGCCCGGGCGGCTCCCGGGAGCCAGGGTCGCCGGGAATCAGAGCAGCGGCGTCACCCTCTCCCTGGCCCGCGCCGACTGCCTACTGTGCCTTCCCGCCAAGGGGGCGTCGGTGGCGCGGGGATCCGTGGTGGCGGCGATCCCCCTTCCCTGAGCCGCCCTTCTCAGTCCAGCTCCAGGTCCTCCCCGGCCGGACCGGCCGCCGCGGCGCTGCTGACGGCCAGCTCCAGGACCCGGAGCCGTCCCTCGCGGGAGAGGCCGGCCGCAGCCCGGCCGGCGAGATAGGCCGCGAGGGGGGCGTACGGGCGCGCGCCTGATGTGTGCGCGGTCTCGCCGGCCAACTTCAGCACCAGTTGGGCCTCATCGGAGTGGAGGACCGAGTCCCCGGCTCCCAGGGACTTCAGGTAGCGGTCAAACCAGCTGTTCATCTCACTCCTCCCGTCTCCCGGCGGCCAGGCCCACGGCGACCGCCAGCTCTCTTGGGGTGTCGCAATCGGTGAAGGAGGCCCCCACCGGGTCCAGCCGGCGCCACTCCGGCTCCGGTACCTCATGGACCCGTACCAGGGCGAGCGCCTCGCGCATCGACGGACCTCGGGCCGATCCCCGCCGGCCCGCGCCCTCCAGCTGCGCCAGCGCACGGGTGCGGTAGACGGCGAACATCGCCTCGGGCCCCCGACTGGCGACCGGGACGACCACGTCAGCTGCCGGGTCGGCGGCGGCCAGCTCCAGGAGGTGGGCGGCCAGCTGGGGCTCGGGGCAGGGGAGGTCGGCGGCCACCACCAGGGCGAGTTCCGTCCGACACGCGGCCAAGCCCCCCAGCAGCCCGGCCAAAGGGCCCGCGAAGGCCGGGTGGTCGGCCACCCTACGGGCGGGCAGTCCGTAGGTCTCGGGCGCGGCCACCAGGCACTCACGCGCCCCTTCGCCGAGCCGGCGGTGGATCTGGTGGATGATGGGCGGGTCCTGGGGACCCGGGAAGGGGATCGCCGCCTTGTCCCTCCCCATCCGGGAGCTCTGGCCGCCGGCCAGTATGAGTAGCGAGAACTCGGGTCGGCTCACCGCAGCACCCCTGGCTGGGAGGTCAGCTTCTCGGCGTGGCTGTAGACGTTGCCGCCCCCGGGCCGCAGGAATCCCACCAGGGTGATGCCAGTGGACTCAGCCACCTCGACGGCCAGTGACGAGGGCGCCGAGATCGATGCCACCACGGCGATCCCGGCAGCGGCAGCCTTCTGGACGATCTCAAAGCCGGCCCGGCCGCTGACCACCAGGCAGGAATCGGTCAGCGGGAGACGGTCCGCCAGGAACATCCGGCCGACCAGCTTGTCCACCGCGTTGTGACGGCCCACATCCTCGGCCACCTCCAGCACATCCGACCCGGGGAGCAGCAGCCCTGCGGCATGCAGTCCCCCGGTGGAGCGAAATAGCCGCTGGGATAGCTGGAGCAGGTCGGGCAACTTACGCAGCCGTTCCGGCTCGAAGGTCCCGGCTCCACCCACGTTGGGGTGGGTCCGACGGATGGCGTCGACGGTGGTGGCACCGCAGATGCCGCAGGCGCTGCTGGATGTGAGCGCCCTCTGCCAGCCCGAGGAAGCTGGCGTCCACGGGTGCAGCAGGTGGATATCGACAAGGTTCTCCACCTCCGGGTCTAGCTCGACCTCCAACCCCATGTTGCCCAGCATCCCCTGACCGCTCGGTGCCATCCGGACCATCGCCACCTCCGCCCGGGAGCGAACGATCTGCTCGGAGTGGAGCAAGCCCAGCGCCAGCTCCAGGTCGGCGCCTGGGGTCCGCATCAGGATGCCGAGTGGCCTCGAGTCGACCAGGACCTGCAGCGGATCCTCGCGGACCACGTGGTCGGTGGTCGCCAGGGGAGAACCCGCCGACAGCCTCCTCACCTCCACCGCGACCTCACCCGCTCGGGCCACATGGTTGGGGGATTGCACGCGGCGATCCTACATCGCCGCGTCGGTGCGGTCCCTCAGGAGGTCTCGTCGTGGGGGCAGCTGCCCACCGGCTCGGCGTGGTGGCAGCCGCAGCTCTCTGCGAGCTCGAGCAGCAGGAGGTCGCCGTCCGGGTAGTGCAGGCGCGGGCCGGGGCGGCCGTCATCCGCCGCAATCGGTATGGCCCGGCGCACGTAGGCGACGCGGCCCTCGTGAAACGCTGCGGCCAGCATGTTGGGGTCGCCAGCCCGCACCATGCGGTCGGCGGTGATCACCGAGTCCAGGCCGTCGATCCTCCGGTGGCCGACCGAGGTGAAGTAGGACCCTTTGGAGAGGTCCATCGGCTTGCCCGGCGCTCCGCGGAGCGCCTCATCCACCACCTGGGGGACGTGCCGCCACGCCAGCTCGGTGAGGCGCCGGGTCAGGGTGCCGGTGGTATCGCGGGGACGGACCGCCTCCCGGGCCTGGAAGAGGAGGGGGCCGGCATCGATTCCGGCCGCCACCCTCTGGAAGCTCACCCCCGACTCGGGCTCGCCGTTGGCCAGCGCCCAATACACCGGCTCCGGACCGCGGTAGCTGGGAAGGAGCGAGGGGTGGACGTTCACCCACCCCATGGGAGGGAGCTCGAGCGCCCGGCGGTGGAGGATCTGATCGAAGCTGGCGACCACGAACAGGTCAGCGCCCAACCGGCGGAGCAGGGCCAGGGAGTCGTACTCATTGACGCGGGCCAGTCGCAGCAGGGGCACCCCAAGGTGGCCAGCCACCTGACTCAGCGCGTTCTCCCCGGCGATGGCGGGGTTGGCCCCGAGGCTGGTGGCCAGTCCGACCAGCTGCACCTCGGAGCGGAGGAGGCCCAGCAGGATGAGCAGGCTGTAGTCCGAGGGGAAGCCGACGAACCCCACCCGCCGGCCACGGGCACCGGGCGCCCGTGTTCCCCGGAATGGGACGGGGATCACCAGGTCGGGGACCATCCGGAACTCGGATTTGGCCAAGAGCCACTCCTCCACGCTGGCGAGCCAGGGGGTGAGGGCGTGCGGGGTCGTCGCAGAGGTGGGCAACTCCGCCATGTTACCGGTGGGTGGGCCGGTGCACTCTCCCTCCCGTCACCGAACCGTTTAGCTCCCGAAACTCGATTGCGGTACGGAGCTGTCACACTGCGGCCCAGATGGCTCAGGAACTCCGAGCGCACGCCGCGACCAATCCGCTCACCCAAGGTCTGACCGACATGGCCCAGTCCTGGGGGCGTCTGGCGGCTGAATTGGTGCCTCAGGTGCCGGAGCTCCCCGGCCTCATCCAGCAGTCGGTGGCCTCCCTCGACGGGCAGGACATCACCGAGGAACGGCTCGAGGCCGCGGCCCGAGACATCGCCTCTCACGTGGAGGAGGCGGGCTACTCCGCGGAGGCTACCCAGCTGCTGCGCCGGATGGGCCGGGCGATGTACGAGCTGCTTCTGGTGCTCGCCACCCAGGAGGAGCTGCGCGCCATGGGCATGCTTCTCGCGGTGGCTCCCAACCCCGTCGTCGAGTCCCCGCGCCCTAGGCCGCCGGAATCTCAGCCCTCGCGCCCGGCGACCCCGATGGCCGGGCCTGGCGCGGTGCCTGCCCCGTCGTCGGCTCCCCCTGCCGCACCAATGAATGGGGCAACCAGCGGGCCGACCGCCTCCGCCACTGTGAAGGCGGCTCCCCAGGTGGCACCCGCTCCTCCGCGCCCTGCGTCGGCGCCCCCAACCACTGCCTCAGCCGCCCCGGCCCCCCCCCGGCCCATGACATCGACGCCCGGCCCCACGCGGCCCGGCTCCGGGTCGGGCCCGCAGACGGTTCCCCAGCCGGCCCACCCAGGGGCTACCCTCCAGCCGGTCCAGGCTACCCAGGCGCCGGTGGTGCCGCGTCCCGTCGCGGTGCCACCCCCGCCCGCCCCGGCGGCCCAGCGTCCGCCGGTTGCGCCTCCCTCCACCCCAGAGCCCCTCGCCTCCAACGCGCCCCAGGGTGCGAAGGTCGCTACATCCCCTCCCGCCGCCGGCATCCCCCGGCCCCCGGCGCCGGCCGCCACTGGGCCGGCGGCCGCCCCCACCCTCCCCCGGGCGCCGGAGTTCGGGCCCGGCCCGGTGGCCACTCCCCCGACCGAGTCTCGTCCGTCGACCGCTGCTCCAGCTGAGGTTGCCCCGGCCTCGCCGGGCCCGATGCCAACCCCGGCAGCGCCGATGTCCTCGTCACCCGCCATTCCGCCCACTGCCCCCATGGAGGGGGCGGGTTTGGCGGAGCCGACCGTGGTGGCTGCCGCCGCGGCGCCCATCCCGGGTGCTCCGGAGGTGCCAGAGGCCGACCTCTGGGGCTTCGACCCTTCAGAGCGGGACCCGGAGCCGGCGGTCGAGGCTCCGCCTCCTGGACCACCATTGGAGGTCGCTTCCACGCCGGTGGAGCCTCAGTCCCCTTCAGCCGTCGAGCGCCCGACCCTCGGCCCCGGCGTCTGGACGGTTCGTCTCTCGCCCCGCCGGGCCCAGGCGCGGGACCGCAAGGTTGAGGCTCGGCGTCACGAGCTGAAGCCGCTGATCGAGGAGATCGTGCAGCAGGTGCACGAGCAGCGCCGCGCCGTCTCCGACCGGGGTCCGGCGAAGCAAGCGGTTCGAGCCTCGGCCGAGGCGGTGCCACCGGCTGACCTGACTCTGGCCACTGGGCAGCTGAACGACCTTCTTGAGGCGGGCCAGCACGAACGCGCCACCGCCCTGGTCCTTCGGGTCACCGAGGCCTTCCCCGGCGAGGCCTCCGCAGAGCTGGCCTGCCGTGCCGGCGAGGCGTGCCGGGCGGTCAAGCAGGACGATCTGGCCGTCCTCAACCTAACCACCGCCGTGCTCGCCGCTCCCCCGTTCGAGCAGGCCTGCTGGCAGCTGGCGGGGATGGCGCTGGAGAACAAGGATCCCCAGCTGGCACCGATCTGGCTAGAGTTCGTGGCCCGCTTGCTGCGGGTGCGTGGCGCTGACGAGGACGCGGTCGTCGTCTACCGGCAGCTGGTGAACCTCTGCCCCCGACGGCAGGACGTGCGCGAGATCCTCAGCTCCGCCTCACTCACCGGAAGTCTGCCCGACTGATCCTCCCCGCCCTGCATCATGGGGAGGATGGATTCGTCACCCCGGGCCAGATGGCGCCCTGCCGGTGCCGGAACTCGGCCCCTGGTGGTGGCCCACCGCGGAGTGGTCGGTCCGGCACCTGAGAACACCTTGGAGTCGATCAGTGCCGCCATCGCCGTCGGCTCCGACGCGGCGGAGCTGGACGTCCGCCGAAGTGGGAGCGGGCGCCTGATCCTGGCCCACGACCCACTTCCAGCAGCTCGGGGTGCGCTGCATCCCACGCCCTTCCCTGTGGGCGCACCGGCGCCGGTGGAATTGGCCGACGCGCTGATGCTGGCGCGGGGCCGGCTCGGGCTAAACCTGGAGCTGAAGGACCCGGGGCTGGCGGCCGATGTGGCCGTGGTGATCAGTGACCTGTCGTCACCCCAGGAGATCCTGGTCAGCTCCTTCCTCGAGTCCGAGGTCGAGGCCCTGGCCCAGCACCTGCCGGAGTGCCCGACTGGGTTGGTGCGCGGCGCCCTGGGGGTGAGCGGGCGAGGACTCCCCGGCGTGGTCCGCCAGGCCCTGGCCTGCGGTGTCACCCATCTGGTGATCGAACGGCACCGTGCCCGCGACAGGGTGCTGGATGGAGCTGTGGAGTCCGGCCTCCAGGTGCTTGTCTGGACGGTGAACCAACCCACCCAGCTCCGGCGCTTCCTCTACGATGACCGGATCTCGGGAGTGATCACCGATCACGCCGGACTCGCCCTGGGGCTGCGCGCCGAGGGCTGACTGGCCGGTCCGCAGGCAGGTGGTCTGCGCGCCCGTTGTGGTTGCACTCGGTGCGTGGTACATTTGTTCGATGAGCGCTGGACAGCGGGTGAGCGCGATCCCCGACCCGATCCCTCAGATTTGGGATGCGGTCCTGGACGACCCCAGGATCCAGGAGCTGATCGTCCTGGACCGGGAACTTCCTCCCCAGGGCGCGCGCACCGAGCCATTCCCAGCAGCCCTCCACGGCGTGGTTAGGGACGCGCTCGTAGCCCGGGGGATCACCGATTTGTACAGCCACCAGGCCGAGGCGGTCGCGGCGGCACTCGCGGGCGAGGACGTGGCGGTGGTGACGCCCACCGCCTCGGGCAAGTCACTGTGCTATTTGCTTCCGGTGCTGGATGCTGTCGCCCGGGACCCCGACGCCACGGCCATCCTCCTCTACCCCACCAAGGCCCTGGCACAGGACCAGTTCCAGGCCGTGCGGTCGCTGTCGGCGGCGGCGGGAATGGACCTGCGCACATTCACCTATGACGGAGACACCCCTCCAGGGGCGCGATCGGCCCTTCGCCAGGCGGGGCAGGTGGTGCTCACCAATCCCGACATGCTGCACACCGGGATCCTGCCCAACCACACCAGCTGGGTCCGGCTCTTCTCCGGCCTTCGCTACGTGGTGCTCGACGAGCTGCACACCTATCGCGGAGTCTTCGGAAGTCACGTGGCCAACGTGCTGCGCCGGCTGGGCCGGATCGCCAGCTTCTACGGGGCCAGCCCCAGTTACGTCTGCACCTCCGCAACCATCGCCAACCCCGGCGAGCTGGCGGCCCAGCTCCTCGGCCGGCCGGTGCGCCTCGTGTCGCAAAGTGGGGCTCCCACCCCCAGGCGCCGGCTGGTGGTGCTGAACCCACCCCTCGTCGACCGGAGTCTAGGGGTACGTCGAAGTGCCAGCCTGGAGGCGCGCCGCCTCGTGCCCAAGCTGGTCGAGTCTGGTGCCCAGGCGATCGTCTTCAGCCAGACCCGACTCCAGGTGGAGCTCCTGGTGAACTACCTGGGGAGCGAGATCTCCTCGCCACCAGGCACTTCGGGTCCAACCGTGCGCGCTTACCGGGGCGGTTACCTGCCGCTGGAGCGGCGGGCCATCGAGGCCGGGCTGCGCTCCGGTGCAGTGCGCTGCGTGGTAGCCACCAGCGCCCTGGAGCTCGGTGTGGACATCGGGCAACTTGACGCGGCGGTGCTGGTGGGGTTCCCCGGCACCATCTCCAGCTGCTGGCAGCGTCTGGGACGGGCGGGCCGCCGCACAGCCGACGCCCTCCATCTGCTGATCACCGGCGGCGGGCCGCTCGACCAGTTCATCGCCCATCACCCGGAGTACCTCCTGGAGCGCGCCCCAGAGCGCGCGGTGATCGACCCGGACAATCTGCTGGTCCTCGCCGGACACCTTCAGGCGGCGGTTTTCGAGCTGCCGATGCGGGATGGAGAGGTCTTCGGCGGCAAGGATGTCTCGGGGCTTCTCCAGCTGCTGTCGGAGGATGGGCTGGTGCACCTGGGAAGCGGCAGCTGGCACTGGACGGCGGACGCCTTCCCCGCCGAGGCGATCAGCCTCAGGACCGCCTCCAGCAGCAACGTGGTGATCATCGACACTTCGGGGGCCGCCGCGGGACCGTCCCAGGGGCCCCAGGGGCAGCGCTCAGGGAGCTCCATCGGCCACTCGGGCACCGGGGCCCGGGTGGTGGGGGAGCTGGACGAATGGTCGGCGCCCATGCTGATCCACGACGACGCCATCTACATGCACCAGGGCCGCCAGTACCACGTCGAGAGGCTGGACTGGGAGGAACACCGGGCGTACGTCCACCCCGTTTCCGTCGACTACTACACGGACGCCGATCTGCGCGTCGGCCTCCAGGTCCTCGAGCGACTGGCAGGCCCGCTGATCGACCCTGGCCGGGCCACCTCCAGGTCGCATGGCGAGGTGAGGGTGAGCGTGCTGGCGGCGATGTACCGGAAGATCCGGTTGCTCACCCATGAGACTGTCGGGGCCGGACCCATCCGGGTGCCGGAGCGCGACCTGCAGACCAACGCCTACTGGTGCTCCCTGCGGCTCGCGTCGACCTGGCCTGGCCTGGAGCTGGGCATCGAGGGGTTCGGCCACCTTCTCGGGCAGGCCGCCTGCCTCTTGGCCATGTGTGACCACCGGGACCTCGGGGTCGTCACCGAGGTCCGCGCCGCTCTGGGAACCGTCCCGGCGGCCCGCCTGGCGACAGCTGCCGCGGAGTTCACGGTGGCGCCCGGCCACGAGGCGCCGCCCCGCATGCCGCCCGCGGAATCCGATGGCACCGCCGTGTTCATCTACGACGCCCATCCCGGTGGTGTGGGTCTCAGCGCCAAACTCTTCGACCTGCACCAGGAGCTGCTGGCCGCCGCCACCAGCCTGCTGAGGGAGTGCGACTGCGATGCGGGCTGTCCCGCCTGCGTCGGTCCGATAGCCGGCCTGGAGCAGGGTGCCAAGCTGCTCACGCTGCGCTTGGTTGAGGAGGCCGGGTGGTGACCCAGCCACTTCGACTCCGGCTGGCTGCCCTGCAGGGTGATGGCCGCTTGCGGCTGGCTCCGCTTGCCCCCGTCCACGGCCGTGAGCCCAAGGGGGCCCCATCGGAGGGAGCCATGGGGATCCGCGACCTCGGCTTCGCCTGGGACGAGGATCGGGAGATCTTCGTGCTTCGAGAGGCCATTCCACTTTCGGAACTGGGCCTCAGCCCGGAAGCGTTCGAGTTCTCCCGTCTGGGAGTGGTGTCGGCCGCCGTTCCGCCTGAGGGCGGCCAGTTGCTCCTCTTCGATCTCGAGACCACCGGTCTCCAGCGAGGAGCGGGGACCGTCCCCTTCCTGTACGGCTGGGGATGGCTGGATGGTTCGCGCCTGCAGCTGGAGCAGTGGCTGCTGCCGCAGCTTGGAGCGGAGGAGCGGCTGGTGGAGGCGGCACTTCACCGGCTCAAGGCGGCGGAGCTGCTGGTCACCTACAACGGGGGAAGCTACGATCTGCCCCTGCTCCGCTCCCGCATGGTGATGGCCGGGGTGGATCGGGCCTGGCCGGCGACTCCCCACCTGGATCTCCTCCCGGTGGTGCGTCGCCTCTTCCGGCACCGCCTTGAGCGCTGCACTCTGAGGTCCGCGGAGGTGGAGCTGTTGCACCTCAAGCGGGAGGGTGACCTCCCCGGCCGGGAGGCTCCAGAGCGGTTCTGGCAGTTTCTCCGCGACGGCGACGCCGCCCCGCTGGGGGCTGTGGTGCGCCACAACCGAGAGGATGTGGTATCCCTCCTTCGCCTGCTGGACCACGTGGCCCGGCATCTGGGTGTGGACGATCCGGACCCCAGCGACTGGCTGAGCCTGGGGCGCTTCGCCGAGGCCCGAGGACGGCTGGAGGAGGCCCACTCCAGCTACCGCCGGGCGGAGGAGCTGTCGCCTGCGCCGTTGGATCGGGCGGGCGCCCTGAGGCGAGCCCGGCTGCTGCGCCGGCAAGACCGGCCCACAGAGGCCTTTGCTGCCTGGACCTCGATTTGGGAGAGGTGGCACGACCCCGAGGCCGCCGAGGCGCTCTGCGTGGACCTGGAACACCGGCAGGCCGACCCGGCGTCCGCTCTGGAGCTGGCGCAGGCAGCCTTTCGCGAGGCCCCGGTGGGGTGGGACCAGCGGTTCGCCCGTAGGATCTGGCGACTCGAGGGCAGGGTGGGCGGAGTCCCGCAGCGGACTGAACTCGGTGCCGACCGGCCCTGGGCGGCGTGGCTCCCTGGGGGGGCCTCGTACCAGGCCTGGCTAGCCCTCCGGGGGGCCGACCGGACCGGGCGGGAGCGGCGGCTCACCGCGGTGGGGTAGGGGAGGGCGCCTGGTCCTCTCCGGCGGTGATCCAGGGGGGAGCCGCTCCGCGATGAGCTGGTGGAAGTAGGGCTCCGCCGCCTGCCGCTGAAAGAGAAGGCGCAGGCGGGTGAGGGGGTCCTGGAGCGCTGCCTCCACCTCTCGCTCAGCCATCTCCCGGAGCAGCCTGAGGTCTGAGATCGAGGCCCCGGTCGATTCCAGCAGCTCCTGGATGAGCGCCATGGCCAGCAGGTCGTGACGACTGAAGTGGCGCCGACCCCTCGGGTCCCGCGACGGTCGCACCACCCCCAGCTGCTCCCAGTACCGCAGTACCCGCGCGCTGACCCCGATCTCCCGGCTGGCATCGGCGATCAGCCGCTGCCGGTCCTGGTCTTCCTGGTCGTCATCTTGACGCATCAGTGACAAGCAGAGTCTATATCTTGAGAGTGCATATGAGGTACACTTTACACGGCTATGTTAAGTGTCGTTCTCCTCGGGGTCCTCTTCGCCGGGGTGTGCGCGGCCACCCTGGTCCGGCCTCTCGGCCTGGGTGGCGGGTGGTGGGCCGGGGGGGGGGCGGGCATCGCCCTGGCAACCGGGCTGGTGCCCGTCACATCGGCACTTGCCGGAGTGGGGGACACGTGGCAGGTCCTTCTCTTCTTCGCCGGGCTGGTGCTCCTCACCGTGGCGCTGGCGGAGGCGGGGGCCATGGAGTGGCTGATGGACCGGGCGGAGCAGTGGTCGGGCACCAGCCCCCGGCGGCTGATGGTGGTGTCCCTGCTGCTCACCGTGGGCGTCACGACGCTGTTCTCCAACGACGCCGCCGCCCTCCTGGTGGCGCCTATCGTCGCCCGGCGGGTGGCTGGACGCGGCCTCTCCTCGGTCCGCTTCGTGGTCGGGATCGCGGTCATGGCCAACGCCGCCTCCCTGGTCCTTCCGGTCAGCAACCCGGTGAACCTCTTGGTCCTCGAGCGCGATCATATCCCGCTCTCCAGCTACCTGCTGCAGGTGACCCCCGCGGCCCTGCTCGCGGTGCTCCTCGCCGGCCTCGCCCTCACCTGGTTGCTCACCCGCCGGCTGCCCAAGACTTCTTCGGCCATGGCGCCTTCGAGCCCTGACCGGGACCTGGGCACGCTGGTCGCTCTCGGCGCGCTCCTGGGCGTCCTGCTCGGAGCG
>JAKAXE010000022.1 GCA_021816695.1 bacterium | reverse complement strand
GCTTCGTGCGCAAGCCGCCACGGCCACTTGCCCTGCCCGCCTTAGCCTGGATCAACCCGCCTCAGGAGGACTCCGTTAGCACAGCGATTTGAAGCCAACCTGTCTCACTGGGGTTGACACGCACCGGTGCCCTCGTTTCCCGAGCCCACTGAATGAGGCAGGCGCTCCCTGGAGCGCGTCCCGAGTTTGGTTGTTGCAGAGTTCTAGTCTCGCCTCTCCGCGGCACCTGACCCACCAACTCCGCAATCCCTATCATCCTGGCCCACGCAGAACGTCTCCGCTCCGGCCATAACCTCTGCTTAACCGCTTGCTAACTCGGACATAATCGCGGCCCTCCTAGCATCGAGGCCGTGGTGACGAGAGCTTCCCGGCTGGTCGGAGTCGGCTCCCAGGTCGGTGCGGCCAGCGCCGAGAGCGGCGTGGACGTTCGAAACCTGCGCGTTTTCTACAAGGAAAACGAGCTTCTCCACGGGGTGAGCTATTCCTTTCGCCCCAACGCGGTGTCCGCCGTAGTCGGGCCCACCGGCTGCGGCAAGACCACCCTGCTGCGCTCCATCAATCGGCTGCACGACAGCACTCCGGGGATGAGGGTCACCGGTTCTGTCACCATCGGGGGCGAGGAGGTCTATGGGCGCGGGGTGGGGGTGCGCGGCTTGCGGCGCAAGGTCGGCATGCTCTTCCAGCGGGCCAACCCCTTTCCCCAGAGCATCGCCGACAACGTGTCACTGGCGCCGCGGGCCCACGGCATGGTGAGCCGGCACCAGGTGGCGGCTCTGGTCGAGCAGCACCTCACCTTGGTCGGTCTCTGGGATGCGGTCAAGGACCGCCTGGATCGCTCACCCTTCCATCTCTCGGGCGGCCAGCAGCAGCTGCTCTGCCTGGCCCGCACCCTGGCGCTGTCTCCCGAGGTGCTCCTCCTCGACGAGCCCACGTCCGCGCTCGACCCCGACACCACCGAACACATCGAGAGCCTGATCAAGCAGCTCTCCCAGCGCGTCACCGTCCTCATCGTCACCCACAACTTGGCCCAGGCGAACCGGATAGCCGACGACGTTCTCTTCCTGATGGCGGGCTCGGTCGTCGAGTTCGCCCCGGCGCAAACCTTCTTCCAGAACCCGGCCGACGAGCGCAGCCGGGCTTACATCAGCGGCCGTATCGGGTGAGTCCGGCCAATTAGCCCTCATCCGCGTGCAGAGTTCATCCAACCAAGGGGAGGTCCCATGACCATTCGACGACCCTCGATCTTCGCTGCGGCGCTCCTTGCCGGAGGGGTCGCCCTGGCAGCGTGCGGCTCTACTCCCGCCACGACCAGCAAGGGCCAGGCCAAGACGACGAGCCTCACCTGCAAGACCTCGGCGGTCGCCAACAGCGGGGCCGCGAACGCCCCCAGCGGCGCCCCCGCCCCGACCTCCGCCGCGCCGATCCCGACGGCGAACCCCACCTCCGCGGTGACCCTCCACGAGGACGGGTCCTCGCTGATCTACCCCTACCTGCTGGCCCTGGCCCCCGAACTGCCCACCGCGTACTCGCACATCACCCTGAGCCCCGCCTCGGGAGGGTCCGGCAAGGGCCAGACGGACGCCATCGCCGGCAACGTGCAGATGGGCGGTTCTGATGCCTTCCTCAGCTCCTCTCAGTTCTCGTCCAACCCCGGCCTGATGAACATCCCCATTGCGGTGTCCGCCCAGGCGGTCAACTACAACGTCCCCGGGCTGGTGCTCCCCAGCGGGCAGACTGGGCTGCACCTCAGCGGATGCATCCTCGCCAACATGTACATGGGCAAGATCACTAACTGGAACGATTCCAGCATCGCCGCTCTCAACCCCGGCTCCAAGCTGCCCAACCTGCCCATCGTGCCCATCCACCGCGTGGACGCTTCCGGTGACACCTTCATCTTCACCTCCTTCCTCACCGACACCAACAGCGCCTGGGCCAGCGGGCCGAGCTTCGGCACTCTGGTGAGCTGGCCCACGGCCAGTCAGATCAGCGCCAATGGCAACCCCGCCATGGTCCAGGCCTGCTCGGCCAACCCCGGTTGCGTGGCCTACATCGGGGTGAGCGTGGAGGCGCAGGCGTCCAGCGCCGGCCTCGGCGAGGCCCTGCTGCAGAACCAGTCCGGCAACTTCGTCCTTCCCACCGGCACCAACATGGCATCCTCGGTGAGCGCAGGGGCGAGCAAGATCCCCGCCGACCTGGCCGTGTCGCTCATCTATCAGAAGGGCGCCGACTCCTACCCGATCGTCAACTTCGAATACCTGGTGGTGAAGAAGACCCAGCCGTCGGCAGACATCGCCACCGCGATCAAGGACTTCTTCTCCTGGGCGCTCTCCCCGACCGGCGGCGCAACCCCCGCCAATCTTGGCACCGTGGGCTTCATCGCTCTGCCCAGCAATGCTCTGCCCGGTGTGGACGCCGAAGTGGGCAGCATCACCGGCTAACTGAATAGAGTCGTTCAACCGAGTCAGTAGTACCTAAACCGTGATCCTGTTGAGGCGCCGGGCCGGGGGAGCCGCCCCCGGCTCGGCGCCCGCCCCCACGGCCGCCCGACGCGAGCGCGACACTCCCATAGGCGAGGCCGTAGCGCAGGCGCTTACGGCAGTGTTTGGCAGCGTCCCCGCTGCGCTCCTGGTCTTCATCCTGGTCATCATGGTGGTGACCGCGGTGCCGGCCATCCTCTTCAGTGGGACCGGCTTTTTTGGCACCTACTTCAGCCCCGGCAACTACTACCTGGCACCGACCGTACACCACGGGATCGCCGGCCCCCATGGGGCAGTCTTTGGCTTTCTCCCAGAGATGCTCGGCACCCTGGTCACCTCGGCGCTCGCTCTCGCTCTGGCGGTGCCGATCGCGGTGGGGGGGGTGCTGATGCTCACCGAGTGGGTGCCCAGGTGGGCCCAGGGTGGCGTCGGGCTCCTCCTCGAGCTGCTCGCTGGTGTGCCCAGCGTGGTCTTCGGACTCTGGGGAGTGCTCACCTTCGGGCCCTTTATGCTGAGCACCGTTTCCCCGGCCCTCACCGGCATCATTGGCGGATTCCCCTGGCTTTTCCCGTGGTTCCCGCAGGGGATGGCCTGGGCCCTACTGGGGGCGGCGATCGCCGCCTTCATCATCGTCCGGGCCTTGGTGCAGGGCCGGCGCCGGCGGCAGTTGCGACGGCTGTCCCTCTTTTTTCTGTTCGTCTCTCTCTGGGGGGCGGTGGCCCCCTGGTTCACCGGCGAAGTCAACACCGCGGGCGGCGTCCTCACCGCGTCGCTGGTCCTTGCTCTGATGGTCGTGCCCATCATCGCCGCCACCACCCGGGAGCTGGTGCGCCACGTCCCGGTGCTCGCCAAGGAGGGCTCGCTCGCCCTGGGCATGACCAAGCACGAGACCGCCAGGGTCGTGACCCTCCCCTACATCTCGACCGGCGTATTGGCCACCGCGCTCCTTGGTTGGGGCCGGGCCATCGGCGAGACCATCGCCATGTTCTTCATCATCGGCAACATCTTCACCGGGATCCCGGTGAACATCTACCACAGTGGGGCGACCCTATCCTCGCTCATCGCGGGCACGCTCGACGGCGTCCTGCAGGCCAAGGTGGATGTCAGCGCCCTGTTCGCCGCGGGCCTGTTCCTGCTGATCATCAGCCTGCTCAGCAACTTCGGCGGCCGCCTGATCATCCGCCGCGTTGCCGGCGACCAGGCTCTCCCGGTGGGCCGCGGTGTCTAGCCTCAGATTCCCCGCTCCCAACAGCCGCCTGTCCCGGTTCGATGATGGGCTCGACCGCGCCCAGAGGTCGCCGCTCATCCGCCGAATGCGCAGCGCCATCTTCTGGGGGCTGTGTGGGCTGGCCCTGCTGGCCATCATCCTGCCCCTGCTGGACATGATCGGCACCCTGATCACTCAGGCGGCGCCGCTGCTGAACCTCAACCTCTTCACCCACGGCAGCGCCATCGACCCAGCCCACCTCAGCGCCCCCATCGGGGTGGCGGACGGCATCCTCGGCTCGCTCCTTCTCGGTCTCGGTGTGCTCATCGTCGCCGGGATCATCGGGGTGCTGGCTGGCCTCTACATCGTGGAGTTCGCCCCGCCCCGGCCTCGGGCGGTGATGCGCTTCTTCTCCGAGGTCCTGTCTGGAGTCCCCTCAATCGTCATCGGTTTGGTCGGCTACACGGTGCTGGTGAATGGGCCCCTCCAGTGGCATTACTCGCTGGTCGCAGCTGTCATCTCCCTCTCGGTGATAACCATTCCCTACATCATCAAGAACACCGAGGTGGCATTCGACCAGGCTCCGCGAAGCCTGCGCGAAGGGGCGGCGGCGCTAGGGCTCACCCGCTTCACCACCATCCGCAAAATTCTCCTTCCCACCGCGCTCCCGGGGATCGTGGGAGGGCTCATCCTGGCTCAGGCCATTGCCATGGGCGAGACTGCGCCCCTGCTCTTCACGGCCAACTGGACGGACGCCAACCCGGTGCTCAAGCTGACCAACAACCCGGAGCCGTACCTCACTGGGGTCACCTACAACACCCTGATCCTCCCCTATGCCCAGGCCCACGAGTTGGCCGCCGCCGCCGCCCTGGTCACGGTGGGGATCATCCTGCTGCTCCTCCTCCTGGGCCGAGCGGCCACGGCTCGCTCGAAGAGGATGACTGAGCGCATGGACCTGTAGCCGGCACAGGTTGCGCTGCGCTGGGGCAGATGCTGTGCCCCGTGGATCTCCTGCCATTTGGAGCGTCCGCGGTTGCGCTTCCCACATCCAGCCGAGCTGCCGGTCGGTTTCCCGCCACCGGCCCGCGCCGCTCCGACCGGGGCTGGCCCTCGCCAGGACCCAGAGGGCGGCCACCCCGCGACGGCCTCTCTAGTCCAGCCGCCCACCCGAAGCTCGCCTCCAGGGACGACTCCCCACCGCCGGCGCCGGGGGCTACCATGGAGCCGGGTGGCGGGCAGGTGGCCGCGGCCGGAGCGTCCGGTCGAGGAAAGTCCGAGCTCCTAAGAGCAGGGCGCCGGGTAACACCCGGCGAGGGAAACCTCAGGGAGAGTGCCACAGAAAGACACGGCCGGCGGAGTTCCCGCCGGCAAAGGTGAAATGGTGGGGTAAGAGCCCACCGGCGGCCGGGTGACCGGCCGGCCAGGTAAACCCCGCCCGGAGCAAGACCCAGCAGAGCCTCGGTGCCGGCACCGCCGGGCTGCTCGTCCGGACCGGCTCGGGTGGGTCGCTGGAGGCGGCGGGAGACCGCCGTCCTAGATGGATGGCCATCGCCCCTCGGGGGGAGCCCCGCCGTGCGGGAGGCCCGAGGGGGCACAGAACTCGGCTTATCGCCCGCCCAACCCGCTCCCCGCAGGGGGGCCCGGCCCCCCTGCGCCACCCGTCGCCACCGATGTCAGGGTGGGTGTGGGTATGAATCACCACCGCTCTCGAGCTCGGAGGGCGACTTCCGCACCGTACTAAAGTTCGCTTGACCGGCCCAGGACGAACTGGTACAGTTCCGACCAACCGGAAGTTGGTGGGGAGAAGTGGTGAATCGTGCTCATGGGCAGTCCGACCAGCGGAACCCCCGCTGAGGTGTGGGGATGCCCTTCTATGGTTCCTACCAGCACTCTCTGGACGACAAGGGAAGGGTGGCGGTCCCGGCACGCTTCCGAGACAACCTCCTGGGTGGAGTCGTCACCCGCGGCCCGGACTTCGCCCTGGTGATGTACCCGCCCACCTACTGGCAGCGCCTCACCGAGCAGCGCGCCTACAGCGACCTCGCCGACCCCGACTACCGGCAGTACCTCTTCCACCTCTTCGGGCAGAGCCAGCAGATCAACTGGGATGCTCAGGGGCGGATCCTGCTCAGCCCTCAGCTGCGGGAGCACGCCGAGCTGCGCCGGGATGTGGTGTTCGTGGGCATGAACGAGGTGGTCGAGGTGTTCAGCCAAGAGCACTTCGACCAGCGTGCCCAGCGGCTCGACCCGGCGGTCTGGGAGCGGGTGCGGGCCCGGGCGGCCGAGGTGGTCGGGGCGGGGGCAGTGAGCTCCCTCGGATCGGAGCCGTCCGCATGAGCGTCATGCTGGCCACGATGACCACCAGGCGCCGCATCGCTCCCGCCAAAGTGCGGGTGACTCCTGCCGCCGCCGGCCACCTGCCGGTGATGGTTCCCGAGCTCCTGGCGGTCCTCGACCCACGACCCGGCGAGGTGGTGCTGGACGCCACCCTGGGTGCCGGGGGCACCGCCGAGGCCTTTCTCCAACGCGTCCTCCCAGGCGGCCGGGTCCTGGCTTTCGATCGGGATCCGGCCGCTGTAGGGCGGGCCCGGGAGCGGCTCGCCTCCCACCAGGGGGCCTTCGAGGCCATCGTCGGCCCCTTCTCCGAGGCCGCCGAGGTGCTGGAGGGGAGGGGACTGCGCCCGGACGTGGTGGTGATGGATCTGGGGATCTCCTCGCTGCAGCTGGACGACCCTGGTCGCGGCTTCTCCTTCCAGCAGGAGGGGCCGCTGGACATGCGCATGGACCCGTCCGCCAACGTCCCGACCGCGGCGGAACTGCTGGCCACCATGTCCGAGACCGAGCTGGCGGACGCACTCTTCCAGCTGGCTGGCGAGGTCCACTCCCGGCGGATCGCTCGGGCCATCGTCCACCGCCGCCAGCAGGGACGGATCACCACCACCACGGAGCTGGCAGAGATCTGCCGGGCGGCCTACCCCAGGAGGGGACGGCCGCTGCGGATCCATCCCGCGACCAAGACCTTCCTGGCCCTCAGGATCGCCGTCAACGACGAGCTGGCGGAGATCGAGAAGGGCATCACTTCCCTGGTTCAACTACTTCGGCCCGGTGGGCGTATTGGGGTCATCTCCTTCCACTCCAGTGAGGACTACCTTGCCAAGCGTTCTCTCCACGTCCTTGCTCAGAACTGTGTATGTCCTCCCCAAAGGCCCGTCTGCACCTGCGCCCACCGGGCCACCCTCTCCCTCCTCAGCCGCAGGGTCATAAAGCCCTCTGCGGCCGAGATCCTGCGCAATCCCCGGGCGCGGTCGGCCCGGTTGCGGGCGGGGTTGCGCCTTCCTGATCCCAGCCCCTGAAGGCGGCCTGCGCCGCCCCGTCCCAGTTCTTCGTCCCACCTCAAGAGGCAGTCGCAGCAGCCATGACCAGCATCGCCACACCAGGTTTTCGCTTCCTTCCCTTCGACGAGGAGGAGGAGGCCGCCTCTCCGTCTCGTCGCAGCCGCCTCAAGGCGCGGGCCGGGACCGGGTGGGCCCTGCTGGTGGCGCTGGGCATGGTGGCCGTCTCCGCCACCGCCTACATCTCGCAGACCGCCCGGGGCACGGCCCTCACCTACCAGGTCGCCTCCCTGCAGGCCCAGAAGGCCCAGCTGGCGAACACCAGCAGCATCCTCTCCCAGCAGATCGGGCAGCTCGAGAGCGCCGGCGCCATCAACCAGGCGGCTGACCATCTCGGCTACCAGTCGGCCGGAGGCTGGCAGGTTCTCACCCCGCCGACGGGCTCCGACCCCCTTCTCCCGGTGCTGCTCGCTCTGAAGGGCGCCTGAGAAGGTGGCGGGCAGGGCTGCCAGCCCGCGCCGGCCGGCGGCTCCGAGGCGTCGGCGCCCCGCCGACCTCGACCGTCACCAGAAAGCCACCCCGGACCCCGGACGACGACTGGGGTGGCTCCTGGTCGTCATGGTGGTCGCGGTGATGGGGCTGGGGGGAAGGCTGATCCTGCTGCAGATTAGCCAGGGCTCCCAGCTGGCGGCGGCCGCCGTGGCCCAGCAGGTCTCCCAGGTCACGATCCCGGCGGTGCGGGGCCAGATCCTGGACGACCAGGGCCAGGTGCTGGCGGGCAACGTGGCCGTCTACGACATCTACGCCGCCCCCAACCAGATCCCCTCCGGGCAGCGCAACGCCGAGGCGGCGCGACTGGCCGCGGTCCTCGAGCTGCCGGTCTCCCAGATCCTGACCCAGCTCGAGCGCCCCCTGGACTTCGTCTATCTGGCCAAGGGGGAGCCGCTCTCCGTGGAGCAGCGGCTGCAGGCGCTGAACCTGACCGGGGTGGGGACGATCCAGGGGGAGCAGGCCACCTACGGTCCGGGGGCGCTGCCCAACACCAGCCTGGCGGCCAACGTGCTGGGCTTCGTCAACGCCAACGGGGTGGGGCAATACGGGCTGGAGGGCTACTACAACTCAGTGCTGGCCGGCAAGTCGGGCTCGGAGTCCGCGGTCACCGATCTTCAGGGCAATCCCGTGGTCCTGGGGTCCAGCCCCAAGACGGCGGCCGTCCCGGGGCGCAACCTCGTGACCAGCATTGACGCCCCAATCCAAGCCGCGGTCGAGAAGGACCTGGCCGCCGAGGTCCAGAAGGTCAACGCCAGCTCGGGGACGATGATCGTGATGAACGTCCACACCGGGGGGATCGTGGCCTGGGCCGACTACCCCTCCTACAACGCCAACACCTACAGCCAGCAGCCGGAGAAGCTCTTCAAGGACGCCGGTGTCGCCGACCTCTATGAGCCGGGGTCGGTGGGCAAGCTCATCACCTTCGCCGGGGCCCTCCAGCGCAACGCCATCACCCCCAACGAGACCTTCGACGAGACCGGCCAGGTGACCGTCCAGGGACAGACCATCCGTGACTGGGACCTTAGGGCCCACGGGGTGATCACCATGACCTGGGTGCTGGAGGACTCGCTGAACGTGGGCGCGGTCCACATCGAGCAGATCGAGGGCTCGCAGCCCTTCTACCAGAACATGCAGGCGTTTGGGATTGGCCATCCCACCGGCATCGACCTGTCCGGCGAGTCCAACCAGCCACTGCCCCCCTACTCGCAGACCCAGCCGCTGCAGTTCGCCACCTACAGCTTTGGCCAGGGGTACGTCACCACCCCGATCCAGATGCTGGCGGCGGTGAACACCATCGCCAACGGCGGGGTGTGGGTCCAGCCGCACGTGGTCAGCGAGATCGTCGGGGGGAACCAGCCCCCCACCGTGATCAAGCCCAAGACCCGCCGGGTGATCAGCGCCACCACGGCTCAGACCCTGACCCAGATGATGGTGGGGGTCGTCGACGCCCCCGGGGCGTCCGGCTTCGAGGCCCGCATCTGGCCGGCCTGGAAGGGGCAGATCGCCGGCAAGACCGGCACCGCCTCGGTCTCCGACGGCCACGGCAGCTACGGGCCCAACACCATCGACTCCTTCGTGGAGTTCTTCCCCGCCAGCGATCCTCAGTACTCGATGATCTGCATCATCCGCTACCCCCAGGTGCCGGCCGCCCTGCGCGAGGGCGCCTACGACGCCGCGCCCACCTCCAAGCTGATCACCGAAGCGCTCATCTCCCGCTTCCACCTCCAACCATAAGATGGCCAGGGTGACACAGCTGGCGGCGGCGGGCGCCCTGGTGGGGGGACTGGTGCTGTACCCACCCGCGATCGTCGGTCTGAGGCGCCTTGGGGTGCTCCAGCGCGAACGCCAGGATGGCCCCACCTCCCACCTCCGCAAGGCCGGCACTCCCACCGCGGGCGGGGTGGTCTTCTGCGCCGTGCTGGTGGTGGCCTGGCTCGTCGGGCTGCGCGGTGCGGCCGGCGGGGTGGTGGTTGGCGCCGGGGTGCTGGGCATGGCCGTGGGCCTCTTCGACGACCTCACCAAGGTGCGCACCGGTGAGGGCATCCGAGTGGTGCCCAAGTTCCTCCTCCTGGCCACCTGCGCGGCGGTCCTGGGGGCCGGGCTGGCGCTGACCGGAGCCCAGTCCCAGCTGATCCCGGTGGCCGGCTGGCGCGATCTGGGGCTCTTCGGCATCGCCCTGGCCGCCCTGGCGGTGCTGGCCACCTCCAATGCCGTCAACCTGACCGACGGGGTGGATGGACTGGCCGCCGGGAGCGCGGTGCCCGGTTTCCTCGCCCTGGGGCTGGCCGCCCAGCTTCAGGGCAGGTCGGAGCTGGCGGGAACCTGCTGGTCGGTGGCCGCAGTGCTGCTGGCCTTCCTGGTGTTCAACCGGCCGCGGGCCAAGGTCTTCATGGGCGACGCCGGCTCACTGGCCCTAGGCCTGATGCTGGCGGTGGCCGCGGCTGAGGTGGGGCTGCTGATCCTCCTGCCCCTGCTGGGGGCCGTGTTCCTGGTCGAGACCGGCTCGGTGATCCTGCAGGTTGGCTACTTCCGGCTGACCGGGGGCCGCCGCCTCTTTCGGATGAGCCCTCTGCACCACCACCTGGAGATGGGCGGTCTGGGGGAGTGGGCGGTGGACCTCCGCCTCTGGGCGGCCTCCTGGGTGGCCGGGGCTCTGGCCCTCCTCTGGGCCATCGCCACCGGGCTGGGAGGGCGTCCGGGGTGAGCGCCAGGGTCGAGAGGTGGATCCCCGTCGCCCACGCCCGCGCCGCCGGCCGGAGACGGGGGTGGCTGGGCCGGATGCCCAACCTGGACCTCGGCCTCACCCTGGTGACCGCGGCCCTCTGCGCTCTCGGGCTGATCATGGTCTTCGTCGCCAGCGCACCCTCGGCCTACGCGGACTACGGCAACCCGGCCTTCTTCTTCGAACGTCAGGCCCTCTGGCTGGCACTCGGGGTGGGCGGCCTGGTCTTCTGCTACAAGCTGGACTACCACGAGTGGCGTCGGCTGGCGCCCTACCTCACAGCCCTGTCGATGCTGCTACTCGTGGCGGTCCTGGTCCCCCACATTGGGAAGGAGGTCCAAGGCGCCAGGCGCTGGATAGGCGCTGGGCCGATCCAGATCCAGCCCAGCGTGATCGCTCAGTTCATGGTGCTGGTGAGTGGGGCGGTCTGGTTGGACCGCCGGCGCCGCCAGATCGGAAGCCTGAGCCAGGGCATCCGGCCCTACGCCCTCCAGGTGGGGGCGGTCGGGGCGCTGATCATCCTGGAGAAGGACCTGGGCTCAACCCTGGTCGTGGGTGTCCTCGCCCTCGGCCTCCTGGTCCTGGCCGGGGCCCGTCTCCGCCACCTGCTGGCGGCCGGTGTCGCAGGGCTCGGGCTGGGCGGGCTGCTGATCCTCGCCGAGCCCTACCGGGTGGCCCGGCTCCTGGCCTACCTGCATCCCTTCGCCCACGCCGAAAGCTCCGGCTACCAGGCGGTCCAGGCTCTCTACGCGCTGGGCGCGGGAGGGGTCTTCGGGACCGGCTTCTCCAGCCCTGTGCCCCCGGCCCAGTGGCTACCCGAATCCCAGAACGACTTCATCTTCGCGGTCATCGGTCAGGACCTGGGGCTGATCGGGACCCTGCTGGTCCTGCTCCTCTTCGGCCTCTTCTGCTGGAGGGGCCTCAAGATCGCCCGGAGTGCCCCCGACCGCCTGGGGATGCTGCTGGCCGGCGGGGTCACCATCTGGATCGTGGGGCAGGCGCTGATCAACGTCGGTGGGGTGACCGACACGATCCCCTCGACCGGGGTCCCCCTCACCTTCATAAGCTACGGCGGGTCGTCGCTGGCGCTCTCGCTGGCGGCCACCGGGATACTGCTGAACATCTCGGCCCGGCGCCGCCGAGCGGGGGAGGCCAATGCGCGTTCTGATCACCGGCGGCGGGACCGGTGGCCACTGCACTCCGGCGATGGCGGTGGCCGAGGCGCTGCGGTCGATTGACCCCACCCTGGAGCTCCGCTACGTGGGCCGCAGCGGCGGCCCCGAATCCGTCCTGGTCCCCCGGGCCGGGCTGGAGTTCCGGGGGCTCTCGCTGGGGAGCATGGGCTCCTCGCCCCTCACCGCCACCCCCCGTCTCCTGACCCGCCTGCCGCTCGCCTACCGGCAGGCCGGCCGTGAGGTCACCAGCTTCCGCCCGCAGGTGGTGCTGGGGACCGGGGGCTACGTGTGCGTCCCCGTGGTGCTGTCCGCCCGCCGGCACCGGCTTCCCGTGGTCCTGCTGGAGCAGAACCGCTTGCCCGGGCGGGCGATCAACCGCCTGGCGCCCCTGGCCAGCAAGATCGCGGTGTCCTTCGCCGACACGGCGGAGCACCTGCCTCCCGGGCGGGCGGTGTTCACCGGCAACCCGGTCCGCCCTGCCTTCCAGGGAACGAGCCCGGAGCTTCCCACCCGCCCCTCGGTGCTGGTGATGGGCGGCTCCCAGGGCGCCAGGCACCTGAACCAGGCGCTGGTGGCGGCCCTGCCCGACCTCCTGCGCCGGCTGCCGGAGATGGAGGTCACCCACCTGACCGGCCAGCGGGAGGAGCTGCGGGTGGCCGCCGAGGCCCGCGCCCTCGGGCTGGACCAGGACCCGCGCTACCGGCCGCTGCCGTTCTCGGACCATGTGGCCGAGCTGGCGGCCTCGTCCCGACTGGTGGTGATGCGCGCCGGGGGGAGCTCCCTTGCCGAGATGGCCTGCATGGGACGCCCGCTGGTACTGGTGCCCTACCCTCACGCGGGCAACCACCAGCTGGCCAACGCCGAGGCCTTCGCCCAAGCGGGCGCCGCGCTGCTGCTGGAGGACTCCGAGCTGAGTTCAGAGCGGCTGTCGCAGCTGGTGCTCTCCGTTCTCACCGAGGAGGGGCGGGCCGAGCAGATGGCCCGCGCCAGCCTCACCCTGGCCCGCCCCGGGGCCGCCCTGGAGGTGGCGAGACTCCTCCTCTCCACGGCCGCCGGCGCGTGACCCGCCTCGAGATACCAGGGTGGCCGGAGCCTCCCGCCCGCCTCCACTTCCTGGGCATCTGCGGCTACGCCGTCTCCGGGCTGGCCCTGGCCCTGGCCGAGCTGGGGTACCGGGTCAGCGGCTCGGACGAGGATCCTTATCCCCCGACCACCGACCTCCTCCGGGCTGCCGGCATCCCCTACGCCAGCCGGCACAGCGAGGGCGCCCTCACCGCCTTTGGGCGCCCGGACCTGGTGATCCTGGGCAACCAGGTGCAGCCCGGCAACCCCGAGCTGGCGGCGGCGCTCGCCGCCGGCCTCGAGGTGGTCTCGGAGGCCGAGGCCCAGGGCCGGCTGGCGGCGTCCCGGCCCCGGGCGGTGGTCTGCGGAACCCACGGCAAGACCACCACGTCCACCCTGCTCGCCCACATGCTGGAGGTGGCGGGGATGGGGCCTGGCTTCCGCCTCGGGGCCACCTCGCGCAACTTCGGGGTCTCGGTGCGCCTGGGGGGGCTGGAGCGCCGCTCCCCCTTCGTGTTCGAGGGGGACGAGTACACCACCTCGGCCCTGGACCGGAGGGCCAAGTTCCTGCACTGGAACCCGGACTACGTCGGGGTCCTCAACCTGGAACTGGATCACCCCGACCTCTACCCCAACCTGGAGGCCTACCGGGCCCCATACCTGGAGCTGGTGGCCGGGATGCCGCCCTCGGGGCGGCTCCTCCTCCGGGCCGGCGATCCCGCCGTCCTGGAGCTGGCGGACGCGGCCGGCTGCCCGGTGACCCTGGTCGGTGGCGAGGAGGGCGAGTGGCGGCTCCAGCCCCTTCCTCGCACACTCCCCGAAGGCCAGCTGCTGCAGGTGAGCGGCCCCTCGGGGCTGCGGCTCTCCATGCAGCTTCCCCTCTTCGGCCTGCACAACGCCGAGAACGCCCTCATGGCGCTGGCCCTAGCGGTGGCCCTGGGTGCCGACCCGTCGGCCGCGGCCGGTGCCGCCGCGAGCTTCAAGGGTCCGGGCCGGCGCTTCGAAATCCTGGGGGAGGCGGGCGGGGCCACCGTGGTGGACGACTATGCCCACCACCCCACCAAGCTGCGGGCGACCGTGGCCGCGGCCCGCCAGATGGCTCCCGGGCGCCAGCTGATCCTGGTCCACGTCCCCCACACCTACTCGCGCACCCGGGCCCTGCTGCCGGAGTACCGGGACGCCTTCCGGGGGGCCGACGTCCTGATTCTCGGCCCCATCGAGCCGGCCCGGGAGCGTCACCTTGAGGGGTCGGTCAGCTCCGAGGACGTGGCGAGGCTGGTGGAGGGGCCGGAGGTGGTCCTGGTCCGATCGGCAGGGGAAGCGGTGTCCGCAGTGCTCGAGAGGGTCCGGCCGCCGGCGCTGGTGGTGTGCTGCTCGGTGCGAGGCTTCGACCAGGTGGCGGAGCGCCTGCTGGCGGCCCTGAGGGACCGGTAGTCGGCAAGGGTCCAACAAGGTTTCCCAAGTGACCTGCGGGGACGGGGACTGGCTTCTTTGGCCCATCTGCGGCACACCTGTCAGGATAGGAGTCGGGGACGCCGACGCGAGCCGCGCTGGGGTCGTCCGGCCAACATTAGGCTGCGCGTTCGCCTTCCGCACGTCTGGGAGAGGTTGCAGCTCCCTCACCGTTGGTGGTCGGTGGCAGCAGGCTGAGGGAACTGCGAGGAGATCAAAGAGCTACCGTTGGAGGGGGGTAGGCCCACGGGGAAAGTCTGAATAAGGTCGGCCACGTCCCTACGAGAAGGTGTGGTTGGGGGCCCGGATTGTCGGCCAGGCGGTGGTGATCGTGGTGGGGGTGCGGGTGAGTGGCGAGAAGTGCGTCCTGGGGGTGGACGTGGCCTCCAGCGAGAGCCAGCAGTTCTGGCTTAAGTTCTGCCGCTCCCTGCTGGCCCGGGGACTCAAGGGGGTGCAGTTGGTGATCTCCGACGCCCATGTGGGGCTGAAGTAGGCGCCGGCCCAGTGCTTCCCCGGGCCGGCTGGCAGCGGTGCCGGGTCCACTTCCTGCGGGACCTGGTAACCGCCCTGCCCCGGCACGAGGCGCCGGCGGTGCTGGCCCTGGTGAGGACCATCTACGCTCAGCCCACCAGCGAGGCCGCTCGAGCCGCCATGGTCCAGGTGCTGGAGCGGCTGGAGCCTACGGTACCCAAGGCGGCCAAGATGCTGCGCGAGGCCGAGGAGGACATCCTGGCCTACCTGAGCTTCCCCCGGGAGCACCACAGCTCCATCAGTTCCCAGAGCGCCATTGAGCGGGTGAACGCCGAGGTGGATCGTCAGGCCAAGGTGGTGGGGATCTTCCCCAACCCCGCATCGCTGCTGCGACTGGCCACGGCCGTTCTCCGAGGGCAGCACGACGAGTGGCAGGACGGCAAGCGGCACTTCTCCCAGGCCTCCCTGGCTCAGCTCTCAGCTGACGGCCAGGACCTCCTCACCGCTGGGCTGGTGGCCTGATGAGCAGCCTCCAGTCCCTGTCCATAAACTCCACCACATGAGGGGACTTGACTAACGAGAACGCCAATGGGCGCGCCGACCACTGCCCCCCACACGCCGCCCGACTCCCCTCGCCCCTCGTCTGGCACAAGCAGGCTCAGATGCCCCGTTGAGCTCCGTCCACGTGCCTGCCTCACTCCCACCAAGGTGACATGGACCTGCTGGGTCCGCTGAAGCATCTCGGATTTCGGCGGTTGAGCAGGGCCAGAGACAGAAGAAGCTCCCCATACGATGGTTTGAGTGAACCAAATGCCATCGAGGGGGAGCCCCATGCGCATGGTAGTCGAGGTGGAGGCGGAGCTGACCGGGCGGACTCTGGCGGAGTTTGAGGCGGAGCTGATGGGGCAGCTGCGGAGGCAGTTGGGCCCGGTGGTGGCGAAGGCGGTGACGGAGGTGGCGGGGCGGGTGCCGGTGGGGCTGTGCCCGAGCTGCGGAGGCCGCCGGGAGAGGCGGGGGCGGGACGTGCGCCAGGTGGTGGGGCTGTTCGGAGCGGTGGCGCTGCAGCGGAACCGCGTCAGGTGTCTTGACTGCGGTGCCAATGGGTATCCGGCGGATGAGCAGCTGGGACCGGAGGCCGGGGAGCGGTACACCCTGGGGGTGGCTGAGGCGGCGCTGTGGTTGGCCACCGAGAGCTCGTACGCCAAAGCGGCTGGGACCACCAAGCATCTGCTGGGAGTGGAGATCAGTCATGGCCAAGTTCACCGGCTGGCCCAGCGGGAGGGGGAGTTGGTGGATCGGGCGCTGGAGGAGCAGCGGGAGATGGTGTTCGGGCTGGGGAAGCGGCAGGTGCTGGCGAAGCTGGCGGAGCAGGGTCCGCGGCCGGAGCGGGTGGTGGTACAGGCGGACGGGACCTCTGTGAACGACCGGGCCACGGGGAGCGAGATGGAGGCCAAGGCACGGATCGTGTACCAGGGGGTGGCGACGGTCTCCAAGGGGCGGCGGGTGCTGCTGGGCAAGCGCACCTACGGCGGGGTGGAGAGCATGGCCCACTTCGGGGAGAAGCTGGCGATCCTGGCGGCCCAGCAGGGGGCGTTCCGGGCTCGGGAGCTGTGGTTCGTGAGTGACGGGAGCTCGGCGCTGCGGCGGCTGCAGCGGGCCTACTTCCCCACCGCAGTGGCCTTCTTGGACCTGTGGCATCTGGAGCACCGGCTGGCTCAGGCGCTGGGGATGGAAGCGGCTGGGGTGTCGCTGCCGCCGCTGCTGAAGCTGGCCCGAGAGGGCGACGTGGACAAGCTGCCTGCGGCGCTCGCCGAGTGCCGGGAGGCGGCCGGTGCCGATCTCGACCGCCGGCAGCGGCTGACGCTGGAGATGGAGTATGTGCGGGCCAACCGCCAGGGGATCGCCAACTACGCGCTTCACGGTCCCCAGGCCTCGGGGGCAATCGAGAAGGCGATGGATGTGACCGTGGGCCGCCGGCTAAAGGCTCAGGGCACCTCCTGGTACCGGCTGGGAGCACACCACCTGCTGACCCTGAGGATCCTCAAGCAGAACGGGGGCTGGGCCAGGTACTGGCAGGCCCGGCGCAGCCGATCCCCGCTTTTGCCCGCACTCCAGTTCTAGCGCCGAAACCTGGGATGCATCCTGGGTCCGCCAACCGGCTTGACAGGACCGCCCCGCCATGATAAACCTGCTCAAGCGCTTGAGCAGGCCAAACGGCTTAGGCGCTGACATGCGGGTCCATCATCCCACTGGAGGTGCTCACGACTGACTGACGTCTGATTCACCCTCGCGGAAGACTGGCAACGTGATGCCCCGAATGTAGCGGGGAGCTGGGATGTCCCTGCGCCCTATCAAGCCGGCTCCCCTGTCCCCGAGAACCACAACTGACTTGGAGTGCACAGATGCGTTACCAAACCCATGGTCTTGGCGCCGTGGCGGCGGCACTGGCTGGAGTGAGCCTCCTGCTCGCTGGATGTGGGGCGTCCACCACGACGTCAAACAAGTCAGCTACGAAGAAGCAGCCACTCATCACAGCAAAGTTCGGATCTACATCTCCCGTCGACTCACTTGGAGGGGCTTCCGCAGCCTACTTCGCGCAGCAAGTCTTGAAGGACAGCGGCGGCCGCATCAAGATCACCGTATACCCGGACTCGGAACTTGGCGGAACTCCGGTCATCAACCAAGGCCTTCAGGCCGGGACGATACAGTTCACTTCGAACGACATTTTGGACCAGTATGTGCCATCGATAGACGTCTTCAACACCGCGTACCTTTTCCCGTCTGAAGCCATCGCGGACTCCGTGTTGAACAGCACAGCGGTGCGCAATCTAATTTGGAATCAACTGGATTCCCATGGCATCCACATGCTCGAAGTGTGGCCTTCGGGCTTCACCGACATCTTCTCCACACAGCCCATAGGCAGCCCGCAGGCGCTCAAGGGGCTCAAGATTCGCACGTTCGTCCCAAACGTCGAGACCCCCGAGTACCAAGCCGTCGGGGCGGATGCAACCGATGTTGTTTATGACCAAGTCTTCACGGCCCTGTCTAGCCACCTAATCCAGGCTGTTACTGACCCGCCCGACCTCGTGACTCCCTTGAAGTGGCAGCAGGCAGCGCCGTACGTCTCCATCGTCAACATGGCATATGTGACAACGCCCCTTCTAGTCTCGGAGTCATTCTGGAAGTCTCTGGACTCTGTGCAGCAGGCGGAGATAACCAAGGCTGCCGCGGCGAGCTTGAAATTTGAGGTGGCCCAGCTTAACCAGTACAATGCACAGTCGCTCCAAACACTTGAGCAGGACCCAAGCGTCCACATACTCCACCCCTCCATAGCGGCATTCAAGTCAGCCTTCAGCGCGGCGTACCCGACCATACAAGCCACGTTCCCGGTACTTCTCAAGATCCGGCAACTTGTCAAGGCTGCCAGCAAGTAGGCTCGAGCAGCCTTGCCCGTGGTTTGCGGACGCTCAGGTGAGTGGGGAGCCTGCGGGTGCCCCCGCTCACCGTCCGCCCCGGCGCAATAGGGGAAACATGAACACCGAAGCGCGCCCTGACCCGGTTACGAAGGTGCCAGAAGCGGGTGGGGCGCGCGATCTCCTTTGGCCAGGGCGTGCAGGGCGGCCGCCGGCACGAGCCGGCCGAATAGTGGACGCGCTGAGCCTGTGGATCCAGATTCTTGTGCTCCTTGCCCTTGCCCTAGTGGTACTAGTGTCTGTTATAGCGCGCTACGTGTTCGATCGCAGTCTGCTGTTCGAAAACGCACTCATTCAACTGCTCTTTATTTGGTGCATTTTTGTGGGCCTAGGGCGGGCCACTTGGCGCGGTCAGCTGCTGCATCTCTCCATGTGGACGCGCCGCGGACCGATGCTCAGAAACTGGGTAGACGGCTTGGGCGACGGAGTCACACTGGCCGTTCTTGGTCTGCTCATGT
The DNA here is from genome assembly GCA_021816695.1 of bacterium. Classification (GTDB taxonomy): domain Bacteria; phylum Chloroflexota; class Dormibacteria; order Aeolococcales; family Bog-877; genus JAJYXT01. The sequence goes on along the minus strand of JAKAXE010000022.1, from coordinate 12,801 downwards.
ACTCGACTATCAGCGCAATCCCCGCCGACGTGAGTACCGGCATCCCGCTACTTCCAGTTTCCGTGGTCTGGGAGTCGGCCGCCATCGGTGTGGGCTCGCTCCTCGGTGCTGCAGGCGTGATACTACGCATCCTAGATAGCAACATCGCCATCAGCCGATTGGGCGCCACTCTTATATTTGCGATAGCCAGTTGGTCAGTTGTGGCGGTCGGAGCTATTACGGGAGCGTGGACGCTGGCACTTCTAGTGGTCCTCGTTCTACTCGACGTTCCGATCATGGCAGCCATCGCGTTATGTGCGAGTGCGCTGGTGGCTGGGGGCGGTCTGAGCGAATCGGTATCTATATTTGTGAACCAGGAGATCAACTCCGTCCAGGATGTCGCCTTCATCGCGCTGCCCCTATTCATGCTGCTTGGTGGGCTCGTGGCGCAGACAGGGCTGGCTGAAGACCTTGGACGGTTCCTAAAGGCCGCTCTGGGATGGCTGCCTGGCGGCGTGGGGGTTAGCTGTGTGGCTGCCGCTGGCGTCCTTGCCAACATGACGGGAAGTCCAATTGCGGACACGGCCACGCTGGGGGGCGTCTTCATCCCGGCGCTGATACGGGATGGCTACACCAAGGCGGAGGCCGCCGCGCTACAGGCCTGTGCCGGGCTGCTAGGACTGGTATTCCCGCCAGCGATCGTACTCATTATCTGGGCGACCGTAGTGAACGTCAGCGTGACCGCTCAGTTTGCTGCGATTCTGGTTCCCGGCGGCATGCTGATGGCCACTATGATGGTGGTCGTCGTCATCCGCGGGATAGTCAAACGCCCCCCGGCGGCCGGCGGGTCTGCCAGAGCGCGGACAAGTTGGGGCCACGAACTCGGATCGTCAGCACTGGGAGCGAGCCCAGTGCTGGCAATCCCAGCAATTTTAGATGCTGGCATCTTTACGGGGGCCTTCGCCGCCTATGAAGCGGGCGCGGTGGCGCTTTGCATAGCCGGCGGCATTGGCGCGGCGAGGAAGCGAGTGCGACGACAACACCTCGCACTGGTCGGAACTCAAGCTGCCGATACCACCGTTCTGGTGATGGCGATCTTGGGCAGCGTTGGCATTCTCCAGTACGGCATGTTCACCTCAGGCGTGGATCAGGCGATCGGAGCCGCTCTCGGGTTTGTTGCAGGGTCCCCGATTCTGTTCTGGCTAGTTGTGAACATCGCTTTCATGATCCTGCATGAATTCGTGGAGCCCATTCCCGCAATTTTGTTGCTCTCACCGTTCATCGTGCCGCTGGCAGCGACTGTCCACGTAAGCCTTATTCAGCTAGGGGCGGTAATAGTTGTGAACTCCACGATCGGGTTGGTGCTTCCACCGTTGGGAGTCAACCTCTACGTTGCAAGTGATCTCGCGAAGGCTCGATCGACTGAAGTTCTGCAAAAGGTTTGGCCATACTTGTTGGGGTCGGTGATCGTGCTCGGGTTGGTGAGTGCTGCCCCAGTGTTGACGTCATTGTGAGGAGGCTTGCAAACTGGACTTCGTGTTGCATGGTTTGCGTTTCTGGAGGTATGAGGAATTGGGAGAGCACCTATGAGTGACAGGCTAGGAATGAAGGTTGTTGTCGTGGGGGCTGGGGTCGTCGGCAGCGCCGTGGCGTACCGACTCGGCCAGTTAGGCGCGTCCGTGACAATCGTGGACCGTGCATTTCCGGGAGCAGGGACAAGTGGAGCGACATTCTCTTGGCTCAACTCCTTCGACAAAAGGCCGAGAGCATACCACCTCTTGAATCTCATGGGGATGGCTGAGCACAGGGCGTTGGCTGCGGAGCTGGATCTCAGCGATTGCGTGCACTTCGATGGCGCGCTGATGTGGGAGCGAGTGGATGCAAACGCGAGGCAGGTGGCACCCACGGTCGTGACGGGTCATGCAGGATTCGTGGGTGGGGTGGCCGGCGACTTGACCACTGAGTTGGCAACGAACGGACTGGCTTCACGCATCGAATCGTGTCGTAGGCTCGGCTACTTGATCGAGGAACTGACCCCGCAGGAAGCACGGAGCCTGGAGAGTGAGATCGACTTTGGCAGCGGCGACGTGCCAGTCGTGTACTCGATGCCTAACGAGGGCTGGATTGACGCACGCGGGGTGGCATATCGACTGGCTGCTGCGGCTGTTGATCGTTACAGAGCCGAGCTGATGCTTGGGAAGGTCGTAGTGAGGGTTGATCCTAGGGACGGGTCTGGGGCAGATGTGGTGTTGAGCGATGGCGCCCGGATCGCGTGCGATGTGGCAATCAACGCGGCGGGGCCGGAGTCCGGCAGGCTGGCTGCTGCGAGCGGCGTCGCGTTGCCAGTGGAAAGAAGCCTGGGTGTCATGTTCGTCACGAGCTCCGCTCCGGTGCGCCTCAGGCACGTTGTCCACGCCCCCGGGGTGACGATGCGGCCTGATGGAGCCACCCGAGTGATGGCCAGGGTGGCTCGGTTTGACTCCCAGGTCGACGAAGGCCGACCGTGGTCGTGTGCCGACTCTAGGTGCTCCGAGGTGATAGCGGCGGCATCTACCGTCCTTCCAAACCTGCGCTACGTGTCCATTGAGTCAGTGCGAGTAGGGGTACGCTCCATACCGGGTGACGGGGTGTCCATAGTGGGTACTGCGAGCGGTTCGCCCCACCTTTACCATGTGATAACGCACAGTGGGGCGACCTTAGGACCCGTGCTGGGGAGGCTGGTCGCGAGTGACCTGCTTCTCGGGGCCCCTCCGGAGTTAGCGTCATTCCGGCCTGACCGATTTGCCGACTCAGGCACGGCATCAGGTTCTCGTTAGTCAAGTGCCTGGATCAGGACTCTTGGCCAAGTGCCCTCCGTCACAGGGCTGGCCCTTCCAGGCGGTCGCGCCACGGTATGTGGCCTGACATCTACGCGCATTCGGAACTGGAGGACTATCGCTTGCTATACCTTCGAGACGGGCTCATTGTGACCGGCGATGGGGCCACAGCTCCATATCGGGGCACCCTAATCATTGACAGGGACAGAATCGCCGCAGTTGAGCGCCGGGACTACTCGGGCGGAATATCGGACAAGTCAGTTCAGCTGCACGGCCGACTGGTGATGCCCGGCGCAATCGATCCTCACGCGCATGCCGTCGCGCCCGGGCCTCGCTTCGCAAGTGGGACACCTGGGGTCAGTCTCTGTGAATCATTGGGGAACTTGCGTAGGCACCTGGCTCAAGGGCACACAACTGTGGTGGATCTGGATGGCTTCAAGGTGCCCGATGAGACAGCCCAAGTGCGCGACATACAGCCGGTGCGAGTGGAGTCGGCGACGGTGCACTTCGACCCGATGTTCGAGGCGGCTGATGCAGTCGACGGAACCGGGCTGTCCAGTGTGCACCGCGAAATGACGGCTCAGGCGATGGTGCAGCATGGTGCGTGTGTGATCGGAGAGGTAGGCGCGGGCATGACACTGGGCGGTGGCGGCCAAGACTACATGTACATTCCAGCGGCCATCGAGTTGGAGACTGGGGTTCGGTTGAAGTCAGCACAGGCGGCGCAGCTCAAGTATGCGGTTCTCGGACGACGGATTGCACCGGGGCATCCCGACATGTCGCGTGTCGCAAGTCTCTTACTCGAGTACGGGCTAAGCGCGCACCTGAGCCCCGACCGTGCGTGCCGATTGATAGAAGAGTCGGTCATGCCGTCCTTGGCTGCTGCCCTGAAAGGAGTGGTCGAGTCTGCAAACGTGGCCAAGGCAGTCGGGATTCCCACCCTGGTTCACAATTCGGCTCCGTCGGATGAGGCCACCCGGGAAGCGTCTCGGATTGCGGGACCTCTCTTGATCGCCGGGCATTCAAACCACAAGACCTTTGACATTGCAGAAGCTATCGCTACCGCGGAGTACGTGAGGTCGAACGGTTCGGTCGTGGAGGTGGACACTTTTGATTCTTGGGGCGAGCGCGACTTGGATCCAAGGCCTACCACCTTGCTGGCGCTCGTCGACAAGGGGCTCGTCGATATCTTCGCAACCGATTACGCAGCTGGCAGTTGGGATGGAATGTTCGAGGCAGTTGAAGACGTATGGCGGAATGGGGCAGCCACATTGGAGCAAGCAGTGGCTATGGCCACTGGGAATGTGGCGAAGGCGCTTCCGAGCCTACGGCAATCGCGTGGGTTGCTGCGCTCCGGGCTCTATGCCGACGTTGTTTGTGCTCATCCGCAGCACCCGTCGTTGATTGAAGCGGTGTATCTTGGCGGCAGCCTTGTGCTGACGCCGAGGAATGAGGGGCCATGGGTACAATGAGTCCCGTGACTACTGGGACGATCACAGGAGCTTTAGCCAATGCCGCTATGGGCTGGGCTGGGCGCTGGTCGGAGCCTGCAGTGCGAGGTCGGGTCGCGGAGTGCGTGTTGGATCACATAGCCTGCGTGTGCGAGGGTGCCGATAGTCAGCAGGCTCGCTACCCGAAGTGGATCGCAGATTGCCAGTTCAAAGGTGCATGCGCCACTGCCGTAGGGGGGGAGTCGCTTCCGGCCGCACTCGCCGCTTACTGCAATGGCCAGGCCGCCAACGCGATCGACTACGATGACACACTTGTCGGCCATCCAGGTGCTGCGGTCATCGCCGCGGCTGTCGCGGCCGGTGAGAGTGCCAATGCGTCTCTTGGCCGGGTGATGGCGGGCATTTGCGCTGGATACGACGTGCACTATGCTCTCACTGCTGCGGGTTGGCCGAGTCGGGCGCGGTCAAGTCTTGTGCGGGGGATTGGTGTCTGGGAGTCGGTAGCAGCCGCCGTTGCGGTCGCGATTGTGTGGCAGCTGTCGGAAGCGCAAGTCGTGGCGGCAGTCAATTTGGCGGCCGTCCATGCTGTGCCTCCATATGTGGCCAAGTGGTACGAACGTCCAGTACCGAGCGTGAAAAACAATCTGGGGTGGGCCGCGCTAGGAGCAATCTGGGCCGTGGAGGCGGTCATGGAGGGATCCTGCGGAATCGCCAACGCGCTGGATGGCCCTCAGGGGTTCTTTCGCATCGCGGGGTCTGATAGGTGGCAGTGGCCGCCTGGGATTGAGGCGGGTACGCCAGCAGTGATGAAAGTGGCATTCAAGCGATTCCCAGCGTGCTGGCACATTCAAGAGTATCTCGGGGCGGTAAGCGCGGTGGTGGGGGAAGAGATAGAAGAAAGGGCGACGGTACGGGTGGACTGTGCAGTACCGCCGAGCCTAATGAGGTTTTTGGACTACCGACCCACCACGCCAGCCGATGTGGCGTTCAGCCTACCCTGTACCATCGCTTTGGTTGTGGTTGGCGCAAAGCGCGGGGTTTATTGGAGCGATCCCGCGGTATTCGAGTCTTCGGCATTCCGCGCAATTGTCGCGCAGAGCAAGTACAGGCGTGGCCGGACTGGGAGAATACAAGTGCGAGTAGACGGACGCGCTACCGAGCCAGTGCGTGTGCCCGAGCCTGACTATTGGAATCCCGCTCCGTGGGGGTTGAGCAGTGCGGAGGTGAGAGCTAAGTACGAGGCGCTTGTCACTGCACGTGTTGGTGGGGAGGTAGCTAGGGGCGCTGCAGAGTGTCTCACGTCTGCTTCGGCCACGGGAGGGCTGGGGCCCCTGGTGCGGGTATTGCGCGATCGACGACTGCAGGTGCGCGGTGGGTGAAACACGTGGAGGCGGAGCTGGGCTTTCAGGACGGGCTTTCGAAGTCCGAGGGCACAGGGCCTGGATGCCGACAGGGGCGAGAATGCTGGTTACGGGGGGGACCGTTGTCTGCGGCGATGGAGAGATCATTCCACACGGCGAGGTCGTCATTGAGGGTAGTCGAATAGTTCGGGTCGGGGACGCCCGTTCGGGGCGGCGACGGCATGACAGGGTGATCGATGCATCGGGGCGGTTCGTTCTCCCGGGCCTGATTGATACGCATGTTCACTTTGGCGGCGGGGACTACGATCCACTGTGGGAGTCCGTCCCGCTGGGGCTTCAGGCCTTGAGATCGTTGGAGGCGGCGCAGCGGTCGCTACTCGCGGGGTGTACGACCGTGCGAAGCGCGGGGGCCCAGAACCATCTTGACGTGGACGTGCGCGATGCGATTAGGACTGGAGTCGCGTGGGGCCCACGCGTCTTGGCGAGCGGGCGGGGGATTACACATACCGGGGGACATGCGCACGAATTTGCTATAGAGGCGGATGGTCCGGGTGAAATCAGAAAGGCCGTTCGATCGCTTGTCGGCCGCGGAGTGGACTCGATCAAGCTGTTTGGCGTGTCGGCCGGGGTGGCGACTGCTGGCGCTGACATTGGGGCAGAAGGGTTTGGAGAGGAGGAGATCGCGGCCGCGGTCAACGAGGCATCCCGACTTCACCGTCTCGTGCAGGTGCACTCGATCGGCCTCCAGGCGACCAGGAACGCGATTTCTGCAGGGGTGCTGGCAGTCGACCATGGCCACTTCCTGGACGAAGAGATATGTTCCACCATGGTTGAGAGGAATGTTTGCTTGGTACCGACCTTCGGCCCGACCTATTACTACACCGAAGTGAGGGTCGCCGAGCCCTGGCGCATAGCGAGGTCGGATCAAGTTCGCCCCGCACACATTGAGAGCTTCAAGCTGGCCTTGGCGACTGGCGTTCGGATCGTCATGGGTAGCGACCTGGGTTATGCGTCGCGAATGAAGAACGGTGAGAACGCCCTAGAGCTTGCGCAGATGGTGAAGCACGGAATGGAGCCCGAAGATGCGGTATACTCAGCCACGCACAGAGCGGCGGAACTCCTCGGGCTGGCCAGCCATGTCGGGAGCCTGAGGCCTGGAAAGCTCGCCGACCTACTTGTGGTAGATGGGGATCCGTTACTCGACATAGGGGTCCTGTCGACGAAGATCTGCCTCGTGATGCGCGAAGGAGTGGTCTACCGAGAGGACGACTTTGGTAATACAGTTTTTCAATGATGCTGCGCAATGTGGATTAGAGTGCATCGATCTGGTGAGTGGGCTCTACGGGTGACTTTTGCGACGACTGGTTTAAGAGCGCCTAGTGTCCTGCTTCTGAAGTAGCTACGCAAAAGCGAGCGATGCTGGCAAGGATCTGGTCGGCGGTCTTGACCCAGGTGAAGGGCTTGGGGTGCTCGTTGTTGGCCTTGAGGTAGACGCGGATAGCGTCCTCCAGAGCGCGCACGCTCTGGTGCGAACCCCGTCGGATCTGGCGCTCCGTGAGCAGCTCGAACCAGCGCTCCACCTGGTTAATCCAGGACGAATAGGTCGGGGTGAAGTGCAGCTGAAACCGGGGATGGCGCAACAGCCAACGATGGACCGAAGGAGTCTTGTGGGTGCCGTAGTTGTCGAGTACCAGATGAACGCCGAGGTCGGCGGGGACCTCGGCGTCGATGCGCTGCAGAAAGCTGAGGAACTCGGTGCTGCGATGGCGCCGGTGGAGGTCGCCGATCACCCTGCCGCTGCCGATGTCCAGGGCGGCGAACAAGGTGGTGGTCCCGTGGCAATGGTAGTCATGGGTCTGGCGTTCGGGGATCCCGGGCCGCATGGGCAGCAGCGGCTGGGTACGGTCCAGCGCCTGAATCTGGTTCTTCTCGTCGACGCAGAGAACCAGCGCCGCCTCCGGAGGATGTAGGTACAGGCCCACGATGTCCCGCACCTTCTCCACCAGCTGAGGATCGTTGGAGAGCTTGAAGGTTTCGCTGCGGTGCGGCTGCAGACCGAAGGCATGCCAGATGCGCAGCACGGTGGTGTCGCTCAGCCCACTGGCTTCGGCCATGCTCCTGGCGGTCCAGTGGGTGGCGTTGACCGGCTTGGTCTCCAGAGTTCGTACCACCACCTGCTCCACCTGCTCGTCGGTGATTCGCCGGGGCGCCCCACACCGGGCCTCGTCCAGAAGACCTGCCAGCCCCCGGCTGATGTACCGCTGTCGCCACTTCCCCACCGTGGCCGCGCTCACTCGAAGCTGGGCCGCCACCTCCCGGTTGCTGACCCCGTCGGCGCAGCGCAGAACGATGTCCGCCCAGCGGGCCAGCCCGTGTGAGGTGGTCCTGCGACGTCGCCAGCGCAGGAGATGCTCCCGGTCCTCCGGGCTGACCAGCAGTTGGGGTTTGGGACGGCCACGGAGCATGATCTGGCCCTCATTGTGGAACCTCCAACGACCGCCCCATTATGACCAGTATCTTCAGAAGCAGGACACTAGCCCCAGGGCAATTGGGCGGCCGACCGTCTCATCCGCACCCTCAAGGAGCAGCTTCTCTGGGTGCAGGACTTCGAGACCGTGGCGGAGCTGGAGCGCGGACTGCAGGTGTTTAACGAGCGCTACAACCAGCAATGGCTCGCGTCCATGCACGCCTACCGCACCCCGACTGCCGGCACGCGCGATAGTGGCGTTGCAGTCGGCCGCTTGATCGCGATCGGTACAATTGACGTACCCGAGGTGCACAGGAAACCTGGTCCGGTACACCCCTGGTTGATCCGACCAGCATGCCAACCGGTTGTCCACCGAAATCGTAGATAGCGCGAAGTACTTTCCGGCTCACCGCGCAATCTTTCTCTGTCGCTGGTTCACGGGTACAACGCCCGTAGACGCCCTCACGACAAGAGCCGGTGGGCGGGGAACCACCACGTGCCTAAGGCTACCCCCGCTCAAGACGTCGTCAAGGAGTTCCACTGCGGTGCTTCCCAGCTCCCGCATGGGCAGAGCAACCGTGGTCAACGGGGGCACCAAGTGATCGGCAAGTAGATCATCATGGATAGCCACCACGGACAAATCGGCCGGTACTGAAAGCCCAGCGTCATAGGCCGCATGCAGCACACCGACTGCGGACAACAGGCTAGCCACTACCAGACCCGTAACCTCCGGACTACGCTCAAACAACCGCCGGGCAGCCCGGTACCCATCCTCAGGACGAGCACCTCCCGCCACAATCCTCCCCTGGACCCCCTCGGAGCGCAAAGCCCGAAGAAACCCAGCCTTGCGGCGTGTGGACGTCTCCGCATAGTCGGACCCGCTGAGGTGGGCCAACCGAACATGCCCGAGCCCTGTGAGATGCTCCACGGCGAGGCGTGACGCAGACTCATCGTCTGCCGTCACTGAAGCTAGTGCTCCCACAACCTTTCGGTTGGCGATCACCACCGGCGCCGGCAGCGACAGTAGTTTCGCCACCACCTCATCGCTCACCCGTGCAGAGGCTACAATCAGACCATCGACCCTTCCTTGGTAAAGCAATCCGGCAAACGCTCGTTCTGTGGCTTCGCCATCGTGCATGCTTCCGATGACTAAGACATATCCCAATCTTTGGGCAGCTTCGTGGGCACCGATAACCGCTTGGGCGTAGATTGGATTGCTCAAGTCAGGAAGCAGGAGGCCGATTGACTGCGCTGTAGCTAAACTTAGGCCACGTGCCAGTGCATTTGGATAGTAGCCCATCCTCTGTGCAACTGCTAGTATCCGGGTGCGCGTGTCCTCACTCACACGTACAAGTGGGTCACCACTGAGGACGCGAGACACCAGGCTGGGATCCACCCCAGCTGCAAGGCCTACGTCCTTCAGGGTCGGCCGGATTCGCTCAATGCGCAATGCGTTGCCTCTACTGCCGTTCCTGCGGTCTGATCGTGGGCTCGGCCACTCCCGTTAGCCCCGTGATTAGGTGCGACCCGTGAGCTGGCTCGGTCGGGCAATACCGAGTCATGTATCTAGGCCAACTCACCGGGAGGACCCCTCGCTGCCACCAAGCATTCCCGCATCCACTCGTTTGTCGCGGCTACCTGTCGTAATCGTCTCGTGTGTGCCTTACCCTGTACAGGCCTAGGTTCCTGGACAGCTGTGGCCCCTCATATTGTAGCGATCGTCATCAAGCGGCCGACTCCAGTGCCAGCAGTGCGGGCGCCTGGGGCGGGGTGCGGTAGTCATTTTTGGACACAAGCCATTGCTGGTTGTAGCGCTGCGTGGACGCGTGTAGGCCATGCTCCAGCTCCTCCACGGTCTCGAAGTGCTGCACCCAGAGCAGCTGCTGCTTGAGGGTTAGGTCGAAGCAGTCGGCCACCCCATTGCCCTGGGGCTAGCGCACGTAGGCCGGGCTGCTCTCGAGCCCCGGGGACCTGTACCGGCCCAGGTTTCCTGGACAACTGGGGTACGTCAATTGTAGCGATTGCCATCAGGCGGCCGACTCCAGCACCAGCAGCGCGCGTGCCTGCTGAGGGGTGCGGTAGTCGTGCTTGGACACCAGCCATTGCTCGTTGTAGCGCTGCTTGAACACCTGCAGTCCGCGCTCCAGCTCCGCCACGGTCTCGAAGTGCTGCACCCAGAGAAGCTGCTCCTTGAGGGTGCGGATGAAGCGCTCGGCCACCCCGTTGCCGTCGGGCTCGCGCACGTAGGCTGGGCTGCTCTCGATCCCCAGGAACCTCAGCTCCTGCCGGAAGTAGCTCGACGTGTACTGGCTGCCGTTGTCGTGGCGCAGCAACAGGCCAGAGGCCACCTGGGAGGTGTAGCTGCCGTAGTGCTCCCGGATCCCCTGGCGGATCGGCTCCAGCGCCTCGAAGCGGGTGCCCTGGAGAGCGGAGTCGATGCCGATGCATTCCTGGGTGCAGTGGCCCACGGCGATGAAGATCGTGGCCTGGCCCTCACCGGTCAGGGTGGCGGTGCCGTCGGTTCCCCACATCCGGTCAGGCAGGTCGGTGGTGATGGTCCCGTCGTGGGCCTTGGGCCCGTGGGCGTTCCCGCCCCGGGTGGGGGCCAGTAGGTTGGCCTGGCGCATCAGGCGCAGCACCCGGGCCCGGCTGGTGCGGATCCCCGGGGCCCGCAGCTGGGCCCAGACCTTGCGGTAGCCCTCGCCCAGCCAGGGCGAAGCCTCCAGCACCCCGCGGATGAGCTCGGTCAGTTCCCCGTCCCCGTAGGCGGTCCGGGGACCCCGCTTCCGGGCTTCCCGGGCCGACATGAGCGCCCGCTGCCTTTGGGCGTACACCGTGGAGCGCGCCAGCTCCAGCACCCGGCAGACCCTGGCCAGTCCGTACTGCTTGCCGGCGGAGGGAGAGACCCAGGCCGCAACGGCCTCAGCCTCCGCCACGGCGAAAGGGTGGGCTGCCTCCGCCCGGCGAGCCCTCTCGCGGAGAAGCTCGTTCTCCATGGTGATCTCGCCGATCTTGCTGTGCATGCGGCGGATCTCCAGCTCTCGCTCATCCGTCTCCCGGTGCCTGAGCCCGGCCTGCCCTCCAGCCAGGAACTGGTCTCGCCACTGAGCTATGGCCGCCGCGGTGACGTACAGCTCGCGGCCCAGGGAATCCAGATCCTCACCCCGCAGTACCCGAAGACCCACCTCCATCTTTCGCCGGGAAGACCACCGGCCCCGCTCGCCGGTTGTCCCGCCCTCACCACTAAGCCGCCGCCGTCCCTCGGTCATCTGCCTTCCTCCTGGTTGACCCGCCCATCATGCCAACCAGTTGTCCACCCAAATCGTGGACCGGGGGAAACCTCAGCTCCTGCTGGAAGGAGCTCGAAGCGTGCTGGGTGCCGTTGTCGTGGAAGAGCACCGGGCCTGGGACCACCCGGGAGGTGTAGTTGCCGTAGTGCTCCCGGATGCCCCTGGCGGATCGGCTCCGGCGCGCCGTAGCGTGTGCCCTGGAGAGCTGAGTGGATGCCTATGCACTTCTGGGTGAAGTGGTCCACGGCGGTGAAGATCGTGGCCTGGCCCTCACGGGTCAGGGTGGCCGTGCCGTCGGTGCCCCACATCCAGTCGGGAAGGTCGGTGGTGATGGGCTGGTCGTGGGCCTTGAACCCGGGCGCATTGCCGCCCCGGGTGGAGGCCAGCAGGTCAGCCCCGCGCATCAGCCGCGGCAGGCGGGCCCGGCTGCTGCGGATCCCCAAGGCCCCCAGCGAGGCCCAGACCTTTTGGTAGCCCTCGCCCAGCCAGCGGGAGGGCTACCGCACCCGGCAGACCCTGGCCAGCCCGTACTGCGTTCCGGTGGAGGAAGAGACCGCGGCCGACCCGGCTTCAGCCTCGGGCACGGCGAAAGGGAGGGCCGCCTCCGCCAGGCGAGCCCCCTCACGCAGCAGTGCGTTCTCCATGGTGATCTCGCAGATCTTGTCGCGCATCCGACTCCGATTGCTATCCGCCTGGCTGCACCACTAAAACTACCACCGCGCCCACACCGCGCTTGGCGGCCACCCTCCCGCGACTCATGTCAACAACCTACCTGGGAAGTACACCTAGCAGGGTGTTGAACTAGGCGAAGAGATGGCGGGGCGCCCTCGCGAAGTGGGATTCCACGGGATTTTTAGGGGGTGGACAAGCTCCGAGACTGCCCTTGCGAGGGCGGAACGCCCTGCGGTCAGAGGGTTCGGGCCATAGGTTGGGCCCCTCAAGCGGCTGCCCCCACCAGCTTGCCCATTCGGACCAGATTGTAGGCCGCCATGGTTATCTCCACCCAGAGCCGGTTGCGTTCAACCCCCTTGTAGCGCAGTTTTCTGCTCATCCCCACCGTCTTGGTCCAGCCGAAGATCTCCTCGACCCGCTTCCGCTTCCGCTGGCTCACCTGGTATTCCGGGGCGGTCGCCAGCCGGGCCAGGAGAGCGCTGCCCCAGTAGCTCTCCCGCCGGGCCACGTGCGGAGTGACCCGCAACTCCTCACACTCTTCGAGGAAGCCTTGCGTGTCATACCCCTTGTCCGCTCCCAGGGTGAGGCGGCGGAGCCGCACCCGCTCACGCACCCGCTTCAGCATCTGTGTGGCGGCCTCCCGCTCGCTGGTCCCGCTCGCCCGGGTCAGTTCCAGGTCCACCACCAGCCCGTGGCGGTTCTCCATCAGGACGTGCCCCGCAAAGCACATCTTGGTCTCCTTGCCCAGCCCCTTGCGGGCCATCA
>JAKAXE010000021.1 GCA_021816695.1 bacterium | reverse complement strand
GCGTCAGGGCAACCACCCACGTGGCGCAAGACCCGAAACGGCGACGGCTTGCTTGGCAGAGTCCAGGTCGGGAAGGACCGCTCGTCCCGACCGGGTGTCGCTCATGGGCACTCAGCAGGAACGGTGCCGCGCACGCTGATGGCCACCCCCGGTCGCCCCAGGAAACGCCGACGCCATCTGCTCCAGGAGAGCGCCTGAGGCCGCACCCAGATGCGCCATCGGTTCCTCGGCATCCTGAGACTCAGCAGTGGCAGGTCTGCGAAGGGCAGCAGCTGGTGCCAGTGTGTGGCCGAGGGGCTGGCTCTGAGCGGTCAGACCCCGACGATGTCTACGAGACCTCGGATGCCTTGGAAATCCTCCGGGTTGCGAGTGTAAACCGGTAGGCCGGCGGCACAGGCGGTAGCTGCTATTAGGAGGTCCAGTGCCCGAGTGCCACGCGCCTTGCGCCCGCTTGCCACCTCAGCAGCGTAAATCCGACCGTAGGCACGGGCCGCTTCGCCGTCGAAGGGCAGGGGGTCGAAGGCGGCTTCCGCCCTCTGCAGTCTGTCCTGTCGGCGTGCCCTCTCATCGACGTCTGCGGTCGCGTGGGGCCCGGCGGAGAGCTCAGCCATGGTGATCGCGCTGATCGCCAGCTCGATAGGGAGTTGCCCGGCGTCAAGCTGTTCCATGTCGATGACGACGGAGGTGTCGATGACCCCACGCTGGGCCCGCTGCGCACTAGGCACGGAGGCCAAGATCCTGACGCGCAACCCTGTCGAGGTCCTCACGGAGCCGCGCCAGGTCGACGCCGGGAGCGCCGCGGAAGACGGCGACGGCGGCATCGGCAGGTATGAACCGATGTCTCCGCAGCGGAGTCAACTCGCCTACAGGCACACCGTTCCGGGTGACGACGAAGGTCTCACCTTGGTTCAGTGCCCTCATGACCGCGCCGCTATCGTTCCGGAGCTGCCGCTGCGTGATTATTGGCACAACGAAGCGATTGTAGCACATAGTGCTACAAGCAGTCGGACAGCCGTCTGCATCGAGGGCAACCCCGGCGCCACCCGCACCGTCCTTCGCGCTCGCTGACACCGTCGGTTCGTCCGCTCTGGAGGCACTCCTTGGGTTAGGAGCCCCTTCGCGTCTTCGTTCGCCGCAGCAGCGAACGTGGGGCCGACTGCAGCGGTGCGCGGCTGTCATATGCGCCCTGCGGGCTGACCGCAGCCGGGAGCCGGCGGCACGGGCGGTGAGGCCCCAGCGCGGGGGACCAGGGCGGTCCTTGGGGCCAGCACTTGGATAAGTTTGTACGATCGAATTGTGACTATGAGCACCTTTGCGGTTGGACTCCAGGGCGTGCGCGTGCTGGTGACCGGCGGGTCGAGCGGACTGGGCCGCGCGATGGCGCGAGCGCTCGCGGAGGCGGGCGGCCGGGTCGCGGTGTCCAGCCGTGACGAGGAGCGGGCGCGTACCGCCGCGGCCGAGCTCGGCCCGGAGGCGCTGGGGGTGGCTCTCGATGTGAGAGACGCCGACTCGGTGTCTGCGGCAGTCGATCTGGTATATGCGACGTTCGGCGGCCTCGATGTGCTGGTGAACAACGCCGGCATCGGGATGCGGATCGTCAATCCTCGGTTCATGACCCATCCGCAACCGTTCTGGGATGTCCCCACGGCCGGATTTCGCGACGTGATGGAAACGAAGGTGACCGGCACCTTTCTGGTCAGCCGGGCGGTGGTCCCGCGCATGCTCGAGGCCGGCGCGGGCCGAGTCGTGACCATCTCCATGAACCAATCCACGATGACGCGCCGTGGCTTTGTCCCATATGGCCCTTCCGGAGCCGCTGTCGAGGCGTTCGCCAGAGTGATGGCCGCCGATCTCGCCGGCACGCCGGTGACGGCGAACATCCTCTTGCCCGGAGGCGCGACTGCCACCCGGATGGTGCCTGACACCCTTGACGATACGATCCGCGCGCGCCTGCTCGACCCTTTGGTTATGGGACCGCCGATCGTATGGCTCGCTTCCCCGTTCGCAGAAGGGGTCCACGACCAGCGCATTGTCGCCAGTGACTTCGCCGACTGGCTGAACGCTCGAGGAGGGCCGGCCTGATGGGCAGCTGCGTACCGCAGCTCGAGCGTCGCGCGAGTCGCGATGTCCCAGCTTGCGCTGGACCGGGAGCACAAGATCGCCGTCGCCGACGCCCAGCGCCTGAGTTGGATGGGTGCTGGTGGTGCGCCGTCTCGCCGTCGGACCGCAGACCCAGGGCAACCTGGGCGAACCGCAGGGCACTAGCCAGCCCCACTTCACGCTGATGGTCGACGACCTCGAAAGGCAAGGTCCGGTGAAGCGTCAGCCTCACCCGGCTGACCGCCGCGCCAAGCCGGTGGAACTGACCGCCTCGGGCAGCGGAGCGGCCGCACGCGCCGCTGCCATCATCGACGAGCCCCCCTGCCGTATCGAATGGCGCGCGGGACGGCGACCCAGTGGCGGTGCTGCGGGTAGTCGAACGTGTCGCATGGAGATGAGGACGCACTGCCGGGCCGAGTGACGCCACCTGATGGCAACTGTGGGTCACCAGAGGCCGCCACCGCCACCCAACTGAATGTGCTCCGACCAGGCCCTATGGCCGAGGCTGCGCCGACCATGGTCAGTCCGCGTGGAGCCGGCATCTTGGGCGGAAAAGACCATCTCGACCTGGGCGCCATCGCGAGATGAATCGACGCCGGCGAAGTCGTCGGGGTCCTTTGATAGCGAGTCCAGTTAGGAGACGACGCCGGAGCTGACCCGCTGAGCCACTTCGTCGTTGAGGGGACGGTGCAATTCTGTGCGCCACATGCCGTGTCCCCGCTGGCCGACTGCCGCAAGTTTTGGGCAAACGCTAGCCCGAGACGAACGGCAGTGAGCGGGGTCTACCTCCGCCCGCGCTCCGCCCCGCGTGCTGCCTCGAGGGTCTCCCGCTCTCAAGGTCCCAGCCTGGTGAAGGCCCCGATGGCGACGACGTGGACCCCCGAATCCGCCTCCTTGGGGCTCCAATCTCAGGGCTTCGGGGCACCGGCGGGCCCGTGGCCCAACTCGCTTCGATCTCGCCACTCCGGCTTTGGCGATAATCCAAGCAGAGTAGGAGGCGGGTGGGGTGGATCAGCGCGAACTGCTGACGGTGGGCGAGGCCGCTCAGACCCTTGGGATCGCTCCCGACGAGGTGCGGGGGATGATCCTGGCGGGAAGCGTTGCCCACCGGCTGGTTCCGGGGGCGGGCGGGGCGCTGGAGGTTCGGGTTGAGCGCTCTTCGCTGGCAGACCTCTCCTCGGTCCCGCCGACGCAGAGCTCTGCCGGAGAGGTCGGCCGCCACGAGCCAGGGGTGCCCGTCTCGGAGCCGCCGGCGGCGAGCGGCGAAGGGTATGCCCTCACCGTCCCATCAGAGGTGAGAGCCCTGGCCTCCAACTTGGCCGACGAGCTCTTCCAGCGCTGGCAGTTGGCGATGGAGACCCAATTCCGCCAGGAGCTGGCGGTTCGGCTCCAGTCCGAGCTCGCCCACCGGGAGCGGATGATCGACGACCTGCGCGAGGAGGTCCAGGAGCGGGAGGAGGAGCGGTTCGGCCCGGGCGGGCGGCGGGTGCGCGGTATGACCGACCTATATGCGACCTGGGAGCGCCGCAGGACCCTGATCCGCCAGAGCCGAGAGCTGGCCGAGACCGAGCGCCAGATGTCAGAACTGCGGGCGCGCCTCCGGGAGCTGGGGGTGGAGGACGGTGACGAGGGTTCCACCGTTGACGCCCATCCAGCCCCACATCCAGCAGCCGACGGCAGCCCTTCCGAGGAAGACCCGCGCGACTGACAGCGGAGGTCCGGCGTATCTTTCCCGCTCCGCCGGTGACCCGGGCCCGCGATGCCGAGGGAGGTGGACCGGCAGGTCGCAGGGTGGGCACACCCCTGCCAAAGCCGACGCGGCAGCGCCGGCCCCCGAGCGGCGGAGCGGCCGCCTTCCATCTGACCCCCGGTTCGGCCTATTGGGCACATGGGCCGGCCGAGGGGAGGGGATGTGGTGGCGAAGAAGGGACCGCCCCACCTAGACCGGCACATCACCCCCACGCCTCCCGCTCACCCACGATAGGAAGCTAGAACGTGTAAAGGTCAAGCGTGTAAACCCTAGGCGTGCTACCATCACGCCGTGAGCGCGGCCAACCCGTACCACTTCGGCTCTCCCGTCGACGAGCTCCACTTCACCGATCGGACAGAGCAGCTGGAGAGGCTGGCAGCGGTCATGCAGAACGGCCAGAACCTCATCCTCATCGCACCCCGGCGCTACGGCAAGACATCGCTGCTGCGCCGAGCCGTGGAGCTGGCGGAGGCCAGTGGAGGCCGCAGTGGCCGGGTGAGCCTCATAAAGTGCAGCAGCGCCGAGGACGTGGTCCAGACCCTGATGCACGGGGTGGTCTCGGGACCCCTGGGATGGGTGCGCGGTCGAGCCACCGAGTTCAGTCGCTGGCTCCGGCGCATCCGGGTGGCTCCGGAGATCCGGATCGACCCCGCGTCCGGACTGGTGGAGGGCGTCTCCCTCGGGCCAAGCCTGGCAGCGTCGGACTGGAGGACCGTCCTGTCAGAGGTGGTGCGGATCCTGGCAGACCTGGCGGCTGAGGACCGGAATCACCCGGTCTCCCTGGTCATCGACGAGTTCCAGAAGGCGTACGAGATCGACCCCCTGATCGCCGACATCTTCAAGGACCTGGTGGACGACCTCCCCGGGGTGAGCCTGGTCTTCGCCGGCAGCAAGCGCCACATCATGGAGGCGATGGTGAGCTCTCCGGAGCACGGTGCTCTCTACAACGTGGGGGCCAAGCTCTACCTGGGCAAGATCTCCGAGGCCGACTTCGTCCCCTACCTAACGGGGCGGGCGGCCTCGGCCGGAAAGCACCTGCCGGCGGCGGCGGCCAGCCGCATCTACCAGGCGGCGGCGGGGATTCCCAACGACGTGCAGCTCCTGGCCTTCTGGGCCTTCGCCATCAGCGCCGAGGAGATAACCGAGGAGCTGGTCGACGCGGCGGTGGCCTACGCGATTGACGACCAGCGGGAGGAGTTCACCCTGGTGTTCGACCGGCTCAGCCTGGTCCAGCAGCGGCTCCTCAAGCTCCTGGCGCAGGGCCCGGTGCGGGCGGTGACGGGCCGGGCGGTGCAGTCGGTGGTGGGGGTGAGCCACCGGGGCACCCTGGACGCTGCCCTGGCCCTGGAGCGGCTGCAGCTCGCCGAGCGGACGGGCAACACCTGGAACATCGCCAACGGGCTTCTCGGAGAGTGGCTGCGCGGCCGGTACGAGTGAGCCCAACCGTGGCCGGAGCGGGTGCCTCAGGCAATCGGGGAGCCACCTCGGCCCCCGGCCGGTGGGAAGGGTGATCGAGGTCGGCATCCTCGCGGACTACGGTGCGGAGACCCAAATCGCCGCAAACCGATGAGATTCCCAGGGTGAAGGGGGAGAATCCGGCGGCAGGTCGGTCCATCCGCCCAGGGCGAGGCAGACTTGGGAGATGACCATCACCAGGGTGGTAGGTGCGGGGAGAGTGTCGCGTCGCTCCGCGGAGCGGTGTTTGCGTTCGGCCCGGCGCCCTCGGGTGGCCGCACTCCTCTGCTTGCCCGTGGCGTCGGTTCTGCTGGCATCCTGCGGCTCCCTGGCTGCCCCGGGCGGGGCCGGGCGCCCGTCCACTTCGGCGCCGTCCGCGACCCAGCGCGCCGAGGCGGCGGCGACCCCGAGCGGCACCCCCGAGGCTCCAACACCCTCCGCCACCGCCAATCCGACCCCACCAGCCACCCCCACTCCGACCACGCCCTCCCCGAGGCTGGAGGTGGAGCTGGCGGTCAGGATCTACCCCGAGCCGAACGACTACGCGCATCGGAACTACTGCGCCGAGGGGGCGATCGCCGCGCTGCTGTCCACCTGGACCGCTGCCGTCCCCTCCCTGGACGCCATCGGCGTGGCCGCCCACGTGGTGGAGTCCTACGGCACCACCGGGGCCAACGCCGCAGTGGCCATCAACTCGTACCTGGACCAGATAACCGGCTCTCAGCGCTATTCGTACACCGGCACCCATGTGACCTCGCTACCGGTCTTCCAGGCGCAGCTGGAGTCTGACCTGTCCGGTCTGGGACGTCTGGCCAGCGCCGGACATGGCAGCCCCGTCCTGGTGCACGTGATGACAGCCACGCTGCCGGGCTGGGACGGCTATCACGCCCAGCACATGATCGCCGTGATTGGCTACAACTTCTCCGCCGGGACCGCCGGCGGCGACACCGTCACCTACGCTGAGAGCGCCGGCTCGGTGGCCGGATACAACGGACCGGAGACGCAGACGATCTCGCTGGCGGCCCTCTGGAACGCCATGCGGAACTACAACGCGGACGTCCCCAGCGACCCTGTGACTGTGATCTCCTGACGGCCGGGAGGCTGGGCGGGAGTTGCGAGGCGCCGCCAAGGACGGAACTCGAAGGGGCGCACTTCCCGCGCCAGCAGGAACGGTCCGGGTCCCGGGAGTCGCCGAAGGCGCCGCACCCCCCGGGCCTTGGTATTTTGGCCTCCTCACTGGAATTCGTGGTCGGAGGTACGCACTTGCCTGAGGTCGACGCGGGCTGGCCGAGCCGCAAGCTGGTTGAGGGCAGGGAGCGGGCGGCGGCGCGCGCCATGCTGCACGGAGCCGGATTCAGCCGGGAGGACCTGAGCCGCCCCCTGATCGGGGTGGCCAACAGCTGGATCGAGACCATGCCCTGCAATCTCGGGCTGCGCGCCCTGGCGGAACACGTGAAGCGGGGGATCCGCGCCGCCGGGGGAACACCCATGGAGTTCAACACCATCGCCGTGAGCGACGGGGTGGCGATGGGGACCGCGGGGATGAAGGCCTCCCTGATCAGCCGGGAGGTGATCGCCGACTCCATCGAGCTGGTCTGCCGGGGTCACCTGCTGGACGGGGTGGTGTGCCTCGTGGGGTGCGACAAGACCATCCCCGGGGCGGCGATGGCGCTGGCCAGGATCGACCTTCCCGGCTGCCTCCTGTACGGCGGATCGATCATGCCCGGCCGCTTCCGCGGTCGCGACGTCACCATCCTCGACGTCTTCGAGGCGGTGGGGGCGGTGGAGGCCGGGGTAATCGACGACCGGGAGCTGGCCGAGCTGGAGCAGGTGGCCTGTCCCGGCGCCGGGGCCTGCGGGGGGCAGTTCACCGCCAACACCATGGCCATGGCGGTGGAGCTGCTGGGGCTGGCGCCGCTGCAGTCCGGAGGGGTGCCGGCCACCGATCCCCAGAAGGCCCGGGTCGGGGAGGCTGTCGGGCAGGCTGTGGTGCAGATGGTCCTCTCCGGCCGCTGCCCCAGCACCTACCTCACCCGCCCCTCCTTCCTCAACGCGGTGGCCGGGGTCATGGCCAGCGGGGGGTCGACCAACGCTGTCCTCCACCTCTTGGCGATCGCCCGGGAGGCCGGGATCGATCTCCGCATCGACGACTTCGACGAGGTGAGCCGCCGGACCCCCTGGATCGCGGACCTCAAGCCCGGGGGACGGTTCAACGCCGTCGACCTCACCCGGGCGGGCGGAGTCGCCCTGCTGGTCCGGCGCCTCCTGGAGTCAGGCCTCTTGGAGGGTGGGGCGGGCAGCTGCACCGGCGCCACCCTCCAAGAGGCGGCGATCGGAGCGGAGCCCGGGCCCCGGGATCAGGAGGTGGTGCGCGAGGTGGACTCACCCCTCGCGGAGACCGGCGGAACCGTGATACTCCACGGCCCGCTGGCCCCGGAGGGAGCAGTGGTCAAGGTGGCGGGGCACCTCTGGCGCCGCCACCAGGGACCGGCGCGGGTCTTCGACTCCGAGGAGGAGTGCATGGCCGCCGTGGCCCGGCGGGAGGTCCGCGCAGGCGACGTGGTGGTGATCCGCTACGAGGGTCCCAAGGGCGGCCCGGGCATGCGGGAGATGCTCGGGGTGACCGCGGCCATCGTCGGTCAGGGGTTGGGCGACAGCGTCGCCCTCATCACCGACGGCCGGTTCAGCGGCGCCACCCACGGCCTGATGGTGGGACACGTCGCGCCCGAGGCGGAGGTGGGCGGCCCGATCTCCCTGCTTCAGGACGGTGACCCGGTGACCATCGACGTGGACCAGCGCTCCCTCTCAGCGGAAGTCCCGGAGGAGGAATGGGAGAGGCGGCGGGCCCTCTGGCAGGCGAAGCGCAGGCGCCTCGGGGGGGCGTTCGACCGCTATCAGCTGCTGGTGGGGTCGGCCGCCCGGGGAGCGGTGCTGGAGCTACCGGGCACCTGATCCTTGCAGCGCGGTGCTATAATGCGCCGCGCACTATGGCTGAGCGCATCACTCCGGCCGATATTGGCGCGTTGGGCGTGCTGGCCATCCTCACGGAGGCGCCCAACCACCCGTACGGGGTCGCCCAGCAGCTGCGGATGCGCTATCGCACCGAGGCCGAGAGTCACACCCCACGGTCCATCTACCGGGCCATCGAACGGCTGGCGAAGGAGGGACTGATCGAGGTCGAGGAGACCCAGCGGGAGGGCCACCGCCCCGAACGCACCGTCTACCGAAGCACCGACGAGGGCCGAAGCCACCTCCGCTACCAGCTGACCGAGTTCCTCTCCGACCCGGGACGCGGGCCGGCGGCCTTCGAGGCGGCGGTGGCCCGCATGGGTTACCTCAGCGAGCCCGAGGCGGCGACGGCGCTCCGGGTGCGGCTGGCGGCCCTGAACGGCCTGGTGGCCCAGCTGGGTGCGGTCCAGAGCTCGCTGCGGGACCAGGTCCATCTGCCACGGATAGTCCAGCTGGAGGTGGAGTGGCGGTTGCGCCTGCTCCAGGCTGAGCAGGGCTTCACCGCCGACACGCTGTCCGCCCTGGAGTCGGGAGAGCTGGACGTGGGGGAGGAGTGGCTCACCTGGCTGGCACGGGTTGGGGCCAAGCTCCCGGACCTCACGGGAATGAGCCGCGACGAGGTGCCGCTGGTGATGCGCCCCAGGGCGATTCATGTGGAGGAAACCCATGGCCAATGAAATGGCCGCCATCGCCACCTCGGAGCTGCGCCGGACCTTCAAGGGGCGTCGAGGGGTGCTGGAGGCGGTGGCGGGAATCGACCTCGAGGTTCATCACGGCGAGATCTTCGGCTTCCTCGGCCCCAACGGGGCCGGCAAGACCACCACCCTGCGGATGCTGGCCACCCTCCTCCCCCCCACGTCAGGGGAGGCCCAGGTTGCCGGGGAGGACCTCCTCCGCCACCCCGACCGAGTTCGGCGCAAGATCGGCTATGTGGGGCAGGTGGGAGGAGCCAGCCCGGACGTGAGCGGCCGCTCGGAGCTGGTCTTCGAAGCCCGCCTGTACGGCGCCGACCCGGCCACGGCCAGGGCCAGGGCTCAGGAGCTGATAACCGCCCTGGACCTAGAGGTCTGCGCCGATCGCAAGGTCAAGACGTACTCCGGGGGCCAGCGGCGCCGCCTCGACATGGGAATCGGGCTGGTGCACCGTCCCGACCTCCTCTTCCTCGACGAGCCCACCACCGGACTGGATCCCCAGAGCCGGGCCCGGATGTGGGAGGAGGTGACCAGGCTGCGGGAGGCGGGCACCACCGTCTTCCTCACCACCCACTACCTGGAGGAGGCGGATGCGCTCTGCGACCGCCTCGCCATCATCGACCACGGTCAGATCGTTGCCCGGGGGACCCCGGATCAGCTGAAGAGGGAGGTGGCCGGGGACGTCATCACCTTCGGCATCCGAGGCGAGGTGAGTGCAGCGCTGGAGCTGGTGCGCCCCCAGCCCTGGGTGAAGGAGGCCTCCGCCGACGGTGAGATGGTGCGCCTCTATGTGGATCGGGGTGAGACCGCCGCCCCCAGCCTGCTGCGGCTGCTGGACTCAAAGGGGCTGGAGCTCCTCAGCCTGAGCCTCGCCCGGCCCAGCCTCGACGACGTCTTCCTGCGCCAGACCGGGCGTTCTTTGCGGGAAACCGGCCCGGCGGCCTGAGCAGCGGAGGAAAGGAGTTCACATGAAGCTTGCCGCCGACACCTGGCTGGTCTTCCAACGCTACTTCTCGATCTTCATCCGCAACCCCGCCTGGGTGGTGGTGGGGATCGTCCAGCCCGCCCTCTACCTCCTGCTCTTCGCCCCCCTCCTCAAGTCGGTGGCCGGCCTCTCGGGGTTCCCTCCGGGTGGGGCCTACAACGTCTTCGTCCCCGGGCTTCTGGTGCAGCTGGGACTGTTCGGCGCTTCTGGCGTCGGCTTCAACCTGATCGCCGAACTGCGGGAGGGGGTGGTGGAGCGGCTGCGCGTCACCCCGGTGAGCCGGCTGGCCCTGCTGCTGGGGAAGGCTCTGCGCGACACCCTGACCATCCTCATCCAGTCGGCGATCCTGATCGCCCTCGCCTTCCCCTTCGGGCTCAAGCTCCAGCCGCTGGGGCTGGTGGTGGTTCTGGGCCTGGTGGGATTGATCGGGCTCCTCTTCGCCTCGATCTCCTATTGGGTGGCGCTGGTGCTCCGGGACGAGAACTCCTTCGCCCCGGTGATCTTCACCGCAGCCCTGCCCCTGCTGCTCCTCTCCGGGGTGCTGCTGCCCATGAGCCTCGCTCCCTCCTGGCTGCAGACGCTCTCCACCATCAACCCGCTCTCCCACGCGGTGACCGCGGCTCGGGCCCTCTTCCTGGGCCATGTGGCCACCGCCGACGTGGCCCAGGGGGTGGCGATCGTGGCCGTTCTCGCGGTGCTGGCGGTGGCGGGGGCGGCCCGAGCCTTCGGCAGGGCCATCGCCTGAACCTCAGTCGACTCGCTGGAATCCCTGGGGCACCGGCCCCCGCCAGGCGTCCGGATGGAGGATCTTGGCCAGGATCTCGATGCCGTCGATCACCCGCGGCCCGGGGCGGTTGAAGTACCAGGACCCATCCACGGCGTACACCTGGCCGGCGGCCACGGCCGGGAGATCCTTCCAGAAGGGCTGGGACCGCAGTATGGCCAGCTGTCCGGCGGCCCCCTCCAGACGGTATCCGCAGGGCATGCAGAGCAGAACCTCGGGAGCTGCGGCGCGAAGCTCGTCCGGGCTCAGGCGACGGCTACGCTCCCCGGCCACCCCTAGGACGTCCATCCCCCCGGCCACCGCCACCTGGTCCGGCACCCAATGGCCCGCCAGCATGAGCGGGTCGACCCACTCCAGGCAGGCGACCCGGGGCCGCTCCCTCCCCGCCACGGCACCACGGACGGCGTCCACCCGGGCCCACAGCCCCCGCACCAGCTCGGCGGCCCGCTCCCTGGTTCCGGTTGCGGTCCCCACCTCCAGGATCGAGCGAAGCACCCCGGCGAGGGTGGTGGGTTCGAGCGAGAGGACGGTGGGGTGGCCAGGTAGAAGTCGGGCCGCCTCCAGCACCTGGGGATAGGCCACAGCGCAGACCTCGCAGAGCTCCTGGGTGAGGATGAGGTCGGGCCGAGCCCGGGTCAGCTCCTCCTGCCGGACCCGGTAGAGGCTGCTGCCCTGGTGCACCGCCTCGCGGACGTGGCGGTCGATGTCCCCGGGGGCTCCGCCCTCCTCCGGAAGGGTGGCCTCGGTCAAGATCGGTTTGAACTCGGCCTGGGGCGGGAAGTCGCACTCGTGGGTCACTCCCACCAGGCTCTGCCCCAGCCCGAGGGCGAAGCAGATTTCGGTGGCGCTGGGGAGAAGCGAGACGATGCGCACCCGGTTCAGCTCTCCGGGGACGCTGCCGGAGACTCGTCGGCCGAGGCGGGCACCGCCTCCAGCTGGAGGACGGCCACACCCTTGCGCTGGGCCCACTCCACCACCCGCCGCTCGTGGGAGAAGATCACTACCTGGGAGGTCTCGCAGAGCTCCAGCAGGGTGTCGAGCAGGGCGAAGCAGCGGTGGTCGTCCGAATTGACCGTGGGATCGTCGAAGAAGAGGGGGAGCGTCTCGCCCCGGGGCGAGAGGGCCTGGGCTAGGACCATGCGCAGGCAGACGTAGATCTGCTCCTGGGTGCCCTGGGAGAGGTTCTCCACCGGGATCTGCCGCTCCGAATTGGCCGCGGCGACATGCATGGAGAGGTCGGCGGGATCAACCCAGGCCCGCTGGTAGCGGCGGTGGGTCAGCTTGTGCAGGCGGGATTCGAGACCCTGGGCCAGCACCGGGGCCAGGCTGTTGTGGATCTCCCCCTCGGCCAGCTCCAACTGCTCGACGGCCAGCTTGACCGCGTCCTCGGCGAAGGTCATGCGGGCCACCTTGGCCTCCAGCTCCTTGACCTTCTCCTCCAGCTCCACCAGGTCGCCGGCGGTCCGCAGCTCCTGCTCCAATCGCCCCTCCAGCGGGAGCCTCTCGGCGCGCAGCGCCTCCAGCTCCTTTCGACGCTGGTCGTACTCCAGGCGGAGCTCGGAACTGGGGCGCCCGGTCTTGGGGATCAGCCCCTGGCGCATCATGCCCCCGACCTCCGCGCGTAGCTCCTCCGCCCGGGTGACCAGGGCCCGCAGGTCCCGGCCGTTGAGCCGTTCGTCCCGGCGGACCTGGAGCTCAGAGCGCCGGCGGGCCGCCTCCACAGCCGCCGCCACCTCGAGGGCCATCTCCACCAGCCTCTCGGCGGCCCTGACGGGGTCGGGTTCGTCAACCCCGGCCGCGGCGGCCCGCTGCTGGAGCTGCTCTTTGGCCCTATCCCTGGTCGAAGTCCAGGAGGCCAATTGGCGCAGCGCGTCCTGAAGCGGCGGCAGCTCCCGGGCGACCTGGCGCATCTGCTCGGCTGACAGGTGGCCGATACCCAACTCGGCGACGCGGGTGCGGGCCTTGGCTCGCTGGGCCAGCACCTCCTCCTGGGCGGCCACCGCCTTCAACACCTCGGGGTCCTGGCTGCGTTTGGCTCTGCGCATCTCCGCCACCGAGGCGAAGCCCCCCACCGCCAGCAGCCGACGCAGCCGGCGCTGCAGGAAAAGGAAGGCGCTGAAGGCCACCACCATCACCAGCAGCCCGCCCATGAAGAGCTCCACCGAGAAGGAGTTGACCTTGGCGCTGACGGCGTTCCAGATCAGCAGTACGCCGGCAACCCCGCCCAGGGTGGCGATGAGGTCGGAGGACCACCGGTGCAGAGCCACCGCCCTCCGATCCAGCAGCTCCAGCCGGGCCGCCCCCCCTGCCTGCGCCGGGAGCGGCGGCACCGGGCGCTCCAGCGCATCGGCCAGGAAGTTCAGCTCGGAGACGGAAAGCCGGTCGGCCAGGACCGCCTGGGATGGGTCCTTGGGGGTGTGCTCCACCACCTGGGCCTCCGCCTCCCGAAACTGAGTCGCCAGCTGGGACGCGCCCTCCGCCGCCTCCCGGATGGCGGCGGCGTTGGCCGGAACCTCGGCCTCGGGGAGCTGGGAGAGCGAGCTGTCGATCTCCTCAATGGCGATGAGGTCCTGGTCCAGCTCGGCGAGCTCCGCGGCCTTCCAAGTCCCCTCCGCCGCGGCCGCGGCCTGTGCTGCGGCCGCCTCTCTGGCCCGCAGGTCGTCGCGGGAAGTCAGCTCCTCGGCCAGGCGGGAGCGGGCGTCCCGGGCCCGGCCGAGAAGCCCCCTGGTTTCGTCCAGCTCGCGGACGGCTTGGTCCAGGGGCCGGTTGGTACTGCGGTCGGTGCGCAGATGCTCCTGGCGCCAGGCGCGCAGAGCCTCGATCGCGGCCGAGACTGTCGAGCCCGCGCCGGAGGTGGCGGTGGCCCGTTGCAGGTCGGACTGCAGCGAGCTCGCGCTGATGTCCAGGATCTGGTCCTGGGCCACCGTCGAGACCGCCAGGAAGGCGTCCCTGCCCATCCCCAAGGGCACTGCCACGTCCACGTTCCTGCCCCGCCGGAAGTGGTCGGTGACGTCCCCTCCTCGGATGAGGTCCTCCACCACGCAGCTGTCGGGCTGGTCCAGGTTCCGCACGAAGCGGTACCGCCCCCCGCTCATCTCCACCTCCGCCTGGACGGAGAAGCTCTTGCCCTTCCAGGGCCGGAACCGGCGCAGCACCTGCTCGGTTCCCTTGGGCATCCTGCCCCGGCTAGGGAGCTCGACCCCGGCCAGCGCCACCCGCAGGGCGGTGTGCAGGGTGCTCTTCCCCGACTCGTTGGGGCCCACGATCACCGTGAGCTTGGGGTCGAGGTTGTAGCGCCCGCGCAGCGCCCCGAAGCGCTCCAGAGTCACCGAGATGACCCTCACCCCCCGTTCCTCCTCTTGCCACGGCGTCCTCTCACAGCAGCCTCGGCTCCTCGCCCCGAAGCGCGTCCAGGCCGGCGGCCAGGGCGGCCTGGACCAGTGGGCTCTCGAAGTCCGCGCGGGCCATCAGGGCACGTACGAACTGTCCTCGGGCATCCGGCGCCTGACTGAGGGACTCCAGATCGAGCGCCGGGCGGGCATCCATCACCAGCTCCACACAGCGGTCACCGCGCCGGAGCCGTTCCAGTAGCTCGGTGGTCCCCATGCGGATTCCGGGAGCGAGGTCTCCGACCACCCGGAGCCGGACTCCCCGGTCCGGCGCCTCGGGGACGGCCTCCTCGAGTTTCTCCACGAGGGCATCCGAGTGCTGGCAGCCGCTGACGTCCACCTCCGTCTCCTCCAGGGTGAAGGTGGCGACGCGGCGCCACTCCACGGTGGGGTGGGAAGGTTCAAGGTCGACCAGCACCGGCCCGCGCTCACCCGCCTCCCCGAAGGTGAGCGGCTCGGGGTTGCCGGGATAGACCAGCCGCTGGGTCTGGCGGGGGGTATGGAAGTGGCCGAGCAGACCAAAGGTGAACCCGGCGCGCCCCAGTTCCTCCTCCGAGAAGGGGGCGTGATCCTCCTTTCCCGACTCCTGAAGCGGCATCTGTCCGCGCTCCGACCCGTGGAAGAGGGCGATTGTCCGCGCGCCGCGCCCAGCCCGGACCCCCGAGAGGAGGTCCGGTGTCCCCTTGGGCTGGTGGTGAGCGATACCGAAGATGCGCACCCCGGAGACATCCTCCGCTGTGAAGGTGGCGCTGGAGAAGATGCTGACGTTCTCTGGCCAGGCCATCGTGGCGTAGAGCGAGCCCTTGTGCCAGTAGTCGTGGTTCCCGGGCGCGATCAGGACCGGGCACGGAAGCCGGGCCAGCTGCTGCCGGAGGAACTCCGCGGTGTCCTGCCGGACGCGCTCGTCCTCGTACAGGTCGCCGGCTATGGTGACGGCGTCCACCTTCTCCTGCAGGGCCAGGTCGATCGTCCGCTGGAAAGCGGCCCGGATCCCCTCCCGCCGGCGGCGGGAAACCGCCGCCCCCAGCCCGGCAAAGGCGGCGTCAAGGTGGACATCCGCCAAGTGGAGAACTCTCATCCCCCGCAATATGCAGCACCGGGGCCTCCTCGTGGGGGCCGACGGGCCTTTCTCCGGACAACTAAACTCAGGACATGGCTCCGATACTGCCACCGGGACCGGTGGCGGAGGCCCAGCGGGTGGTGCTGCGCAAGATTAACCGGCGAGCCCCCCAGTTCATCAGCAACCTGGTCAGGTCGCGGCTGGTCGGCCACCAGGTCGAGGTGGGCCAGAAGATCCTGGTTTTCCAGGTGGCTTTCACCGAGCCCAAGGGGCTGGTGGAGGTCACCGCCCAGACCGCCATCGAGTTCATCAGCTGACGGCGATGGCCACCCTGGCCCTGGAGGCAGAGGGGGTCCTCCGCCGCTACCGCAACGGGCGGGGGGTGGGGCCGGTCAGCCTGCAGCTGGGAACCGGCGAGGTGCTGGCCCTCCTGGGACCCAACGGCAGCGGCAAGACCACCCTGCTGCGGTGCCTGGCCACCCGCAGCCGGGCCCGGGGCGGCGAGGTCCGGTGGTTCGGCGACCCCGACCCGGCCCGTGCCCGCTCCCGGCTGGCCGTGGTCTTCGACGCCACCGCCCATGTAGACGAGGTGAGCGGCGAGGAGAATCTGCGCTTCTTCGCCAGTGCGCGGAGGGCTCCGGTGGCACTGGGGCTCCTGGTGGAGGCCGGACTGGCCGAGGTTGGCGGCGAGCAGGTCTCCAACTACTCGTACGGCATGCGCCGGCGGCTGCTGATCGCTGAGGCGCTGGTCGGGGACCCCGCCCTCCTGGTGCTGGACGAGCCCACCCTGGGGCTGGACGTGGAGGGGCGGCGCTGGTTGGAAACGGTGCTCCACGAGAGGCAGCGGAGGGGTTTGTCCACCCTGCTCGGCACCAACGACACCTCCTTCGTGGAGGTGGTCGCCACCCGAGTGGGGTTCCTAATGGACGGCCGCCTGGTGGCCGACTCCCCTCTGGCGGAGCTGCTGGCCTCGGTGGGAGGTCTTCGCGAGGTGAGCCTGCGCTTCCGGGGCAATGTGGACCTGGATCGGCTCAGGGCCGTGGCCGGGGTGCACCAGGTGGTCGCCTCCGCCGATGGAGCTCTGGTGCTAGCGGCCCGGCGGGACGGCCTGGTGGCGGACCTCCTGGGAGCGGTCGGGGAGCTGGACCGTCTGCTGGTCGACCTCTCGATCCGTGAGCCAGGCCTCGCGGAGTGCTTTCTGCAACTGACCGGAAGGCCGCTGGATGGCTGAGAGAGCGGTGGTCCGCCCCCTGGGGCCGGTTGGCCACGCTGGCCCAGGGGGGCTCTGGTGGCTGGAGCTCCGGGCTTCGGTGAGGCGCCGGCGCGCCCTGGTCATCAAGCTCGTCTTCCCCCTGGTCCTGGCGGTGCCCCTGGCCCTGACCGGGGCGCCCCAGTTCTTCGCCGCCATGCTGCTCACCGTGCTCATCGCCATGGTGGGGACGGTGGGCACCGGGGTCAGCCTGACCAGGGCCAGGGGGGCTGGCTGGCTGGACCGGCTGGCCGTCCTGCCGCTGGGCGGGTGGCGGGTCGGACTGGAGCTCTTCCTGGCCGGGTGGGTGGTGGACTGCCTGCAAGCCACCCTCCTGATCCTGGTGCTGGAGGCCGCGCAGCGGCCGGACCCGCTCACCGTTCTAAGCACCTGGCTGCTCAGCCTGGCCACCCTGGCCTTCTCCGGGGCCCTGGGCCTGGCGGTGGCCACCCTCACCGACAACCCCGGGGAGGCGATGCTGGTCCTGGCTGTGGTGCTGGCGCCGATGCTGTTCCTCTCGGGGCTCTTCACGGGAGTTCCGGCGTCCGGGCCGCGCTACTGGGTGGCCCAGCTGCTCCCCTTCAGCTACCTGCAGAACGCCTTCCAGCTGGTGCTCCACGGCAATCCTCCGTACGGCAGTGACCCCCAGTTCCTGCTGGCCGCCGCGGTCTTCCTCCTGGTGGGCGCCGGCGCGGCGGCGCTCCTGGGACGGCCGCTGCTGGCTCGAGGCTCCTGAGCACCTTGGGGCTGATATGCAGGCGCTGCCGGACCTGGCCAGGAGGGCCGTGAAGTCCACCGGGCGCACCCGCCAGTTCCTGGTGCTCCCGGACCCGCTTGGCCCAAGAGCCCTCGCACCAGCTCTCCGACGGCCGAAACTTGGTGCCATTCCGTCCTGAGGCGGAGATCGCGGCCGGGTGTCCTTCTCGCCGAGGCAGGTCGCCGGGTTGACAGGTAAGGTATTGCTTACGTATAGTCGCGGAATGACCATCTCCCACATCCAATTGATCTCACTTCCGGTCAGTGACCAAGACCGAGCCCGCGACTTCTACGTGAACGTGCTGGGCTTCGACCTGGTCCGGGACAACCCGATGGGACCTGACAGCCGATGGGTGCAGGTCGCCCCCAAGGGCGGACAGGCGGCGATCACGTTGGTGACCTGGTTCCCCAGCATGCCGCCCGGGTCCACGAAGGGGACGGTGCTGGAATCCACTGACCTCGATGGGGACGTGTCTGACCTCCTGGCCAAGGGCGTGACCATCGAGGGTGGCATCCAAGAGCAACCATGGGGTAGGTTCGTCACCTTCGACGACCCCGACGGTAACGGGATCGTGCTCCAGGAAACTGTCAGCGGTGCCCCATGACGCGCCTGGCGGCGACGTCTTCGTCGCCATCGCCAGCCCGGTCCGGCGAGCCCTGCTCGACACGCTGAGACAGGGGCCGGTGCCGGTTCGCGACCTGGCTGCCGGTTTCTCGATCAGCCGTCCCGCGGTGTCCCAGCATCTTCGCGTCTTGAGACTGGCCGATCTGGTCAGCGAGAGCTGGGTCGGGCGGGAGCACCAGTACCGGCTGAACCCCGGACCGCTCCAGGACGTTCGCGCCTGGGTGACCGGCTACGAGCAGTTCTGGAAGGACCGGCTGGTCGGCCTGCGCGACCTGCTGGACAGCGGGAGGTGACCTCTGCCTCAATCTGCACCGACACGTTCTTCCCCCACCCGCCCGACAAGGTGTGGCGGGCGCTGACTGATCCCGAACTGCTGGGCGCGTGGCTCATGCCCAACGACTTCCAGGCGCGGGTGGGGCACCGTTTCACGTTCCGCACCGACCCCGTCCAGGCTCAGGGATTCGACGGCGTGGTGCACTGCGAGGTGCTCATCCTGGAACCGCCGCAGCGTCTGGTCATCAGTTGGCGAGCCGGCAACATCGACACCACGGTCACCTGGCAGCTGGTACCCGAGGGCAGTGGCACGCGCCTTTTCTTGACCCACGCGGGCTTCGATCCCAGCGACCCTGAGCAGGAGGCGACGCGCCGCTTGCTCGGCGGCGGCTGGCAGGGTCACCTCGCTCGACGACTGGAGCAGACGCTCATGGGCCTCAGTTGAACCACCACGGGAAAGCGGCGCATTCTTCTGTGGATGGGGGGCAGACCGGCGCGCTCCCTCGGAATCTTTCGCAACACTCTTCGATTTGACGGACGCGCATACCGGGGAGTAGCGCGGAAGCCCTGGGGACCGTGAGCTGACGCATGACCATCGTTGCCAGCACTGGGTCGCCGATCTCTCCATTACCCTCTGTCAGACTGCAGTATGGAGTCGGGGGAGGGCAGGACAAATGGCCGAGGATGCGCCCGGCGGAGACAGCTTCGAGGTCAGCTGGGAGCTGGGGCCCACGACCGTCCACGGCACCGTGGAGCTTCCTCACGGGCGAGGGCCGTTCCCGGGAGTCGTGCTGGTGGCCGGAAGCGGCCCGACGGATCGCGACTGGAATTCCCCCCTCCTGCCCGGGTCGAACGGCAGCGGACGCCTGCTGGCCCGGGCCCTGACCGGAGCCGGATACGCCACCCTGCGCTACGACAAGCGAGGATCCGGGCCCCACGTCCGGGAGACACTGCCTCAACTGATGGGATCGGTGACCATGCAGAGCCACGTGGACGAGCTGGCCGGGGCGGTGAGGTTGCTCGCGTCTCAGCCCGCCGTGCTCCCGGAGCGGATGTTCGGCCTGGGCCACAGTGAGGGCACGCTCCACGTCCCCCACTACCAGCTGGGAGCGCCGGAGATCCCCTTCGCCGGCATGGTGCTGGCCGGCCCGCCGGGGCGGCCGGTGGGCGCGGTGGCGCGCTCCCAGCTGGCCGCCCAGGCCACCTCCGTCCCGGACGGCGCCCACCTCCTTGACCTGTATGACGCGGCGGTGGCCCGCTTCCTGGCCGGGGAGCCGGCCGCCCCTGACCCGGCTCTTCCGGAGGGCGTGCGCGCGCTGATCGCCTCGCTGGAGAATCCGGTCAACCTGCCGTTCTCCCGGGAGCTTTGGACCGCGGACGCGGCTCCCCTCCTAGCAACCGTCGACGTCCCGGTGCTTGTCCTGATCGGCCAGAAGGACATCCAGGTGGACTGGCGGGCCGATGGGGACCCCCTCCGGAGGGCCGCCGCCGGTCGGGAGGGGGTCGACTTCGTCTTCCCGGAGGCGGCCAATCACCTCCTCAAGCAGGAGCCGCGGCCGCGGCAGGGGCTGGCTGCGCCGGAGGTGGCGGCGGCCTACAACGCACCAGATGCGCGGCTGGACCCAGAGACCGTGGACACCATCCTGGGCTGGCTCGCAGCCCACTGCTAGACGGCGGCTCGGCTGCGGGCCCGTGGTCGGCGGCAGCCCAAGCCGCCGGCCTCACCCTTCTGGCTCGGGGTGGGCGGACCAACGCGAGGGGGGACGGTCAGCCGCCCTGGGCCGCCTCCAGAAGCTGGGCAAGGTGGCTCAAGCGGGCCGGGCGCTCCTCGGAGAAGCGCCGCAGCGCCTCCAGGATGTGGGCGGCGTCCAGATGGGCCTCCTCCATCACCTCCTCCACGGTCCCGCCGGTGCGCCACCGGCGGTCCCAGTCCGGGCAGAGCGAGTACTCCTCGAAGAGTGGGTGGTCCGCCCAGTCCCGCATCATCCTCAGCGAACCGTTGGTGATGGCCATGGTGTCCAGCAGGTCCCCCGGGCCGAGCACGGAGGCCCGGTACTCCGGGGATTGCAGCCGGAAGAGCTGGGGGCTGATCGCCGCCACCACCTTGACGTTTATCCCCAAGCGGTCGAGCTCAGGCAGCAGCCCGACCAGGGTGGCCGTGGTGACCGTCCCCCGCACCAGCACCGCCCCTCCCCTGGGCATTCCCGGGCGGTAGTCCCGGATCAGGTAGGCCCCCCGCGCCGCCTCCAGGTGGGAGGGCATCCCCAGCCGCTCCCGATCCGGGATCTCCACGGCCGGGCGGGTGAGGTGCAGTGCCACCACCGGCGCCGACGTGGCCAGCGCTGCGGCCAGCACCGCAGGCACCTCGTTGTACTCCCAGGGGTGGAGGTCGATCACCTGACCCTCGGGGAACATCTGGGTGACCCCGGGCTCGTAGATGCCGAAGTGGGTGCGCGAGTCCTCGGCGGTCTCGGGTCCGGAGTGACCGGCGACCCAGAGGAGCTTGCCGACCCGGAGCTCGCAGTCCTGGGCCAGCTGGCTGAAGAGCCGGATCGGCCCGTATTTGAGGTAGGAGAAGGAGCCGTAGGTGGAGCAAGCCCCCCAGAAGCCGTCGAACTGGGAGAACGGGTCGTCGGCGAGATTTACCGTCGCCAGCCCGGCCACCAGCCCCGCGTTGCCGAACTCGGTGATCTCAGTCGGCAGCAGTGCCCCCCTGGGGTTGGACTCCCGCTCGTACCATCCAGCACCGGGAAGCTCCCCGAACCCGGCGGCGAAGCCGGCGAGGTTGGTGGACTCCGCCAGATCGGCGGAGGCGGCCACAAAGAGGGGGCGCCCGTGTTCACGGAGCGAGAGGGAGTTGACGTAGGCCCCCCATGCCCCCAGCGCCGCGCGGTTGGGGGCCTTCTCGCCCGGCTTCTTCCAGAGGGACGCTGGGTATTCCCGGACGTCGAAGATGCGCCGGTCGGCGAATATCTCGGATCCGCCCACCGCAGCCGTGCCCTCGATCCGCTCCGGGACCTGCTCGCCCAGGCTCACCAGCCGGTCCGACACCCACTCGACCAGCCCCCGGTCCCGCCGCAGCACGGACAATGCGACCTCGAGGTTGGTCCGGGCCTGCTCCCGCCGTGCCGTGGGGTCGGCTGGCGCCGGCTCGCCGGCACCCTGGTACTCGACACCGTACTTCTCCATGAACCGCGTCCGCACCTCCCAGAACTGGGGGGCATTCATCGGCCAGGGGGTGCCGTGGCTGGCGGCATCGTACTTGCCGTATCCCCGGCCCTTGCGGGTCTTGAACCAGGCCGCGGTGGGACGCCCTTGGGAGTTCTCGCCTCGGGCAGCCTGAAGCAGGCAGGAGGTGACCCCCTCCCACTCCGACCCAGCCTCCGTGCCCACCACCCGCCAGCCGTACGGCGCGAACCAGTCGGAGGGGGTGCCGTTCACCACGCTGGAGAGTGGCCTGGGGTCGATGCCGAAGTCGTTCCAGTCGATCAGGAAAACGAGGTTGGCCAGGCCCAGGCCGAAGGCGGTGGCCCGCGCCTCGTGGCTGCCTCCAGGCGTGAGGCCGCCCTCGCCCTCCACCGCGAAGACCTTGACCTCCCCGGCGCCGGCCAGCCGAAGGGCCAGCGCCTCGCCGGCCGCGGGAGCGGTACCGTGGCCGGAGGGACCGGTGTTGAACTTGAGGAAGAGGGTTCGCCCTGACATCTCGGCGTGGCCCGGGAGCCCTCCCCGGTGCCGAAGGTCCAAGAGCTGCTCCCAGGTGAGGGCCCACCGGCCCCCGTCCGGGAACTCGAACCGAGGATCCATGGTTGTGCGATGGCGCTCCCGAAGCCCCTCGTTGAGGACCGCCAAGGTGGCGTACACCAGCGGCACGGTGTGGCCGGCCGAGAGCACGAACCGGTCAGAGTAGCGGAGCCAGGGCCGGCGCAGATCCCAGCGCATGGCCCCACTCAGCAGCAGTCCCAGGAGCAGGTGGACCTTCGACCGCGACCCCCCCGGGTGTCCGCTCTGGCGGTAGTTGAGCGAGAGGTCGATCAGCTCGTCAACGAGATCCTTCAGGATCTCGTAGCGTGGGTAGTCCGCCCGCGCGGTTTCCAGGAGTCCCTCTGGGCTGCGAGCCAGTGAGAGCATTCCGGCCCCCCCCAGAAGGGGCCCGGCCCCGACTCCCCCGGGATCGCCAGCTGCCATGTGCTGCACCTCCTCCCCCACCACCAGCCTACCGCCCCAGGATACCGGGCGACTTGCATCTCCGAGACCCAGTCCCGGACCGGCCAGCCCCACCGGACCGGCAGCCGGCCTGTGGGGCACCCCTCAGCGGCAGTTGGCGGCTGTCGAGGTTAGGAAGATGAGGGCCACGGCCACGGCGTTGAACGAGGCGTGGAGAGCGATCCCCGGGTACAACGAGCGGGTGCGCTC
Organism: bacterium; assembly: GCA_021816695.1. Lineage (GTDB taxonomy): Bacteria > Chloroflexota > Dormibacteria > Aeolococcales > Bog-877 > JAJYXT01. The sequence goes on along the minus strand of JAKAXE010000021.1, from coordinate 8,676 downwards.
ATAGACCAGGGCCAGAGCCACCCCGGCGATGAACAGCGAGGGTGCCAGCAGGACGATTGATCCCCCCACCGAGAGGCTGTGGGCCACGGCGAACACCGCAGAGCTGATCACCACCGCCCAGGTCACCCCCATCCGGGTGCGCAACCCCCCATAGATGAAGCCACGGAAGGTGATCTCCTCCACCACCGGCGCGATCACCGCGATGGCCAGCACCCCCAGGAGGGGGTCAGTGCCGAAGCCGCTGGAGATGTCGCAGCCCTGGGGGTTGCTCATCCCTCCGAGCAGGGGCGAGAGCATCGAGCTTATGACCCCGGTCAGCAGCTGCAGCGCGACGGCGAAGGGGATCATGAGGGGAAGGACCCAGAAGGGGGGCCGCACCAGACCGAGCCGGGACCACACCCCGCGCATCCCCCCTCGGGCGGCGAACAGCAGAACCGCGCCCAGCATCGCCGCGTAGAAGACGATGGTGGTGACGAAGTTGTAGATGGGGACGATCCGGTTCCAACTGGGACCGGTGAGGCTGCGGATCACTCCCGCCTGGTGGAGGGCCAGGGTCACGGCCACGACGAGGAAGGTGACGACCAGCACCGCGGCCGATCCCACCACGATTCCCCAGAAGACGTCCCGGGGCCCCCACGAGGGGACTGGGCGGGCCGCCGGATCCCGCGCTGTGCTCAGCGCCCCGCCCGCCGGCGGCGCTCACCTGGGCCGTCCGCCAGGGTGGGGGCCGGCCCGGGCGAGGGCGGAGGCCCGGCCGAGGGCGGAGGAGGGGCACCGGGAGAGACCCACTGGAGCGGGTCCGCCCGCAGCTGTACCGGCCAATTGGGCGCCGAGGATGGGACGCCCTGGCCCTCCTCCGACGGCGCCGGATGGCGCGCCAGCGGGGCGGGGGCTGGAACGGGAAGCAGTCGCCAGACGGCCGCGGCCAGGCCGGCCAGGAGCGCCAGGTAGGCCACCGTGATGGGTGGTGTGGCCGCCAAGGCGCCCACCGCCAGGGCGGCCGGAAGCTGAAGTAGCACACCGAGGAGGGCAGACGTTCGGCCACCGGCGAGGCGGTTAGTGGGCCGGATGACCCCCAGCCCCCCGCGGACCAGCAGCGCGGCGCCCAGCACCCCGAGCGCCGCTCCCACCACCACGGGCAGGAAGTCCAGGGGGCCCTGCGGCACCCCGGCGTTGCCCATGGCTCCCAGGTCGGTGGCCAGCGCCAGGACCCCGGCCAGGGCTGAGACCGTCCCCACGAGCACCAGGGCGTAGGCGAGGCGCAGCCCCCAGGTGGAATTGGCCGAGGCAGCTGGGAAGGTGTCGGCTGCCGCGGCGCCGGGAGCCGCGGAGCGTCGTTGGCGTCGCTCGACCATGCCCCTATGATGCGCCCGGACGCGGAATCACCCCGGTGGCTCAAGTTCGCATCCCTGGCTGCCTGGCCTTCGGGGCGCCACCTCCGGAGGGGGCGGTGATCTCGCCGCGGCCTATAATCGACCGCCATGGCGGTCCCAGCGGCAACACCTGCGCCCGGGCCGCGGCGGCTGCTCGACCGGGTCAACTCGCCTGCCGACCTGAGGAGGCTGAGCCCCGAGGAGTGCCGTCAACTGGCCCAGGAGATCCGCTCCTTCCTGGTGGAGAAGGTCTCCCGCACCGGCGGACACCTGGGACCCAATCTGGGGATGGTCGAGGTCACCATGGCCCTGCACCGGGTGTTCGACAGCCCCCAGGACCTCTTGGTCTTCGACACCGGCCACCAGGCCTATGTGCACAAGATCCTGACCGGCCGGCGCCGCGACTTCGACACCCTGCGCCAGGCCGGCGGCCTCTCCGGCTATCCCTCGCGGAGCGAGTCGCCGCACGACCTGGTGGAGAACAGCCACGCCTCCACCGGGCTCAGCTATGCCCTGGGGCTGGCTCAGGCCCGGCGGCGCCACGGGGTCCGGGGCAAGGTGGCGGTGGTGGTGGGGGACGGCTCCCTCACCGGCGGGATGGCCTATGAGGCCCTCAACAACATAGGGACGCTTCGGCCGGACCTGGTCATCCTCCTCAATGACAACGGCCGCTCGTACGCCCCCACGGTGGGGGGACTGGCCAACCATCTGGCCCGGATCCGGCTCAACCCTCGATACGAGGCGGCCAAGAGCGGGATCGGTGACTTCCTCAGCTCACTCCCGGCCGTCGGAGAGCCCGCCCACGAGATGGCGCGGAGGCTGAAGACCGGGATGAAGCAGCTGGTGACCGCCCACGTCTTCTTCGAGGACCTGGGGATCAAGTACTCCGGTCCCATCGACGGCCACGATCTGGCTGCGGTGGAGAGCGCACTCAGGATGGCCAGCCGGCTTCCCGGCCCGGTGGTGGTCCATGTGGTGACCGACAAGGGGCGCGGCTTCACCCCCGCCGAGGAGGACCTGATCGACAAGTTCCACGGCGTGGGAGCGTTCGACGTCACCACCGGCAAGATCAAGGGCTCGGGTCCGAGTTACACCGACGTCTTCGAGGCGGCGCTGCTGGAACTGGCCCAGGAGGACCCCAGGGTGGTGGCCATCACCGCCGCCATGGCCTCCTCCACCGGCCTGCTCAAGTTCGCCGAGCGCTACCCCGACCGCTTCTACGACGTGGGCATCGCCGAGCAGCACGCCGTCACCTTCGCCGCCGGGCTGGCGATGGGCGGGCTCCACCCGGTGGTCTGCATCTACTCCGCCTTCCTGAAGCGGGCCTTCGACCAAGTCATGTACGACGTGGGGCTGCACCGGTTGCCAGTCACCCTGGTGCTCGATCGCTCCGGGGTCACCGGGCCCGACGGGAGCTCACATCACGGCATGTTCGATCTGAGCTACCTCCGGCTGGTGCCCAACCTGGTGGTGGCCAGCCCCCGGGACGCCACCGAGCTGGGCCGGCTCCTGGCCACGGCGCTGCGCCACGATGGTCCCTTCTCCATCCGCTACCCGAGGGGCGCCGCCGGGCAGCACGAGCTGGACATCCGCCCCCTGCCCAGCCTGAACTGGGAGGTGGTGCGCGAGGGTGGTGAGGACGTCCTCATCTGCGCCACCGGGAAGATGGTGGCGGTGGCCGAGAACAGCCTGCCCCTCTTGGAGGACCAGGGCGTACGGGCCACCCTGGTCAACGCTCGCTTCGTCAAGCCGCTCGACCCCCGTCTGCCCGGCTGGGCTAGGGGCCACCGGGCGGTGGTCACGGTGGAGGACAACAGCGTCCGCGGGGGGCTGGGCGCGGCGGTCCTGGAGCAGCTGGCGGCAGCAGCTGTGGTGCGGCCGCTCCGCCAGGTCGGGCTTCCCGACCAGTTCCTCCCCCACGGCTCCCAGGTGGAGCTGCTCTCGGAATACGGCCTCACCGCCGAGGGGGTGGCGGGAGCCGCACTCCTGGCGCTGGAGGAGGGGGAGACGGGGGCCCGGGCCGACCTGGTCGGCTGAGCCGGCCCACGCAGCCGCCCCAGTGACCTCCCAGCGCGGGCGGGCGGTGCTGATCCTGGCGGCCAGCAACTGCCTCTGGGCGGGCTCCTACGTGGCCGGCAAGGATGCCCTCGCCAACTGGCCGGTGGCCAGCCTCAACATGCTGCGCTTCACGATCGCCGGCGTGGCGCTGGCCCCCTATCTCTGGGCCAACCGCCGGCGGCTGCCCCGCGGCCGGGGCGACCGGACCCGGCTGGCCGCCATGTGCCTTCTCGGCTTCATCGGCAACAAGGCGTTCGAGTACTGGGGACTCAGCCTCTCCAACGCCACCGACATGGCCCTGCTCATCGCCGCCGAAGCCCTGGTCACGGTGCTGCTCAGCGTTCTCCTGCTCAAGGAGAGGGTGCGCGCGGTGCAGGCCGGAGGGCTTCTGGCTGGGGGGTTCGGAGTCTACCTCGTGGTGGTGGGGGGGCTGCGCCCGCCCTCCGCCTTCGGCGGTCAGCAGGCGGTGGGCAACCTTCTGATCATCATCTCCCTGGTGATGGAGGCCGGCTTCACCATCGTCGGCAAGACGGTCGCCGACCGCTACCCACCCTTCCTGATCACCGCCGCTGTGGTGGTCGGAAGCCTGGTCGCCTGGTGGCCAGCCGGACTCATCCAGTTGGGCAGCGCCGGATGGCCGGCCCCCACCTGGGCGGTCATCGGGGGTGGGCTCTACCTCGGGCTGATCACCACCGTGGTGGGCTACTGGGCTTGGTTCTACGGCCTGCAGCGGGTGATGCCGGGGGCGATGGCACCCCTTCTGTTCATCCAGCCGCTGGTGGGGACCGCCCTGGCGGTGCTGCTCCGGGGCGAGCGCCCCGGTGCGGCCACGCTGCTCGGTGGAGCGATGGTCCTCATGGGGGTGTTCCTGGTGGCGGTGGAACGACATCCCAGCCCCTCGGCACCGCCCGCGGCCGCCGGTGGCGGCTAGCCGTGTCTGACGATTCGGTCACGACGGTAGCGGAGCTGTGAATTGCCCCCCGGTTCCCTCTTCCGCGGCGGTAGGGTGACGGCACGCCGACGGCCGCCTCCCATGGCGACCGCCAAGGCGGCGCTCTCTCCCTCCTTCCGTCGGCTCCCTACACCGGCGGACCCCGCCGCCCCGGGCCCTCCCGGGGCGGCGGCCGCGTCTTGGGGGCTCTCAGCCAGCGCCCCCTTGCACCGGGGCCACCTGGCCCCGGCCGGGATCAGCAGTCGGCGTAGAGCATGAACTCGTAGGGGTGGGGGCGCAGCCGCACCGGGTCCACCTCGCGCTCGCGCTTGAGATCGATCCAGGTCCTCACCAGGTCCTCGGTGAACACCCCTCCCTCGTAGAGGAAGTCGTGGTCCTCCTCCAGGGCCGCCAGCACCTCCTGCAGGCTTCCCGGCAGGTCCTTGACCCGCCCGGCGGCCTCCCCCTCCAGCTCGTAGAGGTCGGCCTCGATCGGGCTCGGTGGCTCGATCCGCCGCCGGATACCGTCCAGGCCGGCCATCAGCATGGCGGCGAAGGCCAGGTAGGGGTTCGCCGTGGGGTCAGGGGAGCGGAACTCCAGACGGCGGAGCTGCGGGCGCTCGCTGTAGGTGGGGATTCGGATGCAGGCCGAGCGATTGCGGGCGCTGTAGGCGAGCTTGATCGGTGCCTCGTACCCCGGGACCAGCCGCCGGTAGCTGTTGGTGGTAGGCGCGGCGAAGGCGAGCAGCGCTGGCGCGTGGTGCAGCAGGCCACCGATGTAGAAGCGCGCCAGGTCGCTCAGCATGGCGTAGCCTTCACGGTCGTAGAAGAGGGGCACTCCCTCCTTCCAGAGGGACTGGTGGGTGTGCATCCCGCTGCCGTTGTCGCCGAACAGCGGCTTGGGCATGAAGGTCGCGGTCAGGCCCTCACGCATGCAGACGTTCTTGACCACGTACTTGAAGAGCAGCACCTTGTCGGCCATCGCCACCAGGCTGTCGTAGCGCATGTCGATCTCGGCCTGGCCGGCAGTCCCCACCTCGTGGTGGTGGACCTCGACGTCGATGCCGGCCTCCATCAAAGCCATGGTGATCCGGGAGCGCAGGTCCTGAAGCTTGTCCACCGGTGGTACCGGGAAGTAGCCCTCCTTGAGGCGGGGGCGGAAGCCGAGGTTGGGAGTGCCATTGCGCCCCGAGTTCCAGATGCCCTCGTCCGAATCGATGTGGTAGAAGCCCTCGTTCACCCCCTGGCCGAAGCGGATGGAGTTGAAGATGTAGAACTCCATCTCCGGGCCCCAGTAGCTGGTGTCGGCGATGCCCGAGGCCCTCAGGTGGGCCTCGGCCTTGTGGGCGACGTACCGGGGGTCGCGGCTGTAGCGGGCCTTGGTCACCGGATCCACCACGTCACAGATCAGGGAAAGGGTGGGAACCTCGAGGACGGGGTCCACGATCGCCGTCCGGGGGTCCGGGAAGAGCAGCATGTCGCTCTCGTAGATCTGCTGAAAGCCCTTGATGCTGCTGCCGTCGAAGCCGATCCCCTCCTGAAAGAGTGACTCGGAGAGCTCGGACACCGGGATGCTGAAGTGCTGCCACTGGCCCAAGAGGTCGCTGAAGCGGAAGTCGACGATCTTGACGCCCTGGTCCCTGGCGAAGGCGATCACCGCCTTGGGGTCAGTCCCCGCCTCCACCCCCAGCTGCCGGTCCACGGTCATAGCCATCTGGCTCCTCCATGCCCAAAGCCGCCTGCTCACCCCACGATAGCGCCGGGCGCCGGGCTGGGCATCGTGCTAGGGACACCAAGATTCCGGGGCGCCAGTCAGGTGATTGCGCCTAATCGCCCCTTCGGGGGAGCTCAGTCGATCTGAGCCGGGGTGACCTCCTTGGCCGCCACCTTGGCGCGGGCCGCCTCCCGGTCCTGGAAGTACTCCCGGTTGATCTCGGTGTACTCCCCCCACTCCGGAGGGAGGTCCTCCTCGGCGTAGATGGCGTCCACCGGGCAGGGATCGACGCAGGCCCCACAGTCGATGCACTCGGCCGGGTCGATGAAGAGCATGCGGTCCTCGTCGCCGCCGATGATGCAGTCCACCGGACACACCTCTACGCAGGACTTGTCCTTGACGTCGATGCAGGTCTCGCCGATCACGTAGGTCATGTGCCCGCGTACTCCTCACAATCGGTTCCGGCCGGAGGCGGCCGACGGCTCCGAAGTCGAGGATAGCAGAGGCCCCGGAGGGCCCCCCGGTCGGGTCAGCTGCTGGCCTGCGCTACTCCATTGGAGATGTTGGAGTACATGTCCGTCACATGCCCTCCCAGCACTCCGACGATGACGATGAGAACCATGGCGACCAGCATCAGGATGAGCGCGTACTCAACCATCCCCTGCCCCGGGGAGCCGCTCCGAAGGTGCTCCGCCCAGCCCTGCAGACGGGCCGAGATGAGCACTTTCATCGAGCCCCGGTTGGGCTTCTGCATGACCCGAACTGTACCGGGGGGCGCCCCCTCCCGGTCCACCGTGCCCCAATCGTTACCGCTTCTGCAGGCGCCCTGTTCCAATCCGTGATTCTCGCTTTCCGAGGCGGGATTGGCCCAAGGTGCTTAGAATCAAGTTCGCGACGCCTTGAGGCCCTGCGACCGGGATCCGAGGCGGGCCGAGAGGGAGCCAGTGTTGCGGCAGACCCCGGACGGCGCCGACCGGGCCAACTCGAGCTGGGGCCACCCCCCACTTCCCCGTGGGCCCCGCTTCCTTGCCGGGGTGATCGACTTCTTCGCCCTCCTCATTCCCGAGGTGGTGGCCTACGAGCTCATCGCCGCCGGCCAGGTCAACCGCTGGTCCGCCTACTACCAGAGCCACCCCAAGGAGGGGCTGAGCGCCTCTCTGGCCAAGTTCCCGGACGTCAACGCCGCGGTGTTCCACTTCTACATCGCGATTGAGGTGCTCACCGCCGCCTACCTCATCGCCAGCTACCTCATCTGGGGGGCCACGCCGGGCAAGCTCGCCCTCGGCCTCCGGATCACGAAACTGGACGGCTCCCCCCTCAGCGTTCGGGCCGCGGTGCTCCGCTCGGTCCCCTTCTGGCTGCCCCTGTTGGTGACCCCGATCAGCCTCCCCCTGCTCTTCTTCGAGTACGTGGGCAGCCCGATCCTGATCATCTCCCGTCCGGACCGTCGAGCCCTGGAAGACCTGCTGGCGGGCACCATGGTGGTGCGGCGGGAGCTGGCTGGCACCCCGCTCTCCCAGTTGGTGGCACCGCCCGCCCCCCGCCGTCCTCCCAGCTCACCCCCCGCGCCTCGCGGCCGACATCTCCCCGGCTGGGAGCCCGCCGCGCCGCCTCCGGAGGGCCCCGGCGGCGACAGTGGAGATGAGGAGGGCCGGTCATGACCTACATTGAAGAGATCCGGCTCGCGGCCGCCCCGGAGAGGGTGTGGAGCCTTCTGGTGCTTGAGGGGGGCGCAGCTGAACTCCTGCCCGGTCTGCGGCGGGCGGAGGCGGGCCGGGGAACTGTGAGGGCGACGCTAGCCGGACACGCCGTGACCTACCGCGGGTATGGCCGCCAGCACATCGAGGAGCCCGGGAAGCGGGTGACCTGGACTTTGAGCGGTCGCGAGGTGCGCGGCGAGGGGAGGGCCCATGTCGAGGTCCGTGCCCGTGTCCGGGAGGCTCCGGACGGAGGGTCGGACCTCCGCCTCACCGTCCTGCTGGACGGGCGGGGGCGGATCGACGAGGCTGGCGCAGAGGCCCAGGAGCAGGCCGTCGCCCAGGGGGTGGCCCGGTTCCGCCGGGCGCTGGAGACGAGGCTGCGCCAGGAGCATCTCGAGGAGCCACGCCCGGCTGCCCCAGCCGCACCGGCCGGCCCGCCACCTCAGCTCGAGATCCTGCCCCCGATGCAGGGGGGGGCCTCGCTGAGGGACCGCCGGCTGGCGGGGGCGCTGGCCCTGGCCACCCTGGCCGCCAGCGTCTGGGTTGCCTGGAGGTACCTGCGCAGGCGCTGAGGCCCGCTTAGGGTCAGCCCTCCGGCTCCTTCGCTGGCCCGCTGCGGCGGCTCCTGCGCCGGCCGCCCGCGGACGGCTCCACCTCCATGTCAGCGGCGGGCACCGCCATCACCGTTCCACTCTCGGTCATGGTCACCAGCACCTGCTCGCGAACCACGTCGACCTCGGACACCACCCCCGAGCCCTGCTCCATCTGGATCTCCTGGCCGGGGCGGGGCAGCCGGCGCTTGACCTCCACGTACTGCTCGTTCTCGTACTGGAGGCAGCACTTGAGCTTGCCGCACATGCCGTTGAGGCGAGTGGGGTTGAGGGGGAGCCCCTGCTCCTT
>JAKAXE010000020.1 GCA_021816695.1 bacterium | reverse complement strand
GTCTTCCCCGTGCGGCTGTCGGTCACGCTTAGCGTGCCCTCGGCCGCTGCCTCCTCAGCCATGCCTCACCTCCATCGATGAACCACGATCCATCCATCTTGCGCCAAGTACGCCCGCCAAGTCGAATTGACGATGGTGCTTCCGCCTCTCGCCCGAGGGCTCACCGACCCGAAGTCGAGGCCGATTGCGCAGTCACCCGCGCCGCCCAGATGAGGGGACGGCCATGGGCCTGATCACCGGCCTGCACGGGGCGGTCGCGATCATCCTCCTTTGCAGCCTCCTGTTGGTGGAGGAAGCTGGGGTGCCCCTGCCGTTCGCCCCTGGAGAGCTGACCTTGCTGGCGGCGGGGCTGCTCATTGCCACCGGGGGGCTCCAGCCCTACCTCTTCGTCCCGCTGGCCTTCCTCGCCTGCTCGGCGGGAGCGTTGGTCGGCTTCAGCTGGGCCAAGGTGGTGGGGGAGAGGGGCCTTTCCGCACTGGCCGCCCGGATCCACCAGCAGAAGGCCCTGGGCAAGGTGGAGAAGCGGATCCGGGCGGCCACCCCACTGGACATCGCGATCTCCCGGTTGATCCCGGGGCTGCGGATCTACACGACCTTGGTCGCCGGAGCGCTGGGGGTGCGGCGCCGCGACTTCCTCTTCGGGATGATTCCCAGCACGGCGCTCTGGGTGGTGGTCTGGGTGGCTCTGGGAACCGTGATCGGGATCCCCCTTGAGCACCTCTTCACCAAGGTGTCTAGCCTGGCGGTGCAGGGGGTCATCCTGGTGGTGATCGGGGTGGGCGGCTACCTCGCCATCCGAAGGGCGCCGACAGGGCAGCGCGAGTCGCTGGTCCGTCTACCGGCGGGGCTGAGGACTGCACTCGCCGTGGCGGTGGATGTCACGGTGGTGGCAAGCATCCTGACCGGACTGGCCGCGATCGCGAGGCGGGTCAGCGGTGTGGGTCCAACGGCCAGCTGGGCGGACGTGGCGGTGGTCGTGGCCGCCATCGCCGCCCTCTACCTCTTCCTGACCCGGCAGGGCGCGGGGGCCACCGTGGGCGAGGCCCTGCTGCGAACCCAGTACCTGCCCCACCGGGGTGAGCGCTCGGTGCGGGAGTCGCTGCGGGCGGCTGTCGGGGCGGACCACCTCGATCCACAGCTTCATGCGGCCGCCGACCGGCTCCGTGTTGTGAGTGGGGCGGTGCGGCTGGGCCTCATTCGGGCCTTGCTGGAGCGGCCGAGGAGCGCTGCCGACCTGGCCCCGATGGTGCAGCTTCCCGTGGACGAAGCGACCTACCACCTTCAGGCTCTGTGCCATGCCGGCGTGGTCCAGCCGGCGGCCGCCTCCCAGGATATTTATGAGGTGGCCGAGGGCTGGCGATCCTGGCTCGCCGAACTGATGCGGGCAGCTCAGGCGACGGCCCCGGAGTGAGGCCTGAGGCCCCGCGCACCCAGGGTGGGCCGCGCTGGCAACGACGCGCTGCCCACCCAGCATATTGTGTCTGAGGCGTTGACACGCCACTAGATATGGCCGACAATGTGCGGAGCGGGCTTTGGCCCGCGGGAGTGGAGACGGCGGTGCACTAGAGCCCATCAGGAGGGGAAGAGGCTTGGCCACCAGTCAACCGATGGACCTGGACCCTAGCGCGTTCACGGGCGCGGGCGAGGACTACTCCGCCTTCAAGGTGGAGAGGCGGGGGATCGAGCTGATCCCCGAGGGGCAGCGGAAGATGACGCCGGCGGCGCTTTTCTGGCTCTGGGCCGGAGGCATTTGGAACGTGGAGTTCCTGGTCTACGGCGCCCTGATCATCTCCTTCGGACTGTCGTTCGGCCAGGCGGTCCTGGCCATCCTGGTGGGCAACGTCTTCTACGCCTTCCTCGGCCTCGCCAGCCTTCTCGGGCCCGAGACGGGGACCACCGCATTCATGGTCTCCCGAGCCCCGTTCGGTCTCAACGGCAACCGGGTGGTGGCCCTCTTCAACTGGATCACCCAGGTCGGCTTTGAGATCGAGGGGATCGTTCTGGTCGTTCTGGTGGCCCTGGCCATGTTCGCCAGGGGAGGGGTGGCCGGGAGCACGGGCCTCAAGATCGCCCTGGTGCTGGCGGCGGTGGCCATCCAGTTCGTGGTGCCCTTCCTTGGCCACGCCATGATCACCAAGACCCTGCGCTACCTCTCCTACGTCTTCATCGTCCTCTTCGCGGTGATGGCGGCGCTGGTCATCCCCCACGTGAATCTCGGCCACTTCCACCAGCAGGCGTCCTGGGCGGTGTGGACCACGGCGGTGGTGCTGATCGTCTCGGCGGGGGGGCTGGGCTGGACCGAGAACGCGGCCGACTACTCGCGCTACCTCCCTCGGGCGACGCGTCGGGCCAAGACCTTCTGGGCGGCCACCCTCGGTGGAGCGATCCCGTCCATCCTGCTGGAGCTGCTGGGGGCCGCAGCTTTCACCATCAGCCCCAAGGTCACGGCGGTGACCGGAGTTCCGGCTTCGTTCGCCAGCTGGTTCTTCTGGCCCTTCCTGATCCTGGCGCTGCCCCAGCTGTTCGCCATCAACTCCCTCGACCTCTACTCGTCGGGAGTCACCCTGCAGGCCCTCGGTGTCCCGGTGCGCCGCTGGGGCGCCGTGGTCATCGACACCCTGGTGGCGGGGGGAGTGACCGCTCTGGTCATCTTCAAGGGCAACTTCTACACGGACCTAGCCGGCTTCCTCAACTACATCGTGGTCTGGCTTGGCCCCTGGTTCGGCATCATCATGGTCGACTACCTGCTGCGGCGGGGCAGCTATCGCCCCGCCGATCTGGGAAACCGCCGCGAGGGGATCTACTGGCGTGCCGGAGGTTTCAACTGGCGGGCACTGGTGGCCCAGGCGTTGGGGATGGCCGCGGCCATGATCTGGATCGACGCCGCGTTCTCCTTCCCGCCCTTTGTGGGACCGCTCTCCAAGGTCACCGGCGGAGCTGACTTCAGCTGGGCGCTGGGCATCATCGTCGGCGGGCTGGTGTACTTCGCGCTCTCTCGCCTCTCGGTAAGGCGGGAGGTCGAGGCGCCCGAGGCCGGGGTGGCTAGCCCGGTCTGACGGCCGGCGGCGGGGTGGGGCCTACCCCACCCCGCTCAGCCGGCGGTGGGCGGCGGGGGTATCCACTGGGCGAGGTAGGGTAGCTCTCGGTACTTGCCGTCGTAGTCGAGGCCGTAACCCACCACGAACCCTGGTCCCCGCAGGTGGAACCCCACGTAGCGCGGATGGACCGGAACCTCCCTGGCCTCGGGTCGGTCCAGGAGAGAGCAGTACTCGATCCTCCGGGACGGGGAGGCGAGCCGGTTGATCATCGCCTGGGCGGTGTGGCCGGCGTCGACGATGTCGTCGATGATGAGGATGGTCTGGCGGCCATCGGTGCTGGGGTCGCCAAGCTCCTCGATCACCGGGGCGCGCCAGGCTTTGGTGCCCCGGTAGCTGCTGGCATGGAAAAAGGTGACGAGCAGATTCTCCATCTTATTCACGATCAGCTCTCGGGCCAGGTCAGCGGCGAAGACAAAGGCCCCCCGCAGGACCACTGCCAGAGTCAGCGGCTCTGCCCCCATGTCCTGGGCGATCTCCCGAGCCAGGGCGGCCACCCGTTCGCGCACCATGTCGGCGCTGGCGATCTCCCGGACAGGGACCGGCTCGACCCCGACGTCGTTCCAAAACGCCAACTGGCCCACCGCCTCGGGCGCTGGCACCGTCAACTCCGGCACCTCAAGCTGCCGGGTCGGCGGTGGAGCCTCCATGAACTAACTCTAGCAACCGATGGCGGGAGGGTGATCAACCGCCACCGGTCATCCGCCCGAGAGCAGCACCACCTTGCCGAAGTTCCCCCCCTCGCCGACCCTGGCATACGCCGCTGGTGCATCGGTAAGGGGGAAGGTGGCTGCCACCGGCACCAGCAGGCGGTGAGAGGCGAGCTGGGGCAGAAGTCTCTCTCCCAGGGTCCGGACCAGGGCGGCCTTTTCGAAGGCGGATCGGGCGCGCAGGGTGGATGCCACGAGCCCCGCTCTCCGCGCCATGAGCAGGGAGAGGTCGAGGTCGAGCCGTCGGCCGGCACCCACGCCGATGACGATCATGCGCCCCGAGGTCCCCAGCTGGCCCAGGTGGGAAGACAGCATCGGACCGCCCACCAGCTCCAGCACCAAATCGTAAGGCCCGGCCTCAGCGGCCTCCGGCGGCGGCATCACCCGCTGAGCCCCCAGCTCGCGGAGCCGGACATGAAACTCCGTCCTCCGGGCCGACGCGGTGACTTCGGCCCCCGCCGCGGCCGCCAGCTGGACGGCAGCGGTGCCCACGCCTCCTGCGGCCCCGGTGACCAGCACCCTGGCACCGAGCGTGAGCCTCCCTTGAATGATGAGCGCGTCGTAGGCGGTGGCGAAGGCCTCCATGAACCCCCCAGCGCTCTCCCACCCGACGTGCTCCGAGACTGGAAGCGCCACGGACTCATCGACCAGGGCCAGCTCTGCCTGGGCGCCTCCCCCAACCAGGGCCATGACCCGGTCGCCGACCTGGAAGCGCCGGGCCAGCGGGCCCACTCCCACCACGGTGCCGGCCAGTTCAAGTCCGGGTACGTCCTGGGGCACGTCGGGGGGAGGGGGATAGTGTCCCCTGACCTGCAGTAGATCGGCGGGGTTGACCCCGGCAGCCCTGACCCGCACCAGCAGCTGAGATCCCTGGGGCACTGGATCGGGTTTCGCGGCCCACTCCAGCTGGCCGGAGACGATGGTCAGAGCGTGCATCTGCTCAGGGTAGGGGCGCGGGCCCAGCGGGGGTGGAGCGCCGCGCTGCCGCGCAGAGGGTGGGCAGGCGTCCGAGGAGCTCTCGAGCCTCCTCGGACGAGCGGTCCCGCAGCGCCGCACCGGTGCTGCGGCCCCCGGCCGCGTCCAGGTGAACGGTGGCCAGACCAAGCCGCCTCTGGACCGGGCCCTGGACCCAGCGCACGCTCTGGACCTTGGCCAACGGGATGATGGTGGTGAGGCGCCGGACGCGGCCTACGACGGAGACCGCGTAGCCATCCAGCAGCCCGGCGCGGAGCAGGGGGTAGCTCAGGGGCGCCTTGAGCCTCGCCCTGGTGGGTGGGGCGGTGCCCACCTCCCTGGCTGCGGGGCCGACGATAGATTCAGCCACCCTGAGAACCTCGGTCCGGGTGGCGACCGGCACCAACGTGCGGATCCGCCCGGAGGCGGAGCGGTCCTCATCGCGTCTCCGCTGCCCCCCGGCCACGTCGGCCACCAGCTTGGCCCAACCGAACGGCCGCCAGAGCAGTGGTTCGACCACCCGGAGCGCCTGGATGCGGTGCAGGGCCAGGGTCTCGGTGAAGGTTCCCACCGCCCCGCCCCGAATCAGCAGCCCATCCTGGGTGCGGGCCACTTCGAACCCATATTGGGAGGAGAGGATCCGGGCCGCGCCGGTGCCCACCGCGAGCAGAATGAGCGTGGCCACCGCCACCAGGCCGCCGTGGGTGAGATGGCGTCCGAAGGCGAGGAGCGCAGCCGCCACCAGGGTCGGCCAGAGGACCGCCCCACGCAGCGGCGTGGAGACCAGCAACCGGGAGGTGGAGGTGCGGGCGATCGGGCTCTCGGACACAGGGGACGAGGGGTGGGTGCCGCGCACCAGGGCCAGCAGCCCGTCCCGGAGGTGCTCGGCTCGCTCTGCGGCCAGATAGGCCAGCCGCACATCACCCTCCCGGGAACCCCCGCTACGGACCCTCACCTCGGCAAGGCCCAGCAACCGGGCGGTGCCCGGCCGAACCAGGTCGATCGACTGGACGCGACTGAGAGGAAGCTTGGTCGTCCGCCGGCGCACCAGGCCGGTGTCTATCCTCAGCACCCCGGACTCGATGCGCCAGCGGGTCACCAGCCACTCCGCCGCCCCCGCGACCACTGCCAGCGCGACCAAGCCTGCGTCGACCAGGGTCTGAGACTTCGTGGAGGACCCTTGGGAGAGGAATGGCACCGCCAGAACGACCACCAAAGGCAGTATCCGGCGGCCGGCCTGGACGACCGGGGAGAGGGGGTGGAGCCGGTGCCACGAGTCCCAAACCGGAGTTGAGCCCCCAGTTGGGGATGCTGCCATTTCGGGAACCGCGGTTGGGTCCTCAGCCGGTCCGCTGTTCAAAGTCCTTCAGCGGTGGCCTCGCCTCGGCCCACGAGTCGATCGCGGAGGTCGGCGGCGGTGGACCGATCCAACCCTGGGATACGAGCGTCGCTGGCGGCGGAGGCGGTGTGCAGCTGGACTGTGGCCAGACCCAATGACCGCTCAAGGGGGCCGGCGGTCACCTCGACTGTCTGCATCCTTCCGTAGGGGACCACGGAGAGCCGCTCGAACATGACCCCTCGGCGCACCAGGAGGTCTTCGACCCGCTCGAGGTAGCCCCAGGAGCGGAAGCGACGTCCGACGTAGGCCAGGCCGAAGCCGCCGACCAGCAGGGCGGCGACCGCCAGGGCGGCGCCCACGGCCAGATCGGTGAAGCTGAGCCCCAGACCGATCAGCAGGAGTGCGACGGCGCCTGCTCCCACCTCCCCGCGTCGCAGGGTGAGCAGCCTCGGGTTGGGACGGCTCCAGATTCCGGGTTGATCGCCGGGGGCCGGATTCTCCATGTGGGCGCATGGTAGCGAAGGGATCGCCAAGCGGTGGGCCCGGTCGGGGTGCCAGGTGGGTCCGGCCGCAGACCTTGACGGCGTCCTGCCCCAGGCGGCACACTGCCCGGGTGATTTTGATTCGCGGCTATGTCTGGCGCTGGAGCTGGCCCCCCGGGGCCCGATGAGAGTGAGCCGGTAGCCGACATCTGGCCGCGAACATCGAGCCCTGGGTGAGCCCCCGGGGCTCTTTCTTTTATTGCGCGAAGGAGCTTCACTGATGGCAACTGCCGCGGATGCCCGGGAGGGGGTCCACTCGCTGCCCGCCCGCGAGGGCCACACCCTGAGGCCGGTCTGGCTCGAGCTTCCGATCGACACCTGTTCCTTCGAGGCCGCCTTCCAGGCGCTGGCTCAGGACGGCCCGGGGGTCCTGCTGGAAAGCCTTGACCTCGCGGGGATGCCCGGGCCGTTCACCATCGTGGCGGGCGATCCGGCGGCGGTGGTGGTGGCCGACTCGACGGGTGCGCGGCTCACGGAGGTGCGGCGCCGGCTACCGGGCCTCGCGATCAGCGCCGGAGTTCCCGTCGCCGAGGCGCTGCGCCAGCTCAGCCGCCAACTCTCGGCTGCAGAGGTCCCCGGCCTCTCCACCTGTTCCGGCGGCCTGGCCGGGATGCTCTCCTACGAGGCCGCGCAACTGCTCCACAGCCAGATGGCTCCGGGCGGGCGGGGACGCCCCCCGGCCCCGCCGATCAGCCTTTTGGTGCTGGACCGGGTGGCCGTGTACGACCACCTGGGGGGCCGCCTCTGCCTGGTGGTCCATCTCGGGTCCGAGCAGCCGGACGAGGATGCTCTGCCCGTGCTCCGGGAGATGGCCAGTCGGCTCTCCAGGCAGTCGGACACCGGGGAGGTCCCTTCCGCCCCCTCGGAGTCGCTGGCCGCGGCGCCGAACATCCCGGCGAAGGAATTCCTGGCGGCCGTCCGCCGCGCTCAGGAGCACATCGTGGAGGGAGACGTCTACCAGGTGGTTCTCTCCCGCCGCCTCACAGTTCCCGCCCGGGAGTCGGCATTCACCCTCTACCGCCGCCTCCGCCAGACCAATCCCTCGCCGGCGATGTTCTTCGTCCGGCTCCCCGGCGTGGAGCTGGCCGGCTCCTCGCCGGAGCCGCTGCTCAAGGTCCACCGCCGACGCGCCCTCAGCCGTCCGATCGCCGGCACCAGGCCTAGGGGGCGCGACCCTGAGCACGACCGCCAGCTGGCGGAGGAGCTGCGGGCGGACCCCAAAGAGCGAGCCGAGCACTCCATGCTGGTTGATCTGTCTCGCAACGACCTGGGACAGGTCTGCGCCCCCGGTTCCGTTCGGGTCACTGAGTTCATGGCGGTGCAGAACTTCCCCCGGGTGATGCACCTGGTGAGCACCGTGGAGGGCGAGCTCCCGACTGATACGACGCCTCTGGAAGCCCTCTTCGCGACCTTCCCCGCGGGCACCGTCAGCGGGGCGCCCAAGCGGAGGGCGATGGAGATCATCGCGGCCGAGGAGCCCACTCCCAGGGGGCCGTACGCCGGGGCGGTCGGCTACTGCTCGTTCGCGGGCGAATTGGACTTCTGCATCACCATCCGCACGGCGGTGGTCACCCGCGGACAGGTCCATGTGCAGGCCGGCGCGGGCGTGGTGCTGGACTCCGACCCGGCACGTGAGCTCCTGGAGACCGAGGCCAAGGCGTCCGCCATCCTGGCCGCCGTCGGCGAGCCTGATGGGAGATCCCGGTGATAGTGGTGGTCGACCATCAGGACTCGTTCGTCTACAACCTGGTGCAGCAGGTGCAGGTGCTGGGGCACGAGGTGCTGGTGCTTCCCTCGCGGGCGGGGATCGATGAGGTCCTGGGCCGCTCGCCGGCGGGCGTCCTGCTCTCCCCCGGGCCCGGGAGACCAGAGGCGGCCGGCTGCTTCGTGGAGCTGATCCAGGCGCTTCCGGCCACAACTCCGCTCCTCGGGGTCTGCCTCGGCCACCAGGCGCTCGCCGTGGCCCTGGGAGGCCGGGTGGGACACGCCCCGCGCCCGGTGCACGGGCGCGCCAGTGAGATCTCCCACCAGGGAGCCGCGGTGCTGGCCGGTTTGCCGGTGCCCTTTGCCGCGGGCCGCTACCACTCGCTGGTGGTGGAGCGGGATGGCCTCCCCGAGGAGCTGGAGGTGACGGCGGCCAGTGAGGATGGCCTGATCATGGCCATTCGCCACCGCTCCCGCCCCTGGTTCGGGGTTCAGTTCCACCCCGAGTCGGTCCTGACCCCCCTGGGCAGCCGCCTGATGGCCAACTTCCTTGAGATGGCGCGGCCGGCGGCCCCGGCGAAGGGGGCCGTTGTCAATCAGGAAGGAATCGCACTTTCCAATGATCGTTGAGTCAGGAAGGAATGGCACCGCAGGCAGGGGGGGCATGGGATCGGGCTCAGGCACTTTGGAAGACCCCCAGAGAGGCGGGCATGGCGGCCAGGCGGCGGTCGATCTGGCGCTTGAGGGAGAGCGGACTGACTGTGGTGTAGAGGGTGACCAGAGCCGGGATCTTGGCCGGGTCCGCTGCACCGCTGTTCAGGACCCGCTGCAGCGGGGTGGTGGGGCGGTCGTAGTGCTTGCGGACGTGGTTGCCCACCGACTCCTTGCCGGTCAGCTTCATCACCGGCTGGAAGCAGTTGTTGTAGGGACGGAGGAGGTCGCCGTAAAGCGAGTCCAGCCACTGCAGCTGGTCCGGGGTATCGAGCCGCTGGTAGCCGATCAGGCGGCGCACCAGGGTCCAGTTCTTCTGCTCCACGTGGCAGTTGTCGTTCTTGTGCTCGGGGCGGGACCGGGAGAGCAGGATCCCGGTCTGGCGGCACCAGCGCAGGAGATGCCAGTTGAGGAACTCGCTGCCGTTGTCCGGGTGCAGGCCCAGGAGCGGGAAGGGCAGTTGCCGCTGGATGCGCTCCAGCGCGGCCACGATCCGCGTCTGCCCCTTGCCCATGACCGGCACTCTCTCGGTCCAGCCGGTGGAGAGGTCGGTGGCGCACAGGGTCCAGATCCACTCTCCGGCTGCCACCTCCCCGCTGTGGGAGACCAGGTCGATCTCCAGGTACCCAGGGACGTCCAGCTCCCGCCACTTCCCCACCACCACAGGGACCTCCCGGCGGAGCAGTCCGCCGGGCTTGGTCTGGCTCATCCGCCGGCCCACCACCACTCGGCGCAGCTCCCGCAGATTGCGCTCCACTGTGGAGATGCTGGCCGCGGCAAGCAGCTCGCGGGTCTCTCGGGAGCAGCGGAGCTGGCCGTGCCGCTCCAGGATCAGGACCAGATCCCCGAGGAAGGGTTGGAGCCGCTGAGAGCAGAGGTAGTCGGAGGCCTCCCAGCAGACCTTGAGTGCGGACCTGAAGACCGGGCCGTACCGCCTTTGCCGCGGGACCCGCTTCCGCAGCGGCATTCGCTGCCGTCCCCTCAGCACCTTGACCGCGTACTTGCGCCCGTACCCAGAGGCCAGGCAGAACGAGTCCAGCAGCTCACCCTTCTCCACCCGGCCGGCCCCCCGGTACCTGGTCCTAAGCTCCTCCGCCAGCTCGTATCGCTCCCGGATGCGCATGGGCCCCGCCCCCTCGATGCCGCTCTCCGGCGGCCGACCCTCGGTGTCATTCCTTGTTGAGGGAGCGATCGCCCCAGGGTGCGATTCTCGCTGAGGCAATGCGGGGGCTTGACGTGGGCCCGCGAACCCTTCAGCATGGCGCGTCAGATGCAGGTCGATGCGCGGCTCTTTACCGGCGCGGTGGACTACCCGTACGCCTATGCGCACGGGACGCCTTCCGCGTCGCTGGTGAGGGGCTAGCCGGCTCGACCCAGGGGCTGCGGGAGGCGCGGAGCGGAGTCTGCGCCCACCCCTCGGCCGACCCGGTACCCCGCTCCGCACCTCCCCTCACGGAAGGAGGTGTTGACATGGAGGCTCGGCGGGACGGTGGGCGGATCGCCTGCCGCGGGGTGCGCGGCGCCGTCTCGGTGCACCGGGACGAGGAGCTGGAGGCGCTGGTGGGAGAGCTGCTGGCCGCAATGCTCGAGGGCAGCGGTGGCAGTCTCGAGGATGTGGCGGCGGTGGTCTTCTCGGTCCAGGATGATCTGGCCGGGCTCAACCCGGCGGCGGCGGCCCGGCATAGCGGCTACTCCCTTGTGCCCCTCCTGGTGGTTCGCGAGCACGGGGGTGACACGGCAGTTTCTCGCTGCCTTCGAGCGCTCATGCTGGTCAACACCAGCAGGCCGCAGGCGGAGATCCGCCACGCCTACCTCGGTGTGGCCAGCTCCCTCCGCCCGGATCTGAGCCCAGGCTGGGGGACCCGGCCGTGATCGTGATGGCCGCCGGGGCCACCGCGGAGCAGGTGGAGGAGGTCGTGCGGCGGGCCCGGCAGCTGGGCCTGAGCCCAGAGGTCTCGCATGGGAGGGAGCGCACCATCGTCGGCCTCATCGGCCACGAGACCGAGCCAGACCTGGAGAAGCTGTCCGTCCTGGGCGGTGTGGAGCGGGTGGTGCGGGTGCTGCACGACCATCCGCTCGCCAGTCGGGACTTCCATCCGGAAGATCGCGTCATCACCTTCGGCCCGGGGCTGACGCTGGGAGGGCCGCAGGTCCTGATCATGGCCGGGCCGTGTGCGGTCGAAGGGGAGCAGCAGCTGGAGGCCGCCGCGGCCGCGGTCCGTCGGGTTGGGGTGAGGGTCCTTCGGGGCGGGGCGTTCAAGCCGCGCACCTCGCCATATTCGTTCCAGGGGCTCGGCGAGCCGGGGCTGCTGCTCCTGCGGGAGGTGGCTGACCGTCACCAGATGGCGGTCATCACCGAGGTCCTCTCGGCGGAGGACGTGGCCCTGGTGGCGGCCCACGCCGACATCCTCCAGGTGGGGGCGCGCAACATGCAGAACTACCGGCTGCTGCAGGCCCTGGGTGAGGTCGACCGACCGGTGCTGCTGAAGCGCGGACTGGCGGCCACGGTGGACGAGCTGCTCCAGGCCGCCGAGTATGTGCTCGCCGGAGGCAACCAGAAAGTCGCTCTCTGTGAGCGGGGATTGCGAGGCTTCGAGCCGTCGGTTCGCTTCAGCCTCGACATTACCTCGGTGCCGGTTCTCAAGCGGCTGAGCAGCCTGCCGGTGGTGGTCGATCCCAGCCATGCGGCGGGCCGGGCCCAGTACGTCCCCGCACTGGCTCTCGCCGGAGTCGCCGCAGGCGCGGACGGCCTGCTGGTGGAGGTGCATCCCGACCCCTCGTCGGCGCTCTCGGACGGGGCCCAGTCCCTGGACCCGGAGGCGTTCGGCGCCCTGGTGCAGCAGGTCTGCCAGGTGGCCGTTGCGGTGGGGCGGAGGGCGGCGTGACCGCCCTCGACCGGGTGGCCATCCTAGGCACCGGGCAGATCGGCACCATGGTGGGGATGGCCTTGCGGGCCGGGCCCCAGCTCGGGGTGAAGGAGGTCGCAGTCTGGGACCGCGACCCGGCGGCCATGGATGCCTGCCAGCGCCGGGCGGGGGCGAGCCGGCTACTGAAGGGGCCACGGGGAGCCCTTGACTCGGACCTGATCATCCTGGCGACGCCGGTGGCCCAGATCGTGGAACTCATTCGAGAGCTCGGTCCGAGGCTCGCTCCCGGGCAACTTCTTCTCGACACGGGGAGCTCCAAGCTGGTGGTGGTGCGCGCCATGCGGCAATACGTGCCCAAGGCGGCGGGCGCGGTCGGCGGCCATCCCCTGTGCGGGGGAAGTGAGCCGGGGCCTTGGGCGGCCGACCCCTCCCTTCTCCAGCACGCCACCTTCGTCCTCTGTCCCGTCCGCGCCGACCCTCCATCACTGGGCACCGCCCGGAGGCTGGTGGAGATGCTGGGCAGCGTCCCCCTGGAGCTGGACGCCGGCGAACACGACCGCCTTCTGGCCCGGTCAAGCCACCTTCCCCACCTGGTTGCCGCCGCCATCGCCGAGATGAATGGCGAAGTCCCCACCAGGGCGCTCTTCTCTTCGGGGTTGCGCGGCGCGGTGCGTCTCGCCCGCTCGGACCCGGCTATGGTGGCCTCCTTCGTCTGCGCCAACCTTGAGGAGGTCCGGGCGGCCTCGCGCGATCTCCGGCTCCAGCTGGACCGGCTGCTGGCGGCGGCTGCCTCCGGTGAGGAGCACCTGGTGGCCGAGCTCGAGCGGGCGCGTCTTCGGGCCCTGCAGGTGGGTGTCAATTGAGGATGGCGGGAGCCCGAGCCCTTCAGGGAGTGGTCAGCGTCTCCGGAGACAAGTCCATCTCCCACCGGGCCGTGCTGATGGCGGCACTCTCACCGGAGCCGAGCCGGATTCGAGGGCTCGCTACCGCTCTCGACTGCCGGGCCAGTCTGCGGGCCGCGGAGCGACTTGGCGCGGTGGTGTCGCAGAGGGATGGAGAGCTCCGGATCCGGGGTGCGGCCGAGCTTCCCCGGGGGGAGTTGGCGGTTTACTGCGGCCGTTCGGGGACGACCATGCGCCTTTTGGCGGGGATCCTGGCCGCTCGCGAGGGAGACTCCGTCCTGCTCGGCGATCCCCAGCTGCTGGCCCGGCCGATGGAGCGAGTCGCCGTCCCCCTGCGTCAGATGGGAGCCGTCGTGGAGACCGCGGCTGGGGGCCGGGCTCCCCTCCGAGTCCGCGGGGGCGGCCTCGTCGGCGTGCGCTATCGCCTGCCGGTGGCCAGCGCCCAGGTGAAGTCGGCGGTGCTGCTCGCGGGCCTTTGGGCCGAGGGCCGCACGGTCGTAGAGGAGCCGGTGCCGACCCGCGACCACACCGAGCGGTTGCTGGCCGCCATGGGAGCCGGCATCGAAGAGAGGTGGCGGGAAGGGGTGCGGTCGATCGGCATCGGGCGGGCGCAGCTCCAGGGTTTGGACCTTGAGGTTCCCGGGGACGCCTCCTCGGCAGCGGTGCTGGCCGCGGCGGCCGCGCTGGTCCCCGGCTCTTGGGTGACGGTGAGGTCGGTCAGCGTCAACCCCACGCGGACAGCATTCCTCAGGGTTCTGGCCGAGATGGGGGCCCTCGTCGAGGTCGGAGACCCGGGCCGAGAGGCCGAAGCCGCCGCGGATGTGACCGTGCGCCACCGACCCCTGCGCGCGGTGGAGATTGGGGCCGATCGGGTGCCGCTGCTGGTGGACGAGTTGCCCCTCCTCGCTCTGCTGGCGACCCAGGCCGAGGGCACCACGGTGGTCAGGGGGGCGGGGGAGCTCCGCTTCAAGGAGGTCGACCGCATCTCCGTCCTCGTGGAGGGACTCCGCCAGCTGGGGGCTCGTGTGGAAGACTCACTGGACGGCTTCGCCGTCTCCGGCCCCGTGAGGCTCCGCGGTGGGGCGACTGACTCGAGGGGCGACCATCGGCTGGCGATGGTTTTCTCCCTCGCGGGGTTGCTGGCGGAGGGCGATGTGAGGGTTGCCGGCACCGAGTTCATCGGTGACTCCTTCCCGGAGTTCTCCTCGGTGATGGGGTCGCTGCGGTGAGCCGGGAGTTCGCCATCGTCGGAGACCCGGTGGAGCACAGCCTGTCCCCCGCCCTCTACCGGGCGGCCTTCGCCGCCCACGGACTCGAGGGATGGAGCTACCAGAGGTTCAAGGTGCCCCCCGGGCAGCTCGAGGCCAGTTGGGATGCGCTTTCAAGGCGGTTCGCCGGAGTCAACGTGACCGCCCCTCACAAGGTTGCGGCCCGCCGCCTGGCCACCGAGGTCACGCCGAGGGCCGCGCGCTGCGGCTCGGTCAACACGGTGACGTTCCGGGGGTCGGAAGCTCTGGGCGACAGCACGGATGGGGCTGGCTTCATGGCCGCGCTCGGCGAAGTCGGCGAGCCGCCACCTGGCAGAGCGGTGATCCTGGGATCAGGGGGAGCTGCCCGGGCGGTGTCGGCCGCGCTGCTGGCGGCCGGCTGGACGGTTCTCCTGGCCGGTCGGGACCCGAACAAGGCGGAGATGGTCTGCGCTGAGCTTGGGCCGGGGGCGTCCCCGCTGTCTTTTGATCATCGGGAGCTTGTCCCGGCGGCCTGCGGGGCGGACCTCCTGGTGAACGCCACACCCGTCGGCGCAGACGGGATCTCCACGCCTCTGCCTCAGGTGAGGCTGAGCTCCCAGACCGCCGTGGTCGACCTCCTTTACCGACCCGCGGAGACGGCGCTGTTGCGTTCCGCGCGATCGTCGGGCTGCCGGTCCGCCTCCGGGTTGGGGATGCTGGTGGAGCAGGCGGCGCTGTCCTTCGAGCTGTGGTCAGGGCTTCCCGCCCCGCGGGAGCAGATGCTGGCCGCGGTCCTGACGGTCGCACGGGGCGGTGCCAATTGAGCTTGAGACTCCTCACCGCCGGCGATTCCCATGGTCCGGAGCTCGTGGCCGTGCTGGATGGCATGCCTGCCGGGATTCCTCTGACCGGGGACGACATCGACAAGGACCTGCGCCGGCGCCAGGGTGGCCATGGGCGCGGAGCGCGCTCCACTAGGGTGGAAAGAGATCGGGTGGAGCTGGTGGCCGGGGTGGCGGGAGGGCTCACCACCGGGGCACCTCTGGGCCTGCGGATACCCAATCTCGACTTCCTCAACCAGCCGGCCACCCGCCCGCCCATCACGGCTCCACGTCCCGGGCATGCGGACCTCGCAGGCTCGGTCAAGTTCGGGATCTCCGATCTGCGGGTGATCAGGGAGCGGGCCAGTGCGCGGGAGACGGCCGCCAGGGTGGCCGCCGGGGCCGCCGCCAAAGCCTTCCTTCGCGCCCTAGGGGTCACCGTGGGCAGCTTCGTCACCGGGGTGGGGGCGATCCAGGCCCTGCCAGATCTGGCCCATCTCACCCCGGAACAGCTCACAGAGTTCTCCGCCCGCGCCGAGGAGGATCCGGTCCGTTGCTGGGACGAGGACGCCTCGGGGCGGATGGTGGAAGCCGTGGATCGAGCCCGAGTGGAGCGGCAGACGCTGGGGGGAACCTTCGTGATCCACGCGCTCGGCCTCCCGGTGGGATTGGGCTCCTACACGCAGGCCGACCTCCGGCTGGACAGCCGGTTGGGGGCCGCACTTCTCTCCATCCCGGCCGTAAAAGGAGTGGAGTTGGGACCTGCCTTCGAGGTCTGCCAGCGCGACGGGGCGGCGGTCCAGGACGCCATCGTGGTGGGTAGCTCCGGGCTGAGTCGACCCACCAACTTCGCCGGCGGCCTGGAGGGCGGGATGACCAACGGGATGCCCCTGGTGGCCCGGTGCGCCATGAAACCCCTCTCCTCCGTGAGGACCCCCCTCTTGTCCATCGATCTGGAGTCCGGAGCTGCGGCTGCTCCGCCCTACGTGCGATCCGACATCTGTGCCGTCCCTGCGGCCGCGGTGGTGGGGGAGGCGGTCGCGGCCCTGGTCCTGGCCTCGGCGGCTCTGGAGCGCTTTGGGGGGGACCGCCTGGACCTCATCCGTGCATCGCTGACGGTGCCGGAATGAGGGTGGTGGACCTACCCCTGCCCCGGCTTCAGCCGGGCAGGCCGAACCTGGTGCTGGCGGGCTTCATGGGAGTGGGCAAGACGACTGTCGGCCAGCTTGCGGCTGACGTTCTGGGAATGCCCTTCTTCGACCTCGACGAAGAGATCGAGCACAGCTGGGGAGGCTCCATCGACGCGCTCTTCCGCGCCGAAGGGGAGCAGGGATTCCGCCGCCGGGAGGCAGAGATGCTGGAGTCGGCGGCGCTCCTCTCCGGTGCCGTGATGGCGGTTGGGGGAGGGGCTGTGCTCCATGGCGAGCTGTTCGCCCGGCTCGGGGAGGGATCGGTGCTGGTGCCCCTGGAGTGCTCCTGGACGGAGCTGGTCCGCCGGCTTCAGCTTGGGTGGCCTGAGCGGCCCCTGCTCCGGGGCGGCCAAGGTGAATGGGGCGCGCTGCACCGTGACCGCGAGCCGCTGTACCGGGCCCTGGGGGTCGCGATCGACACGACCGGCAAACCACCGTCCCAGGTGGCCGAGGAGGTGGTACAGCGCTACCAAGCTCGGGTCAAGGCTCCCGCATCCCCCCTGCACGGACCGGGGACGGACGTCCTGGTCAAGCCGGGGGCAGTACGGGACCTCGGTTCGTTGCTTACCCGATTGCTTCCCCAGGTGGAGCGTGCCATCGTCATCTCCGAGCGGAGGCTGGAGACGCAGCGCCTTTCTCTAATCGAGGTGCTCCGCCTTCAAGGGCTCACGGTCCGGTCCATCCCGATACAGGGCGGGGAGGGAAGCAAGACGGTGCGAGGCCTGTCTTCCCTCTGGCGAAGGCTTGCTGACTTAGAGGTGGATCGAGGGGACGTCCTGGTGGCAGCGGGCGGGGGAGCGCTTCTTGACCTGGTCGGCTTCGCCGCGGCGACCTACGCCCGAGGGGTTCCTCTCGTCAATGTGCCGACGACCACCCTGGCGATGGCAGACGCCGCCGTTGGGGGCAAGGTGGCCGTCGACCTCGCCGGCCGCAAGAACGCGGTTGGCTGCTTCTATCCGGCGCGGCTTGTCATCTGCGACCCTGACCTCCTCGGGGACAACCGCCCCGCGGTCTGGGTTCACGGCCTTTCGGAGATCGCCAAGTGCAGCGTGCTCGGCTCCCCGCTCGCTCTCAACCTCATAGGGAGACCAAGTGGTCCCTGGACCGGCGGCCAACTCGCGTTCCTGATTGAGCAGGCGGTTCGCATCAAGCTGGCCTACGTGGCGGCTGATCCCGAGGACCACGGCCAGCGTCTGGCCCTCAATCTCGGCCACACCTACGCCCACGCCCTGGAGGCGTCCAGCGATTACCGGCTGGCGCACGGGCCCGCTGTGGCCATTGGGCTCGTTGCTGCCGCCCGGCTGGGGGCTGACTTGGGGCTAACCGCCCCTGAGCTGGCGCCGGTCCTCCAGGGCGCCCTGAGAAGACTCGGACTCCCCGCGACCCCACCCCAGGAGCTCTCCCGCGCCCGGATCGCGGATGCCTGGCGGGGTGACAAGAAGCGCCGGGCAGGAAGGGACCGGGTGGTGGTTCCGGCAGCGGTCGGATCCGGCGCTCACCTCGTCCACGGGCTGGAGCCCGAGCTGGCCATGAACGCCCTGTGGGCCGGTGACCACGATGGGGGAGTGCTACCCTGAGGCTTCGGTCGACAAGTGGAGGTGTGAGGTGGCGCTGAAGTCAGGCAGCCGCGTGCCGGAGTTTCGCCTCACGGCGGGTACCGGCGAGGTGGTCGACTCTCGGGAACTGGCGGGGCATCCCTGGGTCATCTACTTCTATCCCAAGGACCATACGTCGGGCTGCACGATCGAGACCCGGGCGTTCGGCAGGCTGCTGGGGGAGTTCCGAGCCGCCGGCGCCGCGGTGTACGGATGCTCGGTCGGCGACGTTGACGCCAAGCGCGACTTCGCCGCCAGCTGCGGGGCCCCCGACCTGCCGCTGCTGGCCGACCCGGATCATCAGGTGGCGGAGATGTTCGGGTCCTGGGGGCCGCGTCCGGGCGGGGAAGGGGTTCACCGGAACACCTTCCTGGTCGACTCCGAGGGGGTGGTGGTCCGATCCTGGACCGGAGTTCAACCTGAGGGGCATGCCGAGGATGTGCTCCAGGCGGTCCGGGAGCTGGCTTCCTCCGACTGAGCGGACGCACTGCAAACTCCCCGGTCAGCCTCAGCCTTCTCCGAGCCAACTCTAAGGCGAGAGGGAAATAGTAGAGGGGAAGCCCGAGCCGGTGGACGGATCGGGTGGTACCCAGAGGAGTTGGCCATGAGCGGAGACGACGAGATCCTTCCTTCGAGCGAGGGGCCGTCCAACCCCTCGGAGCCCGTCCTTGGGTGGCAGCCCGCCCCGGTGATCGGCCCGCCGGACCAGGGCTGGGTGCCGCCATCGACCGGTGGTCCCGGCGGGAACTGGGGCACCCCGCCGCCTCCGCCGGGTCCGTGGACGCCGGGCCCGACCGGCCCTGCCAAGGGTCGTCCCATGGGACGGATCGTGGCCGCCAGCGTGGCCGCCGTGGCCCTGCTCGGGGCTGTTGGCCTTGGCGGTTACGAGCTGGGAAGCGGATTGACCGCCAAGGCTCCCGCCACCGCCTCTCAGTCCATCCCCAGCCCGTCTGCGGGAAGTAGCAACGGGGCTAGCTCCAGTGAGATCAACGCCTCCAGGCTGGCGGCCAAGGTGGACCCGGCGGTGGTCGATCTGACCTGGTCCTCCCAGGGCCAGACCTCCAGCGGGACCGGGATAATCCTGACCTCCAACGGGGAGGTGCTGACCAACAACCACGTGGTGGCCGGTGCCTTCACGCTGACCGCCCAGGTGGCCGGCTCGGGCCCAACCTACCAGGCCAAGGTCGTCGGGACGGACGTCACCGATGACGTCGCCCTGGTTCAGATCGAGGGTGGCGGAAGCTTCCACACCGCGGTCCTGGGCAACTCCAACACGGTCCGGGTTGGGCAGCCGGTCGTGGCCATCGGCAACGCGCTGGCACTTCCCGGGCCCCCCACCGTCACCCAGGGGGCGGTAACCGCCCTCAATCGTTCGATCACCGCCACCGATCAGGGGAGCGGGCTCTCAGAGAACCTCACCGGGATGATCCAGATCGACGCTCCACTGGAGCCGGGGAACTCCGGGGGACCGCTGGTTGACGCCGCCGGCCAGGTCATCGCGATGAACACGGCGGCCGAGACCGGAGGTGGCCAGACGGCGTCCACGGTCGGATTCGCCATCCCCATCAACCGGGCCCTTTCCATCGCCAGCCAGATCCAGAAGGGCGAGGCCAGCTCCACCATTCAGATCGGGGCGCCGGCCTACCTGGGGATCGAGGCTGAGAACGTGAGCGCAGCCGGCCAGGGCGGCTTCGGTGGCTTCGGGTACACCCCGCCGGTGAGCTCCGGGGCGCTGGTGGTCGCGGTCGTGCCCGGGACCCCGGCAGCGGGGGCCGGGCTGGCCGCCGGTGACGTGATCACCTCCTTCAACGGCAAGCCCATCACCTCGGTGGCCGAGTTGACCACCGCGATCCACGCGGACAAGCCGGGACAGACAGCGCTGTTCGGATGGGTTGACGCCGCGGGCAATGCCCACTCGGCCAGCATCACCCTGGCATCCGGTCCCGCGGAGTGAGAGCCTGGGGGCCGCCGGGAACGGCGGCCCCCAGGCTGCCGGTATCGGGGTTGGTACGGTGCGAGTACTTGGGGAAAGCGGTTGGGGGGCGTGGGTATGGACGGATCGGTGCTCCGGGTCAACGGCTCGGAGAGGCGGGTTGAGGCTCCTCCCGAGACACCGCTGCTAAGCGTGCTCCGCGATCAGCTGGGGCTGACGGGTTCAAAGTACGGATGTGGCGAGGGCCGCTGCGGGGCCTGCACGGTTCTCATCGATGGCAACGCCGAATTCTCCTGTCGGGTGCTTCTCGGTGAGCTCGGCGCGCGCGAGGTGACCACGGTTGAGGGGCTCGCCGATCCCGGCCAGCTGCATCCTGTCCAGGCCGCGTTCGTGGCCGAGGAGGCACTCCAGTGCGGGTTCTGCACCCCGGGCATGGTGATGGGGGCGGTGGCGCTGTTGGCCGTCGATCCGAACCCGGACGAGGCCAGAGTCCGAGCCGCGCTCGAGCCCCATATCTGTCGCTGCGGCACTTACTCGCGGATAGTCCGGGCGGTGCTGCGGGCATCCCAGATGACCGCGGTGCCATACGGTGACCAGCCCGCCGCCATAACCGACTTCCCCTCGCGAGGCCGTCCGTTCGATCTCACTCCGGCCATGGAGCGCCCCTACTTCGATCGGCTGCCTGAGGGAATGGTGGCCGTACTTGGCCCGGAGGACGAGGGGTCGGGCGGGCCGGGATGGCGCAACGGCGGCGCCTTCGTCCACGTAGGGGGGACTGGCACGGTCACCGCCTTCATCGGGAAGGTGGATGGCGGCCAGGACAACCGTACGGCCCTGTGCCAGCTGGTGGCCGAGGAATTGTGCGTGGAGTTGGAAGATGTGGCTCTCATCATGGGGGATACCGACATCTCTCCCTTCGACATGGGAACCTTCGGCAGTCGCTCGATGCCTGACGCCGGACGCGACCTGCGCCTGGCGGCGGCCGCCGCCAGGACCGGGCTGCTCGAGCTGACATCTGAGGAACTCTCGCTGCCGGCAGAGCAGCTGATCGCCGATTGGGGTGAGGTGCGGTCGGGGGACCGCGCTGGCAGGGTGCGCTATGGGGAGCTGGTTCGGGGGCTCAAGACGGTCCGTCGCGCCAGCCGCGACCAGCCGCTCCGCGACCCGGCGGACTGGACGATCGCCGGGCGGGAGGCACCGCGGTCCACCTCGTGGCTCGCCGTCACCGGTGCGAAGCGATTCCCCTCCGACCTATCGCTTCCGGGGCTGCTGCATGGGCGGGTGCTGGCGCGCCCCTTCCCCGGGGCGGAACTGATCGATGCCGACCTCAAGGCCGCGGCAGCGGTAACCGGAGTCCAGGTCGTGTCTGAGGGCAAGCTCGTCGGGGTGGTGGCGGAGGATGCCGCCTCCCTGGCGTCAGCGCTGGACGCTCTCCACCCGAGGTGGAGCCCACCGCCGCATGTCGGGTCGCACACCCTGGAATCTCACCTGCGATCCCACCCGGTAACTGGGGAGGGGTGGGAGAAAGCCCTGATCGAAGAGACCGGCCACCCGGAGGAGGCCCTGGCGGCGAGTGCACATCGGTTGGCGGCCACTTACACCGCTGCCTACATCGCCCACGTGCCGATGGAGCCGCGAGCGGCACTGGCCAGCTGGAGCGGCAACCGGGTGACGGTTTGGACCGGCACCCAGCGGCCGTTCGCGGTCCGCCGGGAACTCTCGGAGGCGCTGGCGATCCCCGAGTCCTCGGTCCGCGTCGTCGTCCCGGACTTCGGGGGCGGATTCGGGGGCAAGCACACCGGGGAGGTGGCTGTCCAAGCGGCGATCCTCTCCCGTCGGGCCGGCCGGCCGGTTCGGGTCGGGTGGTCCCGTGCCGAGGAGTTCACTCAGGGATATCTTCGCCCAGCCGCGGTCATCGACGTCGCCTCCGGTCTCGGCCCTGGAGGCGCCATCAGCGCCTGGGAGTTCACCAACCTGAATTCGGGCACGGCCGCCCTCCGTCCCCCCTACCGCATACCCAACCAGAAGTTGGTCTACCAGCCCGCGGCCTCCCCGCTGCGCCAGGGGTCGTACCGGGCCCTGGCCGCCACCGCCAACAACTTTGCCCGGGAGTCCCACATCGACGAGCTGGCGGCGCTGGCAGGATCCGACCCGGTCAGCTTTCGACTGCGCCATCTCACCGACCAACGTCTCGCCGAGGTCCTGCGCAGAGTCGCTGAGGCGGTGGGGTGGGGAGCCAACTCCCTGCGGGCGGGGCAGGGGTGGGGGATCGCCGCCGGGCTGGAGAAGGACGGGCGGATCGCGACGGCGGTCATGGTGGAAGTGGATGGGGCAGGGCAACTAGGGGTGCGCCGAGTGGTGACAGGGTACGACTGCGGCGCGGTGGTGAGCCCCGGGAATCTAGTCAACCAAATCGAGGGTGCCACCGTCATGGGTTTGGGTGGGGCCCTCTTCGAAGCCATCAGCTTTGACCAAGGACAGATTCGCAACGCGAGCCTCGGGACCTACCGGGTGCCCCGGTTCAGCGACGTGCCCCCCATCGAGGTGATTCTGGTGGATCGCCGCGACCAACCTCCGGCGGGGGCGGGCGAGACGCCCATCATCGCCGTGGCCCCAGCCCTGGCCAATGCCATCGCGGCGGCCGTCGGAGTCCGCCTGCGCTCTCTACCGCTCGCTCCGGCCGGATTGGTTCCGGAATTCCTCACACGCCAGCAATCACCAGCGGCCCGAAACCAGTAGGGTCTACAGATCTACGGCTCAGCGTCGTGCGGGGACAGCACGCTGTCTGACTCGCCTGGGGTGGGGAAGCTCGGATCCTTGCGCCGGGGTCGCCAGGGGCCGAACAGGGCCCCATAGAGCACGGCGTTGGCGACCTGAAATAGGGCGGCCAGCTCAAACGGGGCGGCCAGGCTGACGTCGTCGAAGAGATAGCCGGCCAGGACCTGGCTCCCGGCCATGGTCCCCTGCGCGGGTAGGTTGGAGAGGGCGGCCAGGCTGGCGCGCTCCGCTGGGTCCGCTAGGTCTTGCGTGAAGGACTGCCGCAATGGCAGACCCACCCGCTGCACCACCATGCGGATGAAGTAGAGGACACCCGCGATCCAGAAGCTCGGGGCCAAGACCATGGGCACCAGCATCACCCCGGTCACGGCGCGCACCCCCACGATGGCCGGGACGGTCCCCACCCTGCGGGCGATCGAGGCCGCCGACAGTGTGGAGACCAGAGATCCGAGATTGACCAACGCGAAGAGGAGGCCGATCTCCCCAGGGGTGGCGCCATACCGAACGTAGAGCCAGTAGCTCATGAAGGGGCCGAACATGCCGATGGCGACGCCGTTCACACTGTTGGTCACCCAGAAGCGCCACAGCGCTGGCCACGACCGGCGGGGCCAGCGGATTCGGGGCCGGCCACGAGCAGGTGCCTTGGGTGCTGGCTGATCCCGAAGTCCGATGGCCACCACTCCAGCCGCAGCAGCAAGGAACGCGGCCGCCAGGAACGCGGGGCGGTAGACGCCTGTGGCGTCCGCCATGGACAGATGGGGGTGGGTGTGGGCCAGGGCCGCCAGCAGGCCGCCTGCCAGCGCCCCGAGCGCCGAGAAGAATGCCAACCTTCCGAATGCGGCCGCGCGGACGCGTCCGCTGGCCACCTCCGCCACGAAGGCCGACTCCGCTGGTTGATATGGACCTACGCTGCCTCCCCCGGCACCCGCCCCCCTGCCGAAGGTTCCCACGGCTGCAAAAACGAAGAGCACCGCCGGATTTCGGGAGAAGGCATAGACGACTGCCGCGAGGGCCGCCAAGAGCGGAATCGCGATCAGGAAGGGCTTACGGCCAAACCGATCCGCGAGCAGCCCGATGCCCGTGGCCATCGCCGCCGAGGTCGCGGTCACCACGAAGAAGAGGAGTCCCAGCTCGACGGCGGAGAACCCCTCGGCCGACAGGTAGAGCGCGGTCACCACCCCGGCGATGGCCCGGGCAGCGCTCATGGCCAGGCGGGCGATGATGATGATTCGGAGGTTTGGCCCGATCCACTCTGGCCACAGCAGGCTGAGCCATCGGCGCGAGCGGTCAGCCATGAGGTGGTGATGCGCCGGTGCCCGCGGAGAGGTTCAAGGTCAGGGCTGGCCCACCAGGTCGGCCAGGGCCTCCAAGCCGGGCAGGGCCTCGAGCACCGCCTGGCGCGAGTCAGCTGGAAGCTGCTCTAGGGCTGCTTCGAGGAGGCGGGCCCGCGCGTCTCGGAGCGCCTGATGCCTGCGGCGCCCTTCCGGCGTCGGCCGGAGGACGACCGCCCGTCGATCGCGGGGATCAACTCCCCTGGTCACCACTCCAGTCGCGGTCATTCGGGCGAGCATTCGGGAAAGCATCGTGGGGTTAAGGCCCTCAGCCTGGGCCAGCACCGATGGCCTGATCTCGCCAGAGCGAACAATCGTTGCCAGGGCCGAGAACTCCGCCGGAGTTAGGCTGCTGCCAACCTCGATGGTGCGCAGCCGCCGGTTCAACTTGAGGATGGCCGCACGCAGTCGGGCACCGGAGACGGGATCCGGCTCGCCCGGTGGGAGGGTTACGGGACTGTGGCCCACGGACTGAAACTGTGGTTCAGGCATGCCCCATTATTGCTTATCGCCGAGCAACTATGTAACGAACTTCGCACCGGCGCCGACATTTGGCCCCGCACGGCCGGTCATCCTTGAAGGCACGGTCTGCCAGGAGGCTCGGCTCGGACCAGACCTGCCCGTCAAGAGTTCCTCTGGGCAGCAGTTAGACTGGGTGCAGCATCACTGTCTTGAGAGTGCGTGCGCGGGCGACCAGGCCGACGTAGCTCAGTGGTAGAGCAGCGGTTTCGTAAACCGCTGGCCGGGAGTTCGAATCTCCCCGTCGGCTCCGGTTCTTGAGATCAACAAGCCTCCTCGGTCGGTGCATCGGCGAGCCGGGTGCGGTCGTCGACCCCAGTTTTGACCCCAGTTCTGGGGGAGGAGCGGCGGGGCCGAGTCAGAGGTCCATCCGACCATCGACGGCTCTCGGTGGTGAACGGGCGGGTCCGCCCGGACGGCCATCACCACGGTGTTGCTCCAAGCCGCCAGTTCCACCCCCTTGACCACCGCCCCGCACGGCCCCAGACCCTTGGCCCATACTTGCGTTTAGCGCACTGCCTGATGACCTCCTGCCGATCTCCGTTGTTGACATGCAGAGATCGTAGGGATCCTCGGCGGTGCGTCTCTCGTCTACCCCTCAGGTCACCCACACATATGGCAGGAGACCCATAACTCTCAAGAACAATGGCTCTCTGATCCGTCAATGTTCGATGGCGCGAGCCAGCGCGGCGACTTGGTCCGCCAACGTCTCGGCACGTAGCTGAACGGCCGCCGTCCACGCTGCGTCGCCCAGAGGACGGTGAGGTGCGAAATCGTCGAGATACCGGGGAACAATGTGAACGTGCACGTGCGGCATCTCGTTGCCGAGAAGCTGGAAGTTGAGATGGCACGGCCTAAAGACCGTCTCGATGGCCCTGGCCGCGAGGCTCAC
Source organism: bacterium (assembly GCA_021816695.1). Lineage (GTDB taxonomy): Bacteria > Chloroflexota > Dormibacteria > Aeolococcales > Bog-877 > JAJYXT01. Next base: position 6,180 of record JAKAXE010000020.1, on the reverse strand, counting down.
AGCTGACCAAAAGGCGACTGTCTCATCAGAGTGAAGTCGAGTCGGATCGGCCACGTGCCGACCACGAAAGACGACCGTCGAGTATCCCGGCACTGGAGTTATTCGCTGCAAGTAGGCGTCAGCGTGTGGGGTGGAGAGATACCGGACACCATGTTCGTCCCCATCCGGTCGATCGGGGGCACAACCAGCGCAGTCGACGCCGGCTTTCCGCTCCTCCCAATCATCAGCCCAGGTCACGTCCCCCATTTTGCCAAATGCCCTCTGTGTCTACCCTGTGCGAGCCAGGTGCAGGATCGAAAGTCTGCATCAAGTCGGCGTCCAAGGAGAACGAGGATGACCGTGACCAGGGACCAAGGGCCGGGGGTTGGGTCCCAGCGACAGTCGCCAACGATCCCGTACCAAGCTGTCGCCACTTCGATCTCCCAGCCAGCTGCTCGGACCGAGAGGGGCGTACCCGCGATTGCGCTAGCAGGGCGCTCCGTCCCGCCGGGGTTGGCCGTCAGCCGCCAGTACCCTACCCAACGGCGCCCGGTCGTTCGGGTGCGGCAGACGACGTGGACGGCCAGGGTGTGCCGCCCCAGGCGATCTCACAGGGCCGCCCGGCGGCCGCCTGATGGCAGCGCCGGCGGCTCCGCGCTCGCCAAGGTTGCTCAATACAGTCTCGTCGCCGCTCCCCACCCGGCCGCGCCCCGGGCCAACTCTGAGAGGCAGCTGACGGCTCCCACTTGACCGGACGCGAGCCCGGAGTGCGCCACCAATGCACTTCCGCCCGAGGCGGGGGTCGGTGTCGATGGATCGTAGCCGCGCCCGCCGCTCGGAATGTCCGACGCGCCACACGGGGAGCCGGACAACCTCAGCTGGCCACTGAGTGAATGTTCTTGCCGAACCCGATCAGCGATTAGCGGCGACGCGCACCAGTTCGGCCAGCTCGATGGAGCGGGGCACCCAATGGGGGCAGGCCAGGTGGATGACGAACCCGGCCGCCAACCATTGAAGTTCAGGAGACGACTGGCTTGGTCTGTCAGAGCGCGCGTTGCCGGCGACCGCCCGGCGTGCCATCCTTGCGACGTGAGTAGGTCACCGGGCGTTCGCCGTAACGAGCCGGGACCGAGAGCTGGAGCGGTGATGGGATACCATGCACGCGGTGGCCAGCTCCTGCTCTTCGGAGGAGCCGACTACCGAAGCTTGAGCGATACGTGGATCTGGCGGCCGGAAGGTTGGGGCCGAGCACCCAACAGATCATCCCCCTTGCCCCGCCACGACCCGAGCATGGCCTACGACGCTGATGCCGGCGAGTTGGTGCTGTTCGGCGGGGTACAGGCGACGGGCAAGGCCAAGCAACCGCTCGTCGAGCTCGAGGACACGTGGGTATGGGACGGGTCGAGGTGGCGGGATGGCTCGCGCCACGGCACGCCTGTATGTGGCGTCCATAGCCTGATGGCCTTCGATCCGAAGCGTCACCAGATGCTACTGGTCACTCAGCCGGTTCAACGGCTGACCGGAGCGTCCCGATCAGAAAGTGGCTCTGGGCCCCCTCTGGTCCAAACATGGGTCCGCGCGGGCAGTGCCTGGGTCCTCCATGAGTGCACCTCAGCGCCGGTGGCCGATGGAGGCGTGACTGCGGACCCTGTTCCCGCGGACCCTTTCCCGTGGCCGATCTACCATCCGAGCCCGTTCGATGCCGGAGCAGGCATGGCGTTCGATCCAATCACAGAACAGGTGATCCTGTATCAACGCAACCGATACCAGGTGCCCGGCAGCCCGGCGGGGCCCTTCCTCACCTGGGGGTGGGACGGGGAGGCTTGGACGCTTCTACTGGCCGAGGAGCACCGGATCGACGCCGCCGTCACCAACCGCGCTTCCTGGGATGACTCGCCGCGACCGTTGCTGGCCACGGAACCCCGGGGAACGGGCGTGCTTCAGCTCGACGGATTCGGAAGGACCTGGCACTGGGACGGACGGGCGTGGTCCAGGCGAGCGGTCCAGACGCCGGGTCCGAGAGCGAGAGCCACGATCGCGACCAGCATCGACGCGATTGTGCTGTTCGGTGGCATCGCTGCGAAGAGCGGGGGCACTTACGCCGACACCTGGGGCTGGGACGGCGACTCGTGGTTTCTCCTGGCGCCACCGGTACAGCCGCAGGTCATCCGCAAGCCCCCGGACCACCGGCCAAGTACGGGTGTCACTGAGGCTTACGCCGTCAGCCGGGTGCGGAACGAGAATCATCAGAGGCTCAGGGACGCTCCACTGATAGCCGTCAAGGACGGCCCGCTTCGGCAGTTCCTTCGCCCCGGCGAGTCCCGGGCGGGTATGGACGCTTGGGTCTGGGCGGTCGTCTTGGGCCTAGTCGAGCCACCTTACCACCGCGGCAGTTCGGAATTGACCACGGCGGTTGTCCTCATCGACTATGAGACGGGGGAAGTTCTCTCTACGACGTTCCCGGCGCCTGCTTCCTTGGTCCCTCGCGGCACCTTGGGGCGGCCACGACCGCCCGCCGGATCACCGGGTATGGGTCCAGGGGAGCGCTCCCGGCCGTGACATCACCTTCCACGATGGCTCCGCGGTGGCTCCGTCAAGAACCGGCGCAGATGAGACTCCACAGGCGGGCCCGAGGCCACCCAGGCTGCCCTCCACCTGCGGAGCGACTCCGCCCACCCCTCGGTGTCCACTTGCAGCACGCCTTGCACTTCCCCAGATATGCCCTATGACCGTTGAGCCCATCGAATTGTTGCAGGCACTCTTCTCGGACATAGGTTTCCGTGCCCGTCCAGCAGTCATTTGGTCGGCGAACTCGCGCAGCTTGCCGATCACGGTGGCCTTGAAGGCCGGTGAAGATGGTGTTGGGGCACTGGTCCTTGACGGCTCCAACCTGGCCGAGGCAGTCTGCGGGTTCACGGCAGAGCTTCAGTCTCTGCTGAAGCCCTTCATCGGAGGGGGCCTTCCGCCCTGCCCAACCCACGGACTCTCCTTGGTTGCCAAGCAGAACTTGGACATTCTCGAGTGGAGATGTACTGAGGGCGATTTCTCCTGCGCCTTGGGTGAGTATGAGGAAGCACTGTGGCCTCCGGGCTCCGATGAGCGAGATGCAGCGCCCATGCTCGCGGGCCGGCTAAGTCGCCGGGGGATGAGGTGGTCGACCCTGGAGGTGACCCGTGGCGAAAGCGGATGGGTCGCCAAAATCACGCTGCAGCCAGGCACTGACGCAGGGTCGGTCCGCGGCGTCGTGGCTCCGATGTCGGCGGAGCTCCATTTCGCGGAGCCTGCGTATACGGTCCTAGAAGATCACGCAGGTGGACCACGGAGCGCGCCTTACCGCAGCTTGAGCCTGCGCGGCGCCCGGCAGCAATCAGCCCTACTGCGCGGCATCCTGCGACGATCCCCTGACGGGGGCAACTGCGACTTTCTGGTTGAGGGGCAGCACCAACAGCGGAGCCGAGTCCGCCTGCTTCCCGACCACAGTATCCTCCCGGGCGGGGAAACGATCGTCGCTGACCACTTGGGCAAGCCGTTCGCCAATGATGGCGACAAGGTCGAGTGCGTAGGAGGGTTTGCGCCCGCTTCTCCGGTAGAAGGTGAGCCGGTCTACTTCCACGCATGGGAGCTGCGGGTGCTCTAACAGCGTGGCCGCGGCTGACGCCTCCTGGCTCCAGGCGCCCGTAAAGGGCGGCGAAGCGGGAGGCGGTACCCGCGGTGAGGCTACGGAGCCATTGGCCAGAGCGATGGCGACGAGCGGCTGATCCTACGCTGAGGTGGATCTTGCGCTCGTCATGGCCCCCGCGACTGGCTGGAGGGAGTCGGCGCGGGTTTCGGTAGGAGTCGACACCCACCGTGACGCTCGGCCGACCGTTGCGGGCCTGATCCGTGATATCGGCGACCCCGGACGGTGTGGCCCTCAATGCCAGCGTCGGAACGACTACGGCCATGGCCGGGGATGCCGGGCTGCACGGTTGTGGACGGCGCCCCACCGACTGCTACGCCAATTGCGACACATGCCCCGCGCTGGATAAGTACAGAGGTGCTTCTGGGCGGCGCTCCAGATCCGTGAGCCGAGCCGGCTCATCTCGCTGGGCCGGGTCCGATTGGTCAGGCTGCACCCGTGGTCGGCGGCCCCTCTTTATCGACACTGGTTGGGGATGTTCAGGTGGACCGTGAGGCCCGGCTCGACGGCCACGGATACCGTTGGGAATACGTTGCTCCCATGGCCGTAGTTCCCCCGCAGGACGTATCTGCCGGCGCGCAGGAAGAAGTGGAGGGGCAGGTCTGGGGTAACCACTGTCCTGGCCACGATGGTGGTCGGTATCGACTCCTGCCAGTGGCCGCTTCCCACGGCGATCCAGCGGATCTGTCCCGCGAGCACGGTGACCCTTCCGAAGGCAAAGGGACTTTCGAGCGGGATGGGGGGCAGGCCGGAGCACGCATCCAGATATCCGGTAATCAATCCATACTGCCCGCCCGGCGGGTGCTGACCAGTGGCCGCGCCGGAGTTCTGGCCCGCAGCGGATAGACCAAGGCCGAGAACGGCAAGGGCGAACAGGCCGATCACGGTGGACCGCCTCTTGAGCGCCACAGTGCCTTGAGGGTAGCACCGCAACATCGTGGACCATGGTCAGGCAAGGTGCCCGGGGCGCATGCCCGGGTCCCGGGGTAGCTGTCCCCTTGGTGTCGGCCTGGGCAACTCGGGTGTCGCGCGAGGTGGGGGTCCGGTTCTGTCGGCGCTCCGGGAGAGCGGAGACCTTGACCCCAGTCAGGACGTTCCAGCACGAATGCACGCGAACGTGGCAGGCGTCAGGGTCCGACATCTGAACTCGGGATGAACGGCCGCGGGCTCCAACGGACGACGCCGCCCGCTTTCGTAAGCCGCTGGCCGGGAGTTCGAATCTCCCCGTCGGCTTCCCAACCTGATCTAAGCGAGTGCCGCTGCGGTCCACTTCGACTCACCCGGGTTGTCGTCAGACCGTGTTTGTGGCAGCGAAGTCCCCGGCGGGCGGGGCACCAACGTCAGCGGATGAGTGGATCCCGCCGTGAGATGGAGGGCTGGTCGGAACTTTGTGGCCGGGCGGAGCAGGGAGGCTGAGCTGGGTACGATCCCCACCAGCTTGGAAGGAAGGTGCTCAGACCTGAATTCAAATCGGCCGCGCGGCGCTGGTGGAGCGCGTTGCTTGCGCTTCTGCTCGTAGGACGAGGTTTGGTGCGCAGGGGGCAGCATGCCTGCAAGAAAGGACTCTGCCGCGCCGCACGTGGTTTCAACTCGCGCCCTCCCGAACGATGCGTAGTCGTGCCGCGATCTCCTCGACCTCAACGCTGCCCTGAGCAGCGTCCATGACCAGATCGAAGGCTGCGTCGTCATCGAGATCGGGGGCGTGGTCGTTCAGATCCAGGAAGACCACCGTCGCTAGCCAGGCCAGGCGCTTGTTGCCGTCTACTAGGGCGTGATTCCGGGCGACCGAATGGAGCAGCGCCGCCGCTTTGAGATCGAGGCTGGGGTAGGCGGTCTCTCCAAGGGCGCTCGACCGCGGCCGGGCGGCCGCTGAGTCAAGGAGGCCCACATCCCGGACGGGCCCGACCCCGAGGGCTCGGACCAGCCCCAGAAGGTCCTCGAGGTCCAGGTACTCGACATCGGTCACACGCGGCCTAACCGCTCGATGACGTCTGCCCATCGGCTTGCTAGCCTCTCTGAGCTCGCTTCCACCCGGGCGCGGTGGCCCTGGCGCTCGTAGCGATCCAGCACGGCCCGGCGGATGACCTCCCGTCGGGAGGCGCCCTCGGCCTGAGCCAGCGCGGTCAGGGCCCTCGCCATCTCTGGGTCGATCCGGACGGTCATGGCCACGGGCGGAGGATACCGCTTTGGTACCAGAGGGTCGCCGGGTCTGGCGCGCGAAGTTCGCCCAGCCTGTCATGTCCGACCAACCGCCCAATCGCGGCAATGCTGCGCCCAGTCGCAACTCGCGAACCGCTCTATTTGCACTCGTCGGGTATGTTCAGCTGGATCGTCCGCCCGGCCCGGACGACGACCGAGACGGTGGGGAAGACGTCGCTTCCAGGTCCGTAGCTCCCCCTGAGGACGTACGCTCCAGCTGGGAGCACGAAGCGAAACGGCAACTCCGGGGTCACGACCGACCTGGCCATCACGATGGTCGGGATGGACTCCCGCCACTGCCCAGGCGCAACTGCGACCCAGCG